>NZ_JBEZCX010000032.1:0-63504 GCF_040647835.1 Micromonospora sp. NPDC049240
ACACCCCCCGGATCATCCGAACGACAGGGGCAGGAAGTCATACCGGGCCGGGCGACCGAGGGTCCCCGGCTGGGGACGATCAAAAAGGTAACGGGGTGACTCCATACAACCTGCGGCAACGGCGGCAAGTCTGGCCGCGGCTGCGGGTGCCAGCCAGAGACGCCAAGGGGTAGAGGCCCGAGCCAGACGATCAGGCGTCACCCAAAGGCCGAAATCCAATGCGCTAAATCGTCAGGATCGACCTTGCCATCGCCACTGGTCCTCATCACGAGTGTGGCGAACGCAGCCGCAGCGCCTGGAACCGTGGAGGCACGCTGGAGCACCGGCCGCATTCCGTCTCGTGCGTCTTCCCACCTCGCCCTCCAGCTCTCGCGAGCACTCTCAATATCGATTCGCTGGACGACGGCGTCGAGAACCTCAGCGTTCAACTCGTCCGCGACATCTATGAATCGGTCGATTCCGGCCAGGTCGTGTTTCTGCGGCTTGCTGAACGCCGCTAAAAGTTCGTCAGAAATCTGGCCGAGCCATTGCAACGCGGCTTCGCGATCAGTAGCGGTTATGGCCTCTAAGTCTGCGGTGATACGGGCCCACCCTGAGCCGCGTGGAGCATGAACCTCGACGCCCGCCCATTGCGTATCGACTGCACCGCGAGGTCGGGGTAACGCCTGACGAGGATAGAAGGGAGCGGCTTAATCTCGTTCTCGTACTCCGCTAGAAAACCGCGCACGACGGCTTTACCTCGCCCTCCCCATGACAGGTGGTAGAGCCAATAGTCGATAGCTCCGTACGGACTACCTTCCATTCCTCCCTCTTCGCGTGCTTCTCCAACGATACGCAAGAGCCAGTTGCTGGACAACGCAATTGCGATCTCGTCCGTGATGTCCGTCGACAGGTACGCCAGCCAGGCTAAGAGCAAGTCGAGGTTGTGGAGTTGGTGCCTCTTCTTCCGATCCAGCGACCGTGCAGCGGCCCTCCAGTCAACTTCCTTCATTGCTGCGAGGACACTGGCCGCCAGCTCGCGGAGGGCTGGCTCCTTGGCGTTCATGAAGGCGGAGCGAGCAGCGTCCGACTCGTCGGGCTCGCGGTCATGATGATCTTCATCATCATCGCGTGCCGATGGGGCGTCTGCGAGCATCGCCACGATAGTCATCGTGCCGAATACCCAGCTCGCGAAGTTGCTCGCCGCGTCCGCGAGATCACGTTCCATCGCGCCACGTATCTCACCGCCACACGCCTCGAAAGCTATCTTTGCCGTCTGCGGCGCGATGGACGCGAGCGCATTGATAAGCTCGTATACTTCGAAGGGGTGGGAGTGCGAGTCTCGGTCAGACAACCAGCCAATGAGAAGCTCCGCGTCAATTGCGTTCTCGAACTCGTCGCTCCATGCCAGCAGGTCACCGCCTCTCCAGTCCGGGCGGAGCTCCTGGATGATGTGCGTCCAGTCCGACGCTGCCCGGCGGCTCCCAGCAACGGAGAGCCGCTCGGCGATGGCACGGGCCGAGGCAGCATCGCGAATCCGCACGTAGGCCGCTTCGTGTCTTGAGCGGAGCCCGCTCAACGTCCACCGATAGCCGTTGACCTCATCGGACGTCAGGTCAGGGAGCCATCTGATGATGCTGTCTGCGAGCTCATCTGCCGCAGTGTCGGAAAGTTGGCGCAGCCACTCCGAAGCCCAGACCAGATTGAGGGCCACGCCGCGTTCGCTGCCTGGCGCTGCCGCGAGGCACTGGTGGAGAAGGTGCGCCGAGACCGCTTCGTCGACGATAGAGTTCGCCCACTGATAACGATAGACATCCATTCGCTCGAAGACCCGAAAGAGCCAGAACTTGCCCGCGACTTCGATGGCATCGTCGAGCAAGGCTGCTCGCACGCAAGCTCGCACCGTCGGCCCGATTTCGGCCGTTTCGCGTTGTCCAAGATTCTGCAAAGCTCGTTCAGCGATACGGATATGCGCGGCGCGAATCCGGCCGTCATGTTCGCGGATGAGCTTCTCGTTCGTCAGGAGGAACAAGGCGCGGTCGATACGGTTCCGCTGCAAGACACCACCGGGAGCGAACCGAATGCTCGCATGTCGTACCGCAGCCGCCACGAGCTCTTCCCGCGTTACTCCCGCGTCACGGCTTGTCATCTGCGCGATGCAGATGAAAGCGAGCACGAGCGCCGCAGCTACGTCCTCAACCGCCCGATCCAGCGCGCCGATGATGCGGCGCTCACCGCCGGATGCGACGAACATGTAGAGCCAAGGCTCGGTGGCCGTGCGCACCGCGAGATCCAGGCGCTGCTCGGGCGTATCGGAAAATACCGACCATCGGACTCGGTCGTCGAGTTGGGTGAGCAGCGGGCCAACCATCTCGATGTTGGCTCGGCAGTACTCGTGCAGAACTTGCATCGATTGAGCCGCGAGAAGCGTTTCGTCATCCCGCGCCTCGAGCCGCTCGGTCGAGACCAACAGGATGGCGTGGGTGTCGTCAGCGGACGATTCAAAGTCAGCGACCACGCCACGATCGATGGCCTGAGCGTCGTCGACCACTGCAAGCACGGGACCATTCAGGCGCCGGAACTCCTCAACATCGGCCGCTGAAGCGACTCCGGCCTGTTTCAGTTCGATCACCTTCCAGCCCTGACGGTTGAGCCGGCGTGCAGCATGAAAGGCAGTAACGGACTTCCCCGTGCCGCTCGACCCCGACAATGTTGCGAACCGCGAAGCAAGTAGCCGCTCCGCAAGTCTCGGAGCAGCCGGCAACTCTGGGCAGGCCTCCACATCCGTTGGGCGAAGACGTTCTCCTCGCAGTGCTGCCAGAAAACTCCTGCTTTGCAGGAACGCGACGTATTTCCAGGCTTTGAAAGGCTCGGGCGGTGCAAGTTGTGAGGCAAGCGCCGCAAGGGCCGAATCGGCGGTACTTGCGATTGCTCCCTCGCCGGTGGCAGACAATCCGACGCGAACAACGGGCCATCGCTTCTCGAGTGGCGCAAGTAGCGATTCGACGACGGCCGCATCGCGGCCGCCGTACCCAACCACGACAAGCGTTCGTGGTCGATCCGAGAGCTGGACGACTTGGTTGAGCACCTCGGTTGGAACCTGTCCGTCTTCGTCTGGGAGCACCCAGTCGTCGTGATGAGGACGCGCAGCGTCCCCGTGCGGCTTGTGGAGGAGGCCGGCCGGCAATCCCACTCCGTACATCCGCTCGTGTGCTCGTTCAAGGCAGGTGTCCCAGTTGTACGAGACCACCACCTCGACGTGGCCCGTGTTCACGAGGCGGGCCAAGTCGAAATGGGCGCCCGACGGTTCCCGATCGCTGTCAAGCGCCGCGAAGGCTGTTTGGAAGGCGCGCCGCGCGAGCGGGAACTCTCGAACAATCTGCCATCCAACCTGGAGCACGTCAGGCCCGGATGACAGAATCTCCTTCGCGCTCCCGGGGGCGCTCATTCGTGCGCGTAGCTCTGCAAGCGCATCGGGAACATCGTCGATTGCCTGCCAGAGCAGCGGCGGCAACTGCGCTGTCATCGGGTAGCGGCCCGACGAGACTTCTGCGCCGATAACGACAAGAGCGCCGAAGGAACGAACCATTCCTACCGCGTGCGCCAGTTGCGCGTCTACATGGGTGAACGCCGCGTTACGACGTACTGGCGGCAACAGGCGATCCTCGACTGCCAGCGCCGTTAAGAACCCGCCAGAAGGCCTGGCCCGGGACGGCCCCGTAGGGGCCCCCTCGACCAAGGCGAGGACGTCCGCAAGCACTTCCGCACCGTCAGGAAAGCCGAGGATGCTCGCTGGCTCGCTATTCTCGAGTGATTCCAGCCGTACGGCGGTTAGCCGGCTCAGACCTTCCTGACGGTGGTGTGCCGAAACAACGCCTACGATGTGGTCCGCGACCCACACCGCAGTCCCGGACATCGCTTCCCAGGGCGACACAGCCAGATCCGGATCTTCGGCGGGCGGATCAACAGTGATTTCCAGGGTGCCCGACCTGGGATTGGATAGCCCTGCGACAGTACCCACTGCATGATGCGCTTCTCGGATCCGACTGCCATCTGGATACCTGCGCAGCTTCCACCGCGGAAAGCCGACCAGGTGTGCCTCCACACGCTCGGCCCGGCGCGCGAGACGGCCGAACCGCACCGGCACCACCTCGGACGGGCCATCGACCCGCTCCAGTCGCAACAGCACCACGTCTGCCGACGGATCACACCAGGCGACAGTCGTAGGCGCTGACCACTCGCCCGGCTGGTCAGCGTCGAACCGGACCGTCACCTCCATGACATCGCTCACGACATGGGCCGCTGTGAGAACCAGCCGATCACGAACACGGTAGCCCGAACCACGCTGCGCAGATCCGTCCCTGCGGATGCACATCACCTCGGCGACTCGCCGCCCGTCTAGGCCCATCGAGCGCTCGCCGGCTGAGAGCGTTACGCCATCAGTCATCGCGTGCCACGGCCGCTCACCGCTCGCCATCCTCGGAACGCCCTGCGATCAGAGGCGAGCGCTCCGGGGCATCAGCCAACCGTGGATGCAGAGTCAAGTGGATCCGCTGCGTGACCGTCGATGCCCGCCGCCCACCCATCTCCGCCTCCACCACCAGGAACTTGGCCTTCACTCCAGGCTCGGTGGACTTCTCAACTGCCACCGTGAGCTCCAACTCCACCGGCCCAACCTCGAACCGTAGGTCGGTCCGTTCCCCGGCCCACATTGCTCGACTCAGCTCATGCCGTAGTTGCCAGAGCAGGTCAGCTAGCTCGATTCCACCGTCCACGCCGGAGCCCTCCTACGCTATCCATCGCATGCCCACAGCAAGTCAACCTCATTCGCGCCATCACCAGCGTGCCCACTCCCGGAGCAAACGGGCACGAGCAACGAGCTGACGAGCTGACGACGGCGGCAGAAGCCGGGTTTGCCCTAAACATCCATAACCCGTGCGACCGATGGGCATACCTTTTGCGAACGACAACGTGCGCCGCTTCCGAGGGCGAGGCCGTGCGCGCGGTTGACAACCGGGCGAGTGCCGCTGCTGCGGCCGCCGGGCCGAGCATCCCAGCCAAGGAGCGTCACACGCGCCAGGCAGCATGAGCACGAAGCCGGACCACGGACAGAGGAGGACCCGGTGGCCGAGACCGCTGCAGAGGCGACCACCGGCACAGTTTACGTGCTCAAAGACCCCCGCGACCTGCGCGTCTGCTACGTCGGCGCGACCACCGCCCCGCTCGCCACTCGACTCAAGGGGCATCTCACCTCACCTGCATCGGATGCGCTGCGGGCTTGGATCGCCGAACTCAAAACGGTCGGTCTCGTGCCGATGGTCGAACCGCTCCGGAAAAACGTGCCCGTCGCCGGGCTCGCCGCAGCGGAGACTTACGAGATCCACGCCAGGACGCTGCGTCGCGAGCCGCTGCTGAACGTCAACGGTAAGGCCGCGGCACTGAGGATTCTCGCCGAACGCGAGGCGGAGAAGGCTCGTCGGCGCGAGTTGACCCACTGGCGGAGCACCGCCGCTCGGATCCGGGCAGTCACCGGTCCGTTGGCTCCCGGCTTCGACACTGCGGTCATCCTGTCCGACGAGACATGGGAGGCGATCCAGGAAGTCGCCGCTGTTCATGCGGCAATGGAGGAAGCCCAGGCGCAGCCGCCAAAACCTCTACACGAGATTTCTGACCCTGACCGCTACCTGCCGGAGAGCGCGCGGTTGCTCGGGGAGTTCGGCCGCGCGGTCCGGGAGGCCGAAGGTCTCGTCCTGGCCGACGCGTACCACCAGATCGGTCTCGCCGACGCCTGGGGATGCTGGGAGAAGCAGGTCCGGAACTGTTTGGAGGCGGTGGCGGGAATCAAGCACTTCACGAGTCGCTACGAGGCGGGCCGCTACCTCGCTCTCGTCCGGTGGTACCTCGCCGTCATGCCACCGTGGCGACAGCTCGCGTATCGCTGCGGCATTCCTGCGGCCGGCCCCGAGTTTCATGCCTGGGTCACCGATGAGGAGGACGTCCGCGAAGCCCTGCGAATCGCGGAGAAATGTGAGCCCTTCGTCGGCCGTGCCGCCGACGCCATCAACGGCGACAACCCATACGAACCCGGGCTCCTCGACATCCTCGACGCGCTCACCTCCGTGTACAGCCGCCGGCGACTCGAACCCGATGCCGTCGGGCCTGTACTGCGCCTCTTCGCCCGCCGCGGCTGCCTCGACAAGAAGATGGCTAAGGCCCTACTCACCGTTGACCCGCACGCCCTCGACCACATCTACGGACCCGACCACGCCACCCGCATCGACCATGACCTCGACCTGTCTGCCGGGACCGCCGCCCAGGTCATTCGCCACCTCGGCGGAATCTTGGAACACAACGACGGCCTGCGCACCCTCGTCAAACGGGTCGACGCCCAGCTCCCCGTCGCAGTTCTGCCCGACATCGCCGACGACTGCGTCCACACGCCCGGCGCCCGCGCCATCGTCGCCGCCCTCATCACGGCACCTCCGGAGCGGGGCATCTCACCAGTCGCGGTGTTCGAGGAAGCGGCGCTCATGGTCGACCTCCAAGCGGATGGCTGCCTCTGCTGTTCCAACCAGTTCGTCATAGAAAGCCCGCTCTGGCGAACCCTCCGCCAGTGTTGCCGCAACGGCGCGACTCCGGTCGCGCTGCTCGATGTCCTGGGGGAATGGTTCACCAACCGGGCCTCCCCATCCGTCGCTGAGTACAGAGCGGTGAAGGCCGCGACGGACTTCCCGGCGACAACGCTCGCCGTGCTCTTCCGCAGCGCGAAGGACTCGGACGACGAAGTCCGAGTGCACCCAGACGAACGTACGCTGAGCGTGCTCCAGAACTACGCCGAGTGCCCTGATGTGCTGCAGCGAGTTGCTTTCCAGCGCCCGGTCCAGCGTTTCCCGGACGTCGTCGTCGAACGTCACCGCCACCGCCGCGAAGAGCGCTCCACAGTCATCGACGCTAGCGTCGTCGATGTTCTCGGCGACCCAGTCCAGGGCCTCCCACAGGAAGTCGCGGAAGCGCGCGGTACTGCGGAACCGAAGAGTCTCCTGCCATTCGGCCGGCAAGGCACGGTGCCCGTCGGCCTGCTGTTCCGCGTCTGGCTTCGCCCGGCGCTTCAGTAGTCGCATGACCGCCTCGGGTTGCACTGCCGAGAGGCCGGCCAGGAAATCTTGGACCTCGTACTGCTCGATTGTGGCGGATCCGGCTATTCCGGCGAGGAGCTGTTCACGGTCTGCGGCGTCGACATCGTCGTATGACAGATAGCCGTGCTCTCCGAAGGCGGAGAGCACCTCCTCGGCCACGGCCGGCGAGTGCTGGAAGGAGACCGACAGGACAAGGTTCGCGGCGCTGGCCCGGTCGTACTCGCCTATCCAACGCACCGCCTGCAAGGCCAGGCGTCGAGTTGTCTCGTCCTCGTGGTTTAGCAGCTGGCGGAGTGTCGCCTGCTCCCGGGCGTCCATCGGCCCTTGGTGGCCGCGGTAGCGGCTCAGGCCGTTCGCAGTCAGCCGAGTGAGGGTGAGGTGCTCGCAGCGCAGCAGCCTGCTCACCGCTTCCCATCCAGCGTCGGCATCGCTCAGCAGGATTTCGTGTGCAGCAACCGGAAGCAGGCGCGCCAGCGGGCTTTCCGGTTCGCGGATCACCGACGCCACGAGAGCGTGCGCGAGCGAGGGCCGGTTTCGCATCAGGGCACGGGCGAACGGCTCAGGATTCGCCTGCCGTCCGGTCAACGCGGCTTCCTGCTCAGCCAGCAGGCCACCGGCGAGTTCGTCGAGCAACGCTTCCTCCGACGTATTCGCCAGGGCCCGGCACGCGAGGGATTCCAGCTTCTCGGCCAGTACCCGCTGCGCCTCGCGGAAGTCGTTCACGTCAACCAGCAGTTCCCCCCACCCATCGTGCAGAGCCACTGCGATCTCGTACTCGATAGAGTCCGGGAGCGCGTCCAGGACCGATCTCGCTGCTGCCCTAGTTGCGCCGGGGGCAGAACGAGCGTGCCACCTGAGGCTTTGCGGACCGCGATCGCGACAACGGGGTCGAGCGGCCGGGTGGCGACACGGTCGCCGAGCAGGCCAAGCGTTTCCAGGAAGTCGGGTGTCCACTCGTCCCGCTGCTCTGCAGGAACGGTGTATCCGTAGAACCCGTGAGGGTACTGCAGCGCCTTTTGCAGAGTCTCTGCGGCGCGGACGGCTCGCCAGCGATCCGGCGACCACAGTTCGTCTAGAACGAGGTCGACGACCTGCCGTCGTAGTGACGACACCGCCACGGGGTCCAGCTGGAACTGTTTAAGAGTCACCTGGGCCCCATCGGACTCCTTCTCGTCGACCTCCGTGGCCAGCAGTGGCTGGAGAATCTCCAGCGGCGAAACCCGGGGTTTGCTGCCCGGGCTCGCCGCGATCCACCGCTTCGCGGCGTCGACCATTCCAGCGTTGAACTCCAGCGGCTTCCACCGCTTGAACTCGGCCAGGTCTTGCAGGACCTGGACGGGATGATCTGTCTGCCGCTGGTCTGTTCGCCCGTCCTGCCCAGCCAGTTTCCAAAGGAGATCGACCGAATCGGCGAAGGTTTTCCGATCCAGCGCCGCCTTCTCCAGCACGGGCGGCAGCGCGGCCCTGATCTGGTCCCGGCACTCCAGATCGGCGTCAGGTGCCGTACAGCCCTCGTACGCGAGCTGGCAGATCCTCAGCAACGCGGCTGCCTGATAGAAGATTACCCGTCGCAGCCGCCGGAGCAGGGCCAACTTGTCGTCGAGATCTGCCCGGTCGAAGCGCGCGACCAGGGCGTCCCACAGCTCGTCTACTAGGGCCTGTGTCGAAGTCCGGGCCAGGGCTTGAGCTGATTTGAGGATCTTCGCGTGTCGGAGATCGAAAGTAGGCGAGGTCTCCGGTAGATGGTTCAGCGGCCAAGCAGAACCTGAAACCGGAGACCTCGTGGACACCCTAGCGGTGACGAGGCGGTTCGACCTGACCGACGGGCAGTGGGCGGTGCTGGAGCCGTTGCTGCCGGCGGGTAAGCGGCCAGGTCGACCGTCGTCATGGAGTAGACGGCAGTTGATCGATGGGATCCGGTGGCGGATCCGGGTGGGCGCGCCGTGGCGGGACGTGCCACCGCAGTACGGGTCCTGGTCGGCGGTGTATGCCCTGTTCCGCCGCTGGCAGCGCGACGGGACCTGGCAGCAGGTGCTCACCGCGTTGCAGGCCCTCGCCGATGCGGACGGCAGAATCACCTGGGACGTGTCGGTGGACTCGACCAGCGCCCGCGCCCACCAGCATGCGGCTGGGGCGAGGAAAAGGGGGATCTGCAGGCCGAGCCACCCGGCGGCGTCAGCGTTGAGCCGACCGATCATGCGCTCGGCCGCTCCCGCGGTGGGTTGACCACGAAGCTGCACCTGGGCTGCGAACAAGGCCAGAAACCCCTCGCCATGGTGCTGACTGCCGGGCAGCGCGGCGACAGCCCCCAGTTCATCCCGGTTCTGGCCGCGATCCGCGTTCCCCGCCTGATCACCGGCCGACCGAGAACACGACCGGACCGGGTCCTGGCCGACAAGGCGTACACCTCGAAGGCCAACCGGGCCTACCTGCGCCGACGGGGCATCGCCGCGACCATCCCGAGCAAGGCCGACCAGGACGCCAACCGGCGGGCCAAGGGATCCAAAGGCGGCCGGCCACCGGCCTTCGACCCGCACATCTACCAGCAACGCCACGCCGTGGAGTGCGGCATCAACCGCCTCAAACGCAACCGAGCCGTGGCCACCCGCTTCGACAAGCTGGCCGTCCGCTACGAAGCCACCATCCACCTCGCCGCCATCAACGAGTGGCTGTGACCGACTTCGACACAGGCCCTAGCTGAGGGCTACCTCGGTTCGGTCTGGCTTACCGGTCAGATCGCGTCGCGTGACCTGCGGCGCGGCCGGTACACCCCGGAGTCGTTGGCCCACCCCGGCAAGATGCTGCCCACCATCCCCCGGTACGCCATCCGCACCTACACCAACCCCGGCGACGTCGTGTTCGACCCCATGGCTGGTATCGGCACCACCGTCGTCGAGGCCATGCACCTCGGCCGCCACGGCGTCGGCGTGGAGTACGAAGCCGAATGGGTCGCCATGGCGGCGGACAACATCCGTCGCACGGTGCAGGCCGGGGCGCCGGGCCGGGGCGAGATCTACCATGGTGACTCGACCACCCTGCCGACCCTGTTGCCGGCGAGCCTGCACGGCCAGGTCTCCCTCGTGATCACCTCACCGCCCTACGGATCGTCCACCCACGGTCACGTTCGTACCCCTGGCCCGAGACGCGGCGGGGTCCGCAAGATCCATCACAAGTACGGCGACGGGGACAACCTCGCCTACCGCAGCCACGGCCAACTCGCCGACGGGTTCACCGCGATCCTCGCCGGCTGCCGGACGTTGCTGCGGCCCGGCGGACACGTCGTCGTCACTGCCCGGCCCTACCGCCGCCATGGCGAACTCATCGACATCCCCGGCATGGTCGCCGCCGCCGGCATCAACGCCGGCCTCGAACTGGTCGAGGAGTGCATCGCCCTCATCTGCGGCGTCCGCAACGGTGTGATCATTCCCCGCGCCTCGTTCTTTCAGCAGAAGAACATCCGAGACGCGATCGCTGCCGGCGATCCGCAGTGGCTCGTCCAGCACGAAGACGTGGTGATCATGAGGGCTTCCTCATGAGCGACCGCCCGCCGGGGAAGCCGGCTACGCCACCCGGGGCAAGACCAGCGCCGACCATCGAATTCCGTACCGACCCGGAGCTGACCGACGCCGTGGCCCGCGCGCTGCTTACGTTGCTGCAACGCTCGTCCGCCAGTAGTCGCCAGGGGCCGGTCGAGTCCACGGAAGCTTGATCTCTTCATCCCCGTATGCGTGGATCTGGTCGATGGCGCGTCCGGCGCTACCCAACCCCGGATGGTCAGCGGATGCGCACCCCTCAACACCCGGAAGGCACGTTCTGTGACCGTCGACGTACACCGAATCGAAGAAGCTGCCGCTACCTTGCTCGCCGGCCATGCACACCGGCAGTTTGCTTTCTACGGCCGCGTCTCCACCGAGGATCAGCAGGATCCCGTAGCGTCGAGGAACTGGCAACGCTCACGCGCTACCGGCCTCATCGAACCGGCTGGCGGCATCGTCGTCGCCGTGTTCTTCGACATCGGTCTGTCCCGCTCCCTGCCATGGAAGCGGCGGCCCCAAGCGGCCAGGCTGCTCGACGCCCTCGCCGACCCGAACCGAGGCTTCGACGCCGTCGTGATCGGCGAACCCCAACGCGCGTTCTACGGCAACCAGTACAGCCTGACCATGCCGGTCTTTTCGCACTACGGCGTCGGCCTGTGGGTGCCGGAGGTGGGCGGCGCGATCGATCCCGAGTCCGAAGCGCATGACCTGATCATGAGCGTGTTCGGCGGCATGTCCAAGGGCGAACGCACCCGGGTGAAGGTCCGCGTCCGCACGGCGATGACCTCGCAGGCGAAGATCGAAGGCCGGTTCCTCGGCGGGCGCCCGCCCTATGGATACCGCCTCGCCGACGCCGGACCTCACCCCAACCCGGGCAAGGCCGCCGACGGCCGCCGCCTGCACAAGCTCGAACCCGACCCGGCCACCGCGCCCGTCGTACGGCGGATCTTCGCCTTGTACCTCGCCAACAACGGCTACTTCGCCATCGCCGAGGCCCTCACCCGCGACGGCATCCCGTCACCATCAGCCGCCGATCCTGCCCGCAACCCCCACCGCACCGGCGAAGGCTGGGCCAAGAGCGCCGTCAAGAACATCCTGTCCAACCCCCGCTACACCGGCCGGCAAGTGTGGAACAAACAGCGCAAGGACGAGGTACTCCTCGATGTCAACGACGTCGCCCTCGGCTACGAAACCCGGATGCGCTGGAACGACAAGACCTCATGGGTATGGTCCGACACCATCGCGCATCCGCCGCTCGTCACCGTCAACGACTTCGAGCTTGTTCAGACGATCATGGCGGCCAGCGGTCGAGGTCGCACCGGCACCCGGCAACGAAAGACGCGCCGCCACTACATCCTTCGCGGTCTCATGCTCTGCGGACTGTGCGGACGCAAGATGCAAAGCCACCAGGCACACGAGACCGCCTACTACCGGTGCCGCTACCCCAACGAGTACGCCCTGGCCAACCATGTCCAGCACCCCCGCAACGTCTACGTCGCGGAACGAGACATCGTCCCCGCGCTCGACAACTGGCTGCTCAAGGTGTTCGCCCCGCATCGGCTGACCGATACGATCCGCCGGCTGCACGCCGCTCAACCCGACGCCCGCCCCGGCAGCATGGCGCCAGAGATCACCGCCGCCAACAAGATCATTGCCGCATGCGATGCCAAACTCGCCCAATACCGCGCCATCGCAGACGCCGGAGGCGACCCCGCCACCGTCGCCGGCTGGATGGCCGAGGTCAACGCCCAACGCGCCGCCGCCCTCACCCAACGCAACGCGGCAACGGCAGCACAAGCGCAGGCTCCCCGTCGCCTCACCGAGGACGACATCCGGCGCCTCGTCGGCAGCTTTGACGACCTCCGCACCACCCTGCGCGACGCCCGCAGCGAGGACAAGAGCACCGTTTACCGCGAGCTACGGCTCGCTCTCACCTACAACCCCGGTGAAAACAAAATCAGCGTCGAGGCTAAGCCTGACGCTGATTACTGTGGGGTAACTGTACGTGTCCGAGGGGGGACTTGAACCCCCACGCCCTATACGGGCACTAGCACCTCAAGCTAGCGCGTCTGCCATTCCGCCACCCGGACCTGCTTGCTCAGCCTACCTGGTCGGCCGCGGTGACGTTCACACCGGTTCGGCCGGCCCCGAGGGCCGCACGGGGCATTACTGTACACGGGTCGAAACGATCATGCACATCACCTCCGACGCCGCACGTCTTCGCAGGTCAACGCCGCCCACGGTCGGGCGGGTAGCGCGGAACCGGCGATTCCGGGCAGCATTGCTCACGTGTCCCACCCCTCCCCGCTGACCGCCGCGCAGCACCAGGCCCTCGCGCTCCGCGCCGCGGGAGATCTGACCGGCGCCCGTCGCCTGCTCGACGACGCGATCGCCGCGGCCCGGCCGGCGTACGGCGAGGACCACCAGGACGTGCTGGCCACCGGCCATCTGCTGGCCCGACTGCACCGGGAGGCCGACGACCCGGCCGCTGCCCGTCGCGTCCTCGAAGAGGCGTACGCCGCTGGTGAGCGCCGTCGCGGCGACGCCGACCCGCTGATGCTCGCGCTCAGCTTCGACCTCGCGGGGGTCGCGGAGGAACTGGGCAACCGGCACGAGGCCCGCCGCAACTACGGCCGCGTCGCCACCGCCGGGCCCGCCGTGCTCGGTCCGGATCACCCCGCGGTACGCGCGGCGCGCCACTACCTCGGCGGCTCCGCCGCCGCTCCCGCCGGTTCCGGTCCACTCCCCGGCGGCTCCGCCGCCGCTGCCGGCGGGCACCCCGATCCGGCGCTGGCCGGGCCCACCGTGTCGCTGCCGGCGGTCGCGCCGGCGCAGCCGTCCCGGGCCGCCCCGCCGTCCTCGACCGTCCCCGTACCGCCTGGTGTCACGCCCGTGCCCGGCGCCGAATGGGCACCGCAACCGGCCCCGGAGTTCCGGGCACCCGAAGCCACGTCCGGCGCCGGAGCGCATCTTGTTCCACCCCCGCACCCGTCGCCCCGGTCCGCCCCGGGGTCGGCCCCGCTGCCGCCGCCGGTGGTCCCGTCCCCGCTCCCGCGCACCGGGGCTGACCGGCCGGCAAGCCCCTGGGCGCCCCCGCCACCCCGACCGGGCCTCTCGGCCACGCCGGCCACGCCGGCTCCGCCGGAAACGGGCCCGGACACCGCGCCCTCTCCGCCCGACGCCGATGGCCCGCCGGCCCCACCGAGCCACGGAGCACCGCCGATCCCGACGCCCCGCGGGGCACCACCGATCCCCGCGGCGCTTGGGGCTCCACCGATCCCGACGACCCACGGCGCACCGCCGGTCCCGACGCCCCGCGCGGCGCCGCCGATCCCGCCGCCCCACGGGACACCGCCGATCCCGGCGGGCCACGGGACTCCACCGATCCCCGCGGGCCACGGCGCTCCGCCGATCCCGGCGGGCCACAGCGCTCCGGCGATCCCGGCGAGCCACCGGGTGACGCCGGTACCGCCCGCTCCCGGGGTGACGCCGGTACCGTCCCGGGCACCGGTCGCCCCGCTTCCGCCTCCCGATCCGGCGGCGTCGACCACCGGCGCCGCCGCACCACCACCGCCGCCGGTCATCCCCCCGCCTCGCCGGCCGTCGCCCCGCTCCCCCTGGGCGAGCACCGGCGCACTTCCGGATGCCTCCGTCCCGCCGCCGGCGCCCGCCACGGAGGCTGATGCGACACCGACCTCTCCGTCCACCCTGGCACGCGTCACCGGGGAGGAACGCGAGGCCGGCACACCCGTACCGCCGACGCCACGGGTCCCGGAGCCCGGGTCCGGGTCGCCAGCCCTCGACACCACGTCGGCGGGGACACCCCCTACGCCGTCGTCGACCGCCACGCCGGCCCACCGGCCCGACGAGCCGGCCGGGGCGACGGCGGACGGACACCGATCCGGGCCGGGCTGGGACAAGCCGACCGTTCAGGTGCGGCAGATCGGCCCGTTGCTGCGCGAGGAGGCGGAGCGGCAGGCCGCCGCCATGCCCTCGGCCGACGCCGTCCCGACGAGTGGGCAGCCGGCCGGCCCGCGTTCCGTCAGCGGGGCGCCGACGAGCACCCACTTCCCGGCGAGCCCGCAACCGACGAGCGTGGCACCGGGCGGACACCTGCCGGACGGACCGCCGTCGGACGGACCGCCGCCGGTTGCGGGCTCGCCGAGCGCACATCGGCCGGAGACAGCCCCGGTGAGCGGCCCACCAGCGCGCCCACCAGCGCCCCGTGCACTCCCGGGGAGCGATCCGTCCGCACCGGTACGTCCGACCGCCGGACCGGTGGCACCGGGGTACCCGCCGGTCCCGCCGGGAAGTGAGGCGTTCGTGCACACCGGCGGCGGGTCACCGACCCGACCCGTGAGCGGACCGCCCGGCCACCCGGTGAGCGGGCCGCCGGAATATCCGGTCAGCGGCCCGCCCGTGAGCGGCCCGCCCGTGAGCGGCCCACCCGTCAGCGGCCCACCCGTCAGCGCCGCACCCGTCAGCGGCACGCCGGCGCCGCCGTGGGGGATGACCGCGCCGCCCTGGAGCAGCGTGGCACCGTCCCAGCCGGTTGCCGGGCCCGACCCCGAACCGGCGCCGGACACCGTCGATGCCCCCGAGGCGGGACCGAACGTCGCCGAGGAGCGGCGCGGTGCCGTCGCGGAGCACCGGAGTACAGAGCACCGGAGGACGGAGCACCGGAGTACGGACCGGCACGACCGGGACGTCGACGGCGGTGCGCCGGACCGGGGGTGGCCGCTGCCGGTCGACGACGGGCTGCCGGACTTCCCGGAGGCGGAGCGGCCGGACCCGGCGGCGTACCCGGAGCAGGGTTCCTGGCCGGCGGTGCCGTCGGCGTTCCACCAGCCGGCCGCGTACCCGGCTGCGGTGGAGCCCGAGTCGCGCGGCCGGAACCGGACGGTGCCGGCCCTGGTGGTCGGCGGCGCGGTACTCGCACTGGTGGCGGTGGTCGCCGGGGGCGCGGTGTGGCTGAACCGGGACGCGGCGCCGCCCGCTCCCTCTCCCGGCGCGGTGAAACCGAAGGTGACCGGCCCGCCCCCGGGTGACCTGCGGCTGCGGGACGACACCACCACGATCACGGTGACCTGGACCGACCCGACGGACGGCGGGGTGCCGTTCGTGGTGGCCGGCGGCCGGGCCGGGCAGAAGCTCGGCGTGATGGCCACCGTGGACGCCGGGCAGACCCGGTACACCGTGAACGGGTTGAGCGCGCGGCTGGACTACTGCTTCACGGTGCTGGCGGTCTACTCGACCGACTCGTACGCCACGTCGGGCCAGGTGTGCACGGACCGGGAGGGCGGCGGCGCCACGCCGAACTGACCGGCCACCGAGGACACGCTCGGTGTCCACAGGAGGACGGTGCGGGTTTCACCTGCCCCGGCCGGCCCCTATGATGGCTCCGGCTCTGGGGAGGGCCGGCCGGGCGCGGCGCCCTCCTCCACCGACGGGAAGGCAGCCGGCTGTGACCACCATCGAGGACGTCACGAGCACCGCCGGGCCGGAGACGGCCCGCCCCCGGAAGCGGATGCGCGGCGGGCTGGTGACCATCGGCACCGTGGCCGCGTTGCTGGCGGCGATGGGGTTGACGGTGCTCGGGCTGGGCGCGGCCGACAACGCGGTGGCCAACTTCGACTCGTCGTCCTGGCTGTGGAGCACCACGCGCAGCGAGTTGGCCCGGGTGAACGGCATCACCGCCCGGGTGGACACCCGGATGGAGGTGCCCGGCGGACGGCGGCACCAGACGCAGGTTTCCCAGACCGACCGGCTGCTGATCCTGCGGGACCTGAACACCGGCCAGGTCAGCTCGCTGGATCTGGCCACGTTGCAGATCACCGCCACCACGCCGACCGCGCCGGGGCTCGGGGTGAGCGTCGCGTTGCACGACGACGAGGCGTTCGTGGTGGACGCGGTGCAGGGCATCGTCCGGCAGCTCGACCCACGGGCGTTGACGCCGGTGGGCGAGCCGGTCCGCTACCCGCCGGGCATCACCGGCGGGACGTTCGACGGCGCGGGCAAGCTGTGGATCGCGGTGCCGAGCGAGGGCACCGTCTCGGCGGTCACCGCCGCCGACCTGCCGGCCACGCCGGGTGACGCGCCGGCCGGCGGGCTCAGCCCGAAGCGGGTCGAGACGTACGAGGTGGCGGAGCCGGCGCACGAGCTGGTGGTGTCCACCCTGGACGAGGGGGTGGCGGTGCTGGACCGCACCTCCGCGTCGCTGGTGACGGTCAGCGGCGGCCGGACGCGGCGGGCCGGCCTGACCATGACCGCGCCGGGCAGCCTGCCGACGCGGACCAGCGGGCCGCAGGTGCCGGTCACGGTCCCCGGCGACCGGTCGGTGCACGTGGTGCGCGACGGGGCCGAGGTGAAGCGGTTCACGGTGCCCGGCGAGGGCCCCCGGCTCAGCCCGGCGGTCGCCTGGGCGGGTCGGTTCTACGTCGCCGACGAGGGCACCGGCACGGTCTACTCGTTCGACGCCGGCGGGCAGCTGGTGGAGACGATCAAGGGCGCCGGCCGGCCGGGCCCGGTGGAGCTGGAGGTCCGCGAGAACCACCTGTTCATCAACCCGCCGGACTCGTCGACCGCGCAGGTGGTCGACGACCACAACCGGGTGCGCGAGGTGGACAAGTACGCCAACGACGTGCTCGGCGGCGACCCACCGCCGGCGCCCCCGCCGCCGCCCCCGCCGAAGAAGCCGAAGGTGAGCCGGCCGGGCGCGCCGAAGGCGGTCACCGCCGCCGCCGGCGACGCGTCGGCGCGGGTGAGCTGGCAGGCCGCCGCGTCCAACGGCGCCGAGATCACCAGGTACGTGGTGGAGGGCGCCGGCCAGACGCACGAGGTGGGCGCGAACCAGCGCGCGCTGGAGATCACCGGCCTGACCAACGGCGAGACGTACACGTTCTCGGTGCACGCGGTGAACGCCAAGGGCGACGGTCCGGCGCGCCGCAGCAACCCGGTCGTGCCGACCGCCGAGGTGCCGGACCCGCCGACCGCGGTGACCGCCGAGGCGCGCCCGGACGGCACGGTCCGGGTGAGCTGGCCCGAGGCCAACGGCCAGGGCAACAAGGTCGCCAGGTACGCGGTGACCGCGACCTCGGCCGGCGCGAGCGCCCCGGCGGGCGAGTCGCCGAAGCCGGAGCTGGTGCTGCCGGCCGGCCAGTTGGAGTACGGCACCCAGTACGCGTTCACGGTGACCGCGGTCAGCGACAAGGGCGCCGGGTCGAAGGCGTCGCCGGTGAGCAACACGGTGGTGCCCTTCACCGCGCCCAAGGCGCCGACCGAGCTGCGCGCGTCCACGGTGGCCGATCAGCCCGGCACGGTCGCGGTGCAGTGGTCGCCGGCGGTGGAGAACGGTCGCCCGGTGACGAAGTACGTGGTGGAGGCCGGCGGGAAGACGGTCGAGGTGACCGACGTGCGGGCCACCGTGGGCGGGCTCGGCAACGGCCAGAACGTCACGGTCAAGGTCAAGGCAGTGAACGAGGCCGGCCCCGGCGCGGAGGCCAGCACCACGGCGCGCACCGTGGCCGCGCCCCGGATCACGGTGACCGGCTCGTCGGCGGACGCCACGTCGGTGACGGTGACGTTCACCGTGGACGCCGGCGGCGGAAGGGCCACCTGCACGGCCGCGACCGGCGGCAAGACGGCCACCGGGAGCTGCGCGAGCCTGCGGGTGACCGGGCTGACGCCGGGCACGGCGTACTCGGTGGCGCTGACCGCGAGCAACGCGGCCGGTAAGGGCACGGCCACCCGCGCCCAGACCACCGACCCGCTCTACGGCGTCGCCACCTGCAAGAACGGTCCGGACGGCGACCAGCGGACGTACTGCGACAAGGACGTCTCGGGCCGCAACGGCAACGAGATCTTCGAGGTCACCCGGCAGGACGACGACCGCCAGGCGGGCTGGGTGCCGGACGGCCACCGGCTGCGCGCGTACTGCAAGGCGAAGGGCGAGAACGTGGACGCCTGGATCTACAACAAGAACAAGCAGAGCAACTGGTGGATCCAGGTCGACTACAAGGGCCGGACCTACATCCCGTGGGCCTGGCTCAACCTGGAGGGCGGCGACAACCTCAACCTGCTGCCCGCCTGCTGACCGCGATCTCTTCCTCGAAAGGCGCCCCGTGAACACGCACGAACCGCTCAGCCAGCCGGAGGTGCAGGGCTTCGCCGCCCTGGCCGCCCGGCTGGCCGACAACGTCAACGCGGTCGTGCTGGGCAAGCCGCAGGTGGTCCGGCTGGCGCTGACCGCGCTGTTCGCGCAGGGGCACGTGTTGCTGGAGGACGTGCCCGGGGTCGGCAAGACCACGCTCGCCCGGGCGGTCGCGGCCACCGTGCAGGGCGAGTGGCGACGGATCCAGTTCACCCCGGACCTGCTCCCCTCGGACGTGTCCGGGGTGACCATCTTCAACCAGGCCAGCCGCGGCTTCGAGTTCCACCCGGGGCCGGTGTTCGCGAACATCGTGATCGCCGACGAGATCAACCGGGCGTCCCCGAAGACCCAGTCGGCGCTGCTGGAGGTGATGGAGGAACGCACCGTCACGGTGGACGGCGTACGCCACCCGGTGCCGCAGCCGTTCCTGGTGGTGGCCACGCAGAACCCGGTCGAGATGGACGGCACCTACCGGCTGCCGGAGGCGCAGCTCGACCGGTTCCTGGTGAAGCTCTCCGTCGGCTATCCCGACGAGGCGGTCGAGGTGGAGGTGCTGCGCGGTGCCACGGTCCGCTCCCCCGACTCGCTGAGCGCGGTCACCGACACCGCCACGGTCGGCGAGATGGTGCAGATGGCCCGGCGGGTGCACATCGCCGAGCCGCTGTACGCGTACGCGGTGCGGCTGGCCGCGGCGACCCGTACCCATCCGCAGGTGCGGGTCGGGGTGAGTCCGCGCGGGGTGATCGCGTTGACGCGGGCGGCGTGCGCGTACGCGCTGATCGACGGTCGGGGCTGGATCATGCCGGAGGATCTGAAGGCGCTTGTCGAGCCGGTCTTCGCGCACCGGCTGCTGCTCACCCCGGACGCGCAGGTGCGGGGCGTCACGCCGGCCGAGGTGCTGCGCCAGGCGGTCGCCTCGGTGCCGGTGCCGCTGCCGTCGGGCCAGCCCGCCCCGGTGCACGGCTGAGCGTGGGGATCACCGCCCGGGGGATCGGGTTGCTCGTCGCCGCCCTGGTGCTGCTCGGCGTCGGCTTCCGGTACGCGTACCCGGAGCTGACCGTGCTCGGCGCGGCGGCCGGCGTCGCGGTCGGCTACGCCGGGGTGACCGCCGCCTGGCGGCCCCGGTTGACGGTGGCGCGGCGGGCCGACCCGGACCGGGTGGCCCGGGGCGAGCCGGCGGCGATGGAGCTGACCGTGCGCAACACCGGCCGGCTGCGGGCGGCGAACCTGGTCGCCGAGGACCGCTGCGCCGGCGCGCCGGTGCCGGTGCCGCTGCTGCGGTTGCGCCCGGGGCGGGACACGGTGGTGCGCTACCCGGTGCCGACGCACCGCCGGGGGGTGGTGCCGGTCGGTCCGCTGCGGGTGGTGCGCCGGGACCCGCTCGGACTGGTGGCGCTGGCCCGTGGCTACGGCGGCACGGTCGGAGTGTGGGTGCACCCGCGCATCCACCCGATGTCCGCGGTGCCCACCGGCGCCGGGCGCAGCCTGGACGGGCGCACCGACAGCGTGCCGCACGGGTCGATCACGTTCGACTCGCTGCGTGAGTACGTGGTCGGTGACGAGCTGCGCCGGGTGCACTGGCGGACCAGCGCCCGGGTGGGTGAGCTGATGGTGCGCGAGAACGTCGACACCAGCCTGCCGCGCCTCGTGGTGGTGCTGGACAACCGGGCAGCCGCGCATCCGGGGCGGGTGGCCGGGGTGGCGGAGTCGTTCGAGTCGGCGTGCGAGGCGGCGGCGTCGGTGGTGGCCGCGGCGGTGCGGGAGTCCCTCCCGGTGCACCTGCTGCTGGTCGCGCCGGCCGAGGCCGAGCCCGCCGGGGTGGCCGGGCCGCTGGATCGCCTCGCCGCGACCGAGCTGGCCGGCGGCGGGCCGGAGGTGCTGTCGGCGGCGACGGGCCGGCTGCGCCAGGACCGGCTCGGCGACACGCTGGTCTTCCTCACCGGGCCGGGCGCCGCCGACGAGCTGGGGCACGTGGGCGCGCTGCGCGGCGCGTACCCGTCGGTGGTGGTGGGGATGTTCGGCGCGGCGGCGCCGACGGCGGCCGGCGCGGCGGGCCTGGTGGTGCTGGACGCGGCCGACGGCGCGGCGTTCGCCGCCGAGTGGGACGGGATCCGCCGGTGGTGACCGGGACGCCGGCCCGGGAGTGGGCGGTCCGGGCGCTGCGGGCGGCGCCGGTGCCGGTGGCGCTGGTGGTGCTGGTCGCGCTCGCCGGCGTGGTGCTCGGCCGGGTGTACGCGGATCCGCTGCTGACCCGGCTGATGGTCGGCGCGGCGGTCGGTTCGGTGGCGGTCAGCGTGGCCGCCCGACGGTTGGCGTCGTGGCTGGTGGCGCCGCTGTCGGTGGCCGCGCTGGCCGGCTGGACGCTGCTGTCGCTGCGGCTGGCGGCGAGCCACGCGGCGCTGCCCGGCGGGCTGGGCGAGGTGGCCGCCGACGCCGCCCGCAACGCGATCCCCCGGCTGCTGACCGCGATGATCCCGGTGCAGCCGACGCCGGACACCGTGCTGGTCCCGGTGGTGGCCGCCTGGCTGGCCGGGCTGACCGCCGCCGAGGTGGCCCTGCGCGCCGGCCGGGTGCTGGCCGGGTACCTGCCGCCGGCGCTGCTCTACGCCGGCGCGCTCTACGTGGTCGGGCCGAACGCGGAGCCGGCGGTCGGCCCGACGGTGCTGTTCGCGGCCGTCGCGGCGGTCGGCCTGGCCGCGCCGGGACGCCGGCCCGGCCCGGCGGCGGACGCCGACCCGGTCGCCGGGCTCACCCCGGCGGTACGCGCGGCGGTGCGGCTGCGGCTGGCCGCGGCGAGCGCGGCCGGCCTGGCCCTGGTGGTGGCGCTGGCCGCGCTGCTCGCGCCGGTGGTCGCCGGTCAGGTCGACGCGCGTCCGGTCGACCCGCGCCGCTACGTGGAGCCGCCGCAGGTCGAGTCGCTGGACGAGAACCCGCTGATCCGGATCTCGGGTTGGGCGTTGAACCCGGACCAGCGGCTGCTCGACGTGCGCACGGTCGTCGGGCCGGCCGAGGGTGGGCCGCCCCGGATCCGGTTGGCGGTGCTCAGCGACTACGACGGGGTGACCTGGCGGGTCGGGGCCACGTACCGCAACGCGGGGCGGATCCTGCCGGCGGTCGAGCCCGCGCCGGGGGCCACCACCGAGGCGGTGCGCCAGGAGATAACTGTGGGCGACCTGACCGGGCGGCTGCTGCCGGCGGTGCCGACGCCGCGCGAGGTGGGTGGCGCGCGGGTGGCGTACGACCCGGCGAGCGGGACGCTGATCCGCCCGGAGGGGCTCGTGCCGGGGCTGCGGTACGAGGTGTCCTCGGTGCGGGAGCGCCCGGATGTGAACCTGGTGAGCACCGCGAACGTGCCGGCCGGCGACGCGGTGGCGCGGGTGCTGCGGGTGCCGGACGGGGCGCCGGAGCAGTTGCGCCGGCTGGCCGCCCAGCTCGCCGAGGCCAACGGCGCCCCGTACGCGCGGGCCGACGCGATCGCCACGTTCCTCGCCGAGCACTACCGGTTGACCGCGGACGCGCCCAGCGGGCACGCGTACCCGAATCTGACGTTCTTCCTGTTCGGGCCGCGTAACGGCGGCGGGCAGCGGGGCACCTCGGAGCAGTTCGCCGCCGCGTTCGCGGTGCTCGGCCGGCTCGCCGGGCTGCCCACCCGGGTGGTGGTGGGGTTCGCGCCGAACGCGGACGGACCGGTGCGGGCCGCCGACGCGTACGCCTGGCCGGAGGTGCTGTTCGACGGCGTCGGCTGGGTGTCGTTCGATCCGATGCCGCGCCCGGACTCCGCGCCCCGCCCGGTGGAGGAGGACTTCCGGCCGCAGCCGGAGGAGCCGCCGCCGTCGGAGGTGCCGGCACCGACCGAGCAGCCCTCGGCCTCTCCCCCGGCCGCAGCGTCCGCGCCGGACCGGGCCCGCGGCGGCCCGGGTACGCCGGTGCTGGTGGGCGGCGGCGTCGGCGGTCTGCTGCTGGTGGTCGGCGCGGTGTTGGCGGCCCTGGCGGCGACGCGCCGCCGGTTGAGCCGGTCCCGGCTGGAGCGGGGTGCTCCCGGCGAGCGGGTCGCCGGCGCCTGGCGGGAGCTGACCGACGCGCTGCGGCTGGCCGGCCGCCCGGCCGGGTCGGACCTGGCGGCGGCGGAGGTCGCCGAGCGGGCCCGGAGGGCGCTGGCCGAGGCCCGCGCGGCGACCGGTGTGTCGCCGGCCGGCGACCGGGCTTCCGGCGACGAGGCTTCCGGCGACGAGGCGTCCGGTGGCGACGTCGGCGAGCTGGCCGGGTTGGTCAACCAGGTGGCCTTCGCCCCGGGCAGCACCACCGGGCAGCAGGCGGACCGGGCGGCGACGCTCGTCACCGCGTACGGGGAGGCGCTGCGCGACGCCCGGCCACGCTGGCGGCGGCTGTGGTGGCGGGTCCACCCGGGTCCGCTGCGCTGGCGGCGCTGACGCCCCGCGCACGCCGCGGGACCCGAGTGGTCGACGGCACGACGGGCAGGTCGGTGTCGGTGCGGACGCCCTTTCGAGCTGATAGCACAAACGACTCACGTCGGACGTGACCGGCTCCGGACGGGCAACACGGCGACGGCAGGCGACGGGCGGCGACGGACCGGGCCGGGCCCGGCGGCGGCTGGTCAGGAGTCGGCGGCGCGCAGCTTGCGAACGAGTTTGCGCAGGCCGGCCTGCCAGCCGTCCGGGTCCTCGGCGCGGCGGCGGGCGTAGTCGGCGACCTCCCGGTGGGGCAGGATGAGGAACCGTTCCTCGGCCAGCCCGGCGACGACCGCGTCGGCGACCTGGTCGGAGGTGAGGATCGCGCCGGACGCGGCGATCACCCGGGCGCCGAGGTGTCCCTCGGCGAGCCCGTCGGCGAGCATCGGGGTGTCCACACCCTGCGGGCAGAGCGCGCTGACCCGGATGCCGGCGTCCCGGTAGGTGATGGCCAGCCAGTCGGCGAGACCGACCGCCGCGTGCTTGGTGGCGGTGTAGGGCGCGTCCCCGACGGCGGTCAGCAGGCCGGCGGCCGAGCAGGTGAGCAGCAGGTGGCCCTGGCCCCGGCGCAGCATCCCGGGCAGCACCGCCCGGGCGCTGTGCAGGTGGCCGAGCACGTTGACCCGCCAGGCCCGATCCCAGTCGGCGTCGGGCGCGTCGAGGCCGCCGCCGGTGGCGACGCCCGCGTTGGCGCAGAACAGGTCGATCCGGCCGTGGCGGCGTTCGGTCTCGTCGACGAGCGCGCGGACCGCCACCTCGTCGGTGACGTCCAGCCCGACGCCGGCGGCCACCGGGCCGATCGCGTCGGCCGCCGCGCGGGCCGCGTCGGCGGCCAGGTCGGCGAGCACCACGGCGGCAGCGCCCTCGGCGGCGAAGCGGCGGCCCAGCGCCGCGCCGATGCCACCGGCCCCGCCGGTGATCACCACCACCCGGTCGGTCAGGTTCATCTCAGCTCCCGTCCTCGGCGCCGGCCCCGAGCCGGGGCAGCAGGTCGGCCCAGGCCGTCGCGCCGCCCTCGGTCGTCTCCGGGGTGGGCAGCACCGCCAGCACCGGCACGTCGACGCCGTGCGCGGCGTACCGGCGGGCGGCGGCCACGCACCGCTCGGGTGAGCCGTGCAGGATCAGTGCGTCGACCACGTCGTCGGGCACCGCGGCGGCGGCCCCGCGCCGGTCCCCGGCCGCCCAGGCCCGCCACATCTCGCCGAGCGTCTCCTGCCGGCCCAGCCAGCGGTGGAAGGCGGCGTACGCGGGCACGGTGAGATAGGCGGTGATCAGGCGGCGGCCCAGCGCGCGGGCGTACGCGGCGTCCTCGGTGGGGCAGACGAAGATCCGGGCGGCGACCTCGAAGCCGGGGCGGCGCTCCCCCAGCTCGGCGAGCGCGGTCGGCACGTCGTCGGCGGCGAGCCAGTTCAGGATCACCCCGTCGGCCTCGGCGGCGGCGAGCCGCAGCATGCCGGGGCGCAGCCCGGCCAGCAGCACCGGCGGTGGCACGGCCGGCGGGCGTTCCAGGGTGAACCGTCGGACCGTGAACGTGTCGTACGCCCCGTCGACGGTCTCGCCGCGCAGCGCCGCCCGCAGGAAGCGCAGCACGTCCCGGGTCCGCCGGTACGGCTCGTCGAACGGCACCGCGTTCCAGTCCCGCACCAGCACCGGCGAGGACGCGCCGACGCCCAGCGCGAAGCGGCCCGGCGCGGCCTCGGCCAGCGCGGCGGCGCTCATCGCCAGCAGCGCCGGCCCCCGGGTGAAGACCGGGGTGATCGCGGTGCCGAGGCGCAGCCGGGGCGTCCAGGCGGCGGCGAGCGCGAGCGGGGTGAACGCGTCCGTCCCGGCCACCTCCGACGACCAGACGTCGGTGAACCCGGCCCGGTCCAGCGTCGCGTAGACCTCGGCGTGGTCGGCGAGCGGCACGCCGCCCAGCGGCACGGTCATACCCCATCGTTTCGTCACCCGTCGATCGTGCCCGCCCGGCACCGCCGGAGCAAGATCGGGGGCGATCCGACCGATCCGCGCCGCCGCGGCCGGTGGGGGTGTTACGACTGCCGGGTGGACGCGATCGTGGACGGGGCACGGCGGTGAGGGTCGCCGAGCCCGCCGCGCTGCGCTCGGACGACGGCGACGGCGACCGGGCCACGTTCCTGGAGCTGTTCTTCGACCTGGTCTACGTGTTCGCGCTGACCCGGATCTCCGCGCGCGCCTTCGAGGACCTGGCGCTGGAGGGCGGCAAGACCACCTGGTCGGCGGTGACCGGCGGCGGGAAGACGTTGCTGCTGCTGATCGCGCTCTGGATGCTCTGGCAGGGCACCGCGTGGACCACCAGCCGCTACGACCCGTACCACCTGTGGTTGCAGGTCATCGTGATCACCGCCCTGGTGTCGGCGATGGTGATGGGGGTGGCGATCCCCCGCGCGTTCACCGGGAGCGGCCTGGCGTTCGCCGTCGCCTACGTGGTGGCGAACGTCGGCCGTTCGGCGATCCTGATGCTGGTGCTGCGCCGGCTCCAGTACCGCCGGCTGAAGCTGCGGATGCTGATCACGTACGTCGTCTCCGGGGTGCTCTGGCTGGTCGGCGCGGTGCTGCCCACCAACGCCCGGGTGGTGCTCTGGAGCGCCGCGCTGGTGGTGGAGTATCTGGGCAACCGGTTCGGCTGGCCGGTGCCCGGGCTGGGCCGCTCGACCATCTCGCGGTGGGACATCCACGGCCGGCACCTGGCCGAGCGGTACCAGCAGATCTACCTGGTGGCGATCGGCGAGACGATCCTGGTCGCCGGCCTGACCTACACCCGCGCGCCGAGCGGCTGGTCCAACATCGCCGCGTTCACCGCCGCGCTGGCCACCTCCGTGCTGCTGTGGCGGATCTACGTGCAGCGGGCCGGGCAGATCCTGGGCGAGGCGGTGACCGGGGCCGAGCACCCGGCCACCATCGGCCGCTCCGCCGCCGACACCCACCTGGTCATGGTGATCGGCGTGGTGGCCACCGCGATCGGCTACGAGCTGGCCGTCGAGCACCCCAGCGGGCACAACGAGCTGGCGTGGCTCGCCATGGTGCTGGGCGGGCCGGCGCTGTTCCTGGCCGGCCGGGCCCGCTTCGAGTACGAGGTGTTCGGCCGGGTCTCCCCGTCCCGGCTGGTGGCGATCGTCGCGCTGCTGCTGCCCGTGCCGTTGCTGGTGCACGTCCCGCTGCTCGTGGCGGCCGGGTACACGGTCGTGGTGCTGGCGGCGGTGGCGGTGGCCGACCTCCGGCGCGCCTGGGGCCGCCCGCCGGAGGCGCCCGCACCGCCGTTCTGACCGCGCCCGCACCGCTGTCCGACCGCCCGCGTCACCGTGCCGGCCGCGTCCGCCGCCTCCCGCCGGTGTGCCGACGCCGCGCCCGCCGCCGGGCTACGATCCGCGCGTGACGTTCTCGCTCGTCGCCCGCTCCGCCGACGGGCACCTGCACGGCGTGGCCGTGGCCAGCCGGTTCCTCGCCGCCGGGGCGCTGGTGCCGGCCGCCGAGGCACGGGTCGGGGCGGTCGCCACCCAGGCGCACGCCAACCTCGCCTACCGGGCGCAGGCGCTCGCGCTGCTACGCACCGGCGTCACCGCCGCCGACACGGTGGCCGGCCTGGTCGCCGCCGACCCGGGGCGTGACGACCGGCAGCTCGCCGTGGTCGGCGCCGCCGGGGCCGGGGCCACCTGGACCGGGCCGCGCTGTCATCCCTGGGCGGGTGGCCAGGCCGGCGACGGCTGGGCCGCGCAGGGCAACATCCTGAGCGGCCCGCAGGTGATCGACGCGCTGCGCGACGCCTGGCTCACCGGCGTCGATCTGCCGTTCCCGCAGCGGCTGCTGGCCGCGTTGACCGCCGGCGACCGGGCCGGCGGCGACCGGCGCGGCCGGCAGAGCGCCGCGTTGCTGGTGGTGCAGCGCCACGGCGGGTACGCCGGCACCGGCGACGAACTGGTGGACCTGCGGGTGGACGACCACCCGGACCCGGTCGCCGAGCTGCGCCGCCTGCTCGGCCTGCACACCATGATCTTCGGCCGGCCCGACCCGGCCACTCTGCGCGACCTCACCGGGCCGCTCGCCGTCGAGGTGGCGGAGTTGCTCGCCGCCGCCGGGCACCCGGTCGGCCCGGCCGGCCTGGACGACGCGCTCGCCGCCTGGTCCGGCCTGGAGAACCTGGAGGAGCGCTTCGTGCCGGGCCGGATCGACCCGATCGTGCTGGACCACCTGCGGCGCGGCGCGGCCGACCGGTCGGGTGCCGACGGAACCGCCGGGCCGGCGCCCGCAACCGGCTGAGCCGGCCCGCCCGCAACCGGCCGACCCGGCCCGCCCGCGACCGGCTGACCCGGCCGCCCGGCCGCCCGGCCGCCCGGCCGCCGACGGAACCGGCCGACCGGCGTCGGCGATCCGGCGACCGGCGTCGGCGATCGGGCGACCGGCTCAGCCGCCGAAGGCGAGTCGACGGATGCCGGCCGCCGCCAGCGCCGCCCGCTCCGCGTCGGTCAGCGGCAGCCGGCCGGTGGCCTTGCGCAGCACCGTGAGCGCGTCCCAGCCGAGCCGCTCGGGCACCGGCCGCCCGGCGGTGAGCACGTCGACCGTCACGGCCGCCGCGGTCGGGGCCGTCCAGGGCGGCCGGTCCAGCGCGTCGGCCAGGTCCAGGCCGTGCACCGCGAGCTCCACCACGCGGGTACGCAGGAACTCGGTCACCGCCATCGCGTCACCGTGCCGGGTGCGGACCACCCGGTCGGGCGGCTCGGCGGCCACCGCCGCGTCCGTGGCCCGCCAGGCCCGGCCGAACTCCCGTGCCCCGTCGGCCGCGCCGGGCAGTTCCCGGGCCGCCGCTCGGGCCCCGTCGATCCGGTCCCGGTCGACCGCGGGCGCGAACTTGGCCGCGTCGAAGTACCCGGCGGCGGTCACCTCGGCCCGGGGCGGCGCGGGCTCGGCCAGCATCCCGGCCAGACGGCCGGCGCCGGTGCGTACGTGGGCCAGCAGGTCCCGGACCCGCCACGGCGGGCACGGGGTGGGCCGGTCCAGCGCCGTCTCGTCGAGCCCGTGCAGGACCCGTTCCAGCCGCTCGCACTCGTCGCGGAACGCGGCCCGTACCGGCTCCATCCGGCCGCCTCAGCCCTTCCAGCGGGGCACCAGCCGGTGCACCAGGGCGAGCACCAGCGCGGCCACCACGGCGATCGTGCCGACGATGCCGGCCGCGCTGCCCGCGTACCCGATGAACAGCGGACGGCGGCCGAGTTCCTCGACGGCGACGGTGGACCGGTCCACCAGCCAGGACAACGCCAACGCGGAGGCCAGCAGCGCCACCGCGCCGCCGACCCCGAGCACGGCGGCGGCCAGCCGGTGCGCGTCGCCGGGCTCCACCACGGCCCGCTCCCGCTGGAAGACCAGCAGCACCAGCCCGGCCACCGCGGCCCAGGCACCGACCAGCAGGTACGCGGCGACCGCGTCGCTGGGTCGGTGCCAGCCGGCGGAGAGCGTGGCCACCCCGGCGGCGGCGGCGTAACCGGCGCCGAGGAACGCGCCCGCGACCCGCAACTGCCGGGGCAGCACCAGGATCAGCGCGACCGCCACCGAGGCCGCGATCGTGGTGTGCCCGCTGGGCAGGCTGTTGCCGGCGGCGGCCCGCTCCGGGTCGACACCGAACTCCGGTCGGGTGAGAACGTACTTGAGCACCTGGGTGCTGACGTTCGCGCCGGCGATCAGCAGCGTGGCGGTGACGGCGAGCGCCTTACGGCCCCGGATCAGCGCGATGAAGCCGATCACCGCGGTCGCGGCCAGCAGCGACACCACCGACATGGCGTTGAGGATGGTGTCCACCGGCCCGTCGACCCGGTCCTGGCCGATCTGGTTGCCGGTCAGGGCGACCGTGTCGAGCCACTGCCCCAACTCGGTGTGCACGGCGAACCGCCACACCACCAGAAACGCGGCCGTCTGGACCAAGGCCAGTACGACCAACCAGACCGCCGTCCAACCCCTCGCCGTCTCCCGCACCCGGACAACTTAGCGGTCGGGCCGGTGCGGCGCGCGGTGGAGGCCGGGCAAAAAAATAGTGGAGAGGCCGCCACGGGGGGAGCGGCCTCTCCGACAAATACGTTACTCCGTCCGCGCCACGGATGTGATCCCGTGGGGCGCTGATTTTTCGGTGCCTTTTCGCGCCATGGGTCGCCCCGGGCGGAGTGGTGGGCCGGTCCGTCCGCTGCGTCGGCCGGACGGCCGGCCCACCCGGCCTGACCGTGGGCGTCAGGCCGTCCGCCGACCCGGCCGCTCCGTTCCCCCATCGGCCGGGTCGGCCTCCTCCGTGGGCGGGGCCTCACCCGCCCACGGAGGAGTCGTCATCTCATCCCTGCGGGAAGTAGGTCCCGTAGTCGGCGTACGCCATGGCGACGTCCGCCTGCGCCCAGAACCGGTGGTAGTTGAAGACCGGCTCGGCGCCACCGTCCAGGTACGCCTGCACCTTCGGCCAGTCCGGGTCCTTCTTGTAGAAGGACCGGATGTCCAGGAAGCTCTTGCCGGCGGCGATCGCGTCACCGTTCGGCATCTTCCCGGTCCAGCCCGGCGGGACGTAGAGACCCTGACCGTCGGTGGCGTTGTAGACGTCGTCGAAGCGCTTGTAGTCGCCGCGCTTCTCCGGCATCGAGACGCCCTTGCTGTCGGCCGCCGCCGAGAGCGCGTCCAGCAGGCCCTTGGCGGTGTTCTTCGCCGCGGTGTTGCCGGACTTGGCCGCGTACGCGATGAGCGTGCGGGCGTAGGCGGCGGCGACGCCGACGTCCTGGCCCTTGACCGTCACCTCGACGTGCAGGTTGGTGTTCGGCTGCGGGCTGCTCGGGTTCCAGTTGGCCGGCTGACCGGTCCACTTCATGTCCGACGGGATGGACCAGTTGGCGCCCGTGGTGGTGTTGGCGATCGCCCACGGGACCCACTTGTCCAGCAGCGCCTTGGCCTTGGCGTTGCCGGTCTGCAGGTACAGCTCGGCGATGCGCTGCATCGACCAGGCCTGCATGCCGAACCACTGGTTCGACGGCGGGTCGTTGTAGACCGGGTCGACGTCGTAGAACATGCCGTAGAAGGTGGCGGTGCCGGCCGGCGGGGTGCCGTAGTTGCCGTCCCAGCTGTTGGTGGCGCCACCGGCGATGCCGCCCTCGGCGGACTGGAGCCAGGTGTAGAACTCCAGCTGCCGGTCCATGCTCTTCTGCCAGTCGGAGACCGCGGTCGGCGACTTCGGCTTCAGCTCCGACACGTTGGTCATCGCCCAGGCCGCGAACGGGTTCTGGTAGCCGAAGTGGCTGTGGCTGGAGCCGATCCGCCACGACCAGTTCTGCGACGTGTCGTACGCGCCACCCCAGGCGTAGTACCAGGAGAGCAGGTAGTGCGCCGAGTCACGACCGCTGCCGGCCGGGCAGGTGCTGGCCCCGACGCAGTTGCCGATCTTCTTGAAGTACTTGTCGAACAACGCGTAGCGCAGGTAGTCGCCCATCTTGGCGGCCTTGGCCACGGTGGCCGCCACGTCGGCCTCCTTGCCCTGCGCCTTGGCCCAGGTCAGGGCCCAGTACGCGGCCTGCACGGCGCGCGCGTCGGCGTCCGGCGCGTTGGTGTACTTCCACTGCTTGGCCGGGGCGTTGGACTCCTTGACGAACAGGTCGAGGTAGCCGTACTGGCCGCCGTGCTTGAACGTGTCGCAGGACGGCTGCGGCACGGTCTCCCACACCGACTCCTGGGTGCCCCGCTGGAACGTGTTGATGTAGGCCGGCTTGGTGGTGCCGTCGCCGCAGCGGCCGAAGCCGTAGGTGTTGTCCACGTCCATCAGCCAGTGCATGCCGTAGATGTCACCGGTGCCGTAGGTGGACTGGAGCTCCGAGCGCAGCGGGTCCTGGCCGACCGGGACGCTGGCCTCCAGCGCCGACGGGTACTGGCTGGGCAGGTTGTGCTCGGCGGCGTACTGCGGGGTGCCCGGCGCGCCGGCCGTGGGCTGATCCGCGTGCGACGGAATGATGTACTTCTCCATCACCGTCCACGAGTTGTTGAACGGGCTCCAGTTCTGGGTGACGCGGCCGTACTGGGCCTCCAGCCAGATCCAGAAGCTGAACGCCTCGGAGGTGGTCTCGTGCCCGTGGTCGGGCGCCTCCACGATCAGCGTCTCGACCGAGTGGTACGGCACGCCCTCGGGGCTGAAGTAGCCCGAGTTCTTGATCTTGCCGTACTGGTCGAGGAACTTCTTGATGTAGGCGTTGTCGCCGCCCGGGGAGTCGTTGTCGATCTCGGTGGCGACCACCGAGACCCCCGCGGCACCGGTCGCCGACGCGGCGATGGTGGCGGTGCCGCCGACCGTGTCCGCGTCCTCCGCCGCCGAGACGGTGGCGGTGACGCCGGTGCTCCAGTTGCTCGGGGTGAGCGTCAGCGAGGCCGGCGAGACGGTGATGTCGCTGTCCCCGGTGACCGCGAGCGTCACCGGCACGTTGGCGGTGGGCGCCGAGCTGAGCGTGTACCGCACCGTGGCGCTGCCGCCCTCGTCGACGCTGACCGCCGACGGGGTGGCGACCAGCCTCGGCCCGGTGGCCGCGCCGACCGTGAACGACTTCTCCGCGATCGCGGTGCCGCCGGCGTTGTCGTACGCCTTGGCCTGCACGGTGTAGCTGCCGGCCGGCAGGCTCAGCAGGTCGTAGCCGTACGGGGCGGTGGTGTCGGTGTTGACCAGCAGGCCGTTGCGGTAGAACTCGACCTTGCTGATGGTGCCGTCGGCGTCGCTCGCGGTGGCGGTCAGCGGAACGTCCGCCGGCGCCGTGAACGGACCCGCCGGAACGCCGAGGGAGACCGACGGCGGCTGGTTGCTGGAAGCGCCGTTGCAGGCGACCCCGTTGAGCGTGAACGCGGTCGGCTTCGGGTTGCTGCCGCTGAAACTGCCGTTGAAGCCGATGCTGGTGGACGCGCCGGTGGGCAGGCTGCCGTTCCACGACTCGTTGGTCGCGGTCACGTCGCTGCCGCTCTGGCTCCACTTGGCCGACCAGCCCTGCGTCACGCGCTGGCTGCTGTTCGGGAACGCGAACTTCAGCGACCAGTTGTTCAGCGCGTCACCCAGGTTCTTGATGGTGACGGTGGCGGTGAACCCGGTGCTCCACTCGCTGGTCGCGTAGGTCACGTCGCAGGCGGGAGCGGCCTGGGCGGCGCTCGCGGGCAGGGTCACCCCGCCGATGGCGAGGGCGGTGGCGGCGAGCATCGCCGTGCGGCGACGTCTGGCCATGAGTCTCATGTGGGCGGTGTCTCCTCGGACCGGGCCGGGGCCGGGGCCCCGGCGGGGCGCCTCCACGCGTCGACGGGCGTACGCGGGGGGACGGAGGCGTCCGGAAAAGTGGTCGTCCCGGTCGTGCCGGGAATCGGGGCGCCGCACCGGATGTCCGGGTGCCCTCGGCGGCCCGCGCTCGCGAGAGTTGGCTCCACGTCGCGTGACGAGAGTGTGCCATGGAAGCGCTCCCACCACAATGTCCAGGGCAGATACCCACGTCCATGTTTCGATCTCGTTTAGGGGCTTTCACAAAGCCGTGACGGGCGTTACAGTCGCAGCATCGCCGATGGGAGCGCTTCCATCGACGGACATGTAAGTTACTGAATCGCCGGGGACACCCGTGCCCGGCTACCGGCCCAGTGGCCGGCGGCGAACCAGCCCGGACGCCGCCGCCGGCCCTCACCCGCCAAACGGAGGGAGGTGGAACCAGAGCCACTCGCGTGGCCCGGCTCCCGCGCGACACGCACGACGGACGCCAATTCCCAATCGTGCGTGTGTGCATCTCGGTGGGGACGGGGGTTGCCCTCCCCCGTCCCCACACTAAACCCCCGTTGTCGACGGCAAAAGAGGCCGACGGGACAGGCGTGACACGCCACCCGGACGGCCTTTCTCGCTATCTGCCCCACTCTCGCCGCTCGCCCCCAGCCCCCGAGCGACACCCGCCCACCCCATTCCGGCCGCCCGCCGGCCGCGCCGCCGCCCGCGCCGCGACCGCCGGATTCAAGGCCGGCCGCCTCCGGCCTATGCTGGGAGCGCTCCCGGCCCCGGGCGGCCCGTCACTTCGAGGAGAAGCCTCATGTCGTTACTCACCCGACGGCGCCTGCTCCGCCGCGCCGCCCTGTCCGCGAGCGCCGCCGGCGCGGCCCGGACCGGGCTCGCCGGTGCCACCGCGGCCGGGCTCGCCGGTGCCACCGCGGCCGGGGTCGCCGCCACCACCGCCCTCGGCGGCTGCGACAGCCCACCCGAGCGGCGCACCGACCCGGAGCCGGACCGCGGGCTGCGCTTCCCGCCCAACTTCGGCTGGGGCGCGGCGACCTCCGCGTACCAGATCGAGGGGGCCGCCAAGGAGGACGGGCGGGGTGAGTCCGTCTGGGACACCTTCAGCCGCACCCCGGGACGCACCCGCAACGGCGACACCGGCGACGTCGCGGCCGACCACTACCACCGGTACGCCCAGGACCTCGACCTGATGCGCGACCTGGGGCTGCGCAGCTACCGGTTCTCCATCTCCTGGCCGCGCATCCAGGCCGACGGCTCCGGCCGCCCGAACCAGCGTGGCCTCGACTTCTACCGCCGGATCGTGGACGGCCTGCACGAGCGCGGCATCGCGCCGATGGCCACGCTGTTCCACTGGGACCTCCCCCAGGCGCTCCAGGACGACGGCGGCTGGGAGAACCGCGACACCGCCGAGCGCTTCGCCGACTACGCCGACGCGGTGTTCCGCGCGCTCGGCGAGCGGGTGCCGGTCTGGCTGACCATCAACGAGCCGAAGACCGTGGTGCAGAACGGCTACCTCACCGGCCACCACGCCCCCGGCCACCGGGACCCGGCGGCGGCGTACCTGGTCGCCCACCACCTCCAGCTCGCCCACGGCCTCGCCGTGCAGGCGCTGCGCGCCTCCGGCGTGCCCGGACGCATCGGCCCCGCGCTCAACCTGCACCCCTGCTACCCGGCCGACGAGACCGCCGAGGCGGCCGCCGCGACCCGGCTCCACGACGGCTACGAGAACCGCCTCTATCTCGACTCCGTCTTCAAGGGCGAGTACCCGCGGGACGTGCTGGCCGACCTGGGGCCGGACAGCCGGATGGTCCGGGGCATCCGGGACGGCGATCTGAAGATCATCTCCAGCCCGGTGGACCTGCTCGCGGTGCAGTACTACACCCCGCTCTACGTCACCGGCAGCGGCGACACGATCCAGAAGTGGCCCACCTCCGAGGCCGGCTGGCAGCAGATCTACCCCGAGGGCCTGTACGACACGCTGACCCGGGTCACCCGCGACTACGGCCGGGTGCCGATCACCATCACCGAGAACGGCCTGCCCTGCCCGGACGCCCCCGGCCCGGACGGCACCATCGACGACGCCGGCCGGGTCGCCTTCCTGCGCGACCACTTCGCCGTCGCCCACCGCGCCATCCGGGACGGGGTGCCGCTGGAGAGCTACCACGTCTGGTCGCTGATGGACAACTTCGAGTGGAACGAGGGGTACGAGGAGCGCTGGGGCCTGATCTACGTGGACTACCCGACCCAGCGTCGGGTGTTCAAGCGCAGCGCCCACTGGTACCGCGACGTGATCCGCCGCAACGGACTCTAGTCGGGTGTGGCCCGGCCGGCGGCGTCGCCGGCCGGGTGCCCGGTCAACGCGGCAGCGCCTGGTTCGGCTCAGCGCGGCAGCGCCTGGTTCGGCTCAGCGCGGCAGCGCCTGTTGCAGCTCGGCCCGCAGCGCCGGGGTGAGCATCTCACCGGCCTGCTTGGCCAGCCGCGCCATCTCGTAGCCGACCACACCGATGTCGGCGTCACCGCCGGCCAGCGTGGCCAGGATCGAACCGTCCCGAATCTGCATCACCAGGAAGTAGCCGCGACCCATCTCGACCACGGTCTGCTTGACGACGTCACCGTCGAACATCTGGGCCGCGCCCGCGGTGATGCTCATCAGGCCCGACGTCACCGCGGCGAGCTTGTCCGCGTGGTCCCGCGGCAGGTGCGCGGAGATCGCCACCAGCAGCCCGTCGGAGGACACCACCACGGCGTGCGCCACACCCGGAACCCGCTCGGCGAACGCGTTCACCAACCAGCTCAGGTCCCGTGCCTCCTGGCTCAACGTCGTCACTGTCGTCGTCCCCCTTCGTCACGCGGCAGGTACATCTCGGTCGTCTCCTCGGCCTCGGCCCGGCGCACCCCGCCGTAGAAGCGGGACAGCATACCGCCGACCGCCTCCGGGTCCGGCTCGTGCCGTACCGCCGCGCGGTCCGGCCCGGCCGGCGAGGAGACCGCGGCGAGCTGGGCCATCGGCACGCGTACCGGCAGGCCGCGCTCGTTGGTCCCCCCGGTGACCGGCGTCCGGGCCGGCGCCGGCGTCACACCGAGCACCGACGACGTCGGTCCCTGGCGGGTGAACCAGCCGCCGCCGGCCGCCGCCCCGACGGCCGGGGCCAGCACGTCCTCGGCCCGGCCGGGCACCGGCCGGGGCCGCGGGGCCACGCGGGGCGGGCCGGCGGGCGCACCCGCCGGCGCGGCGGCGGGTGCCGGCTCCGCCACGTCGCCGAGCGGCCGGCCGGTCAACGGCGACACCGGCAGCGCCGGCTGCGGCGACTGGCCCGAGTGCGGCGACGGACCCGGCTGCGGCCGGAGCAGCGGCGACACCGGGTGCCGACCGGCCACCGGCAGCTCGGCGGTCGCCGCGCCGAGCGCGCGGGACGCCGCGGCGGCCTGGCCGGTCAGCATCCGCGCCGGCACCGGCGGGTCCAGCCCTGGCGCGGGCGCCTCGGCCAGCAGGTGGCCCGGGATCCGGACCTGGGTCACCAGGCCCTCCCCGCCGGCGCGCAACCGCACCCGCACCCCGTGCCGGGCGCCCAGGTGGCTCACCACGAACAGGCCCATCCGCTCGGAGGCGGACACGTCGGCCGCCGGCGGCGCGGCCAGCACCGCGTTCGCCTCGGCCAGCGCGGCCTGGCTCATGCCGAGCCCCTGGTCCACGATCTCCACCAACGCGCCCGGTCCGTCCGGCCCGACCACGACCCGCACCGCCGTGTCCGGGCGGGAGAACGCGGTGGCGTTCTCCAGCAGCTCCGCGAACAGGTGCACCAGGTCACCCACGGCGTGCCCGACCACGTGCAGGCCGGCACGGTTCTCGTGGCGCACCCGCTGGTACTGCTCGATCTCGGCGCTCGCCGCCAGCAGCACCGCGCCGAGCCCCACCGGGCGGTTCCACCGCCGGGTCGACTCGGAGCCGGCGAGCACCAGCAGGCTCTCGTCGTTGCGGCGCATGCGGGCGGCGAGGTGGTCCAGCTTGAACAGGTTCTCCAACTGGTCCGGGTCGCTCTCCTCACGCTCCAGGTCGTCCAGCAGCTCCAACTGCCGCTCGACGAGCACCTGACTGCGCCGGGCCAGGTTGACGAACATGGCGTTCACGTTGCGGCGCATCATCGCCTGCTCGACCGCGACGTCCACCGCGCTGCGGTGCACCGCCACGAACGCCTCCGCCAGTTCGCCCAGCTCGTCCTGCGAGTCGATCACCGCCGGCGGCACGTCGATGCGGTTCACCGGACGGTCCACCACCCGCAGCCGCTCCAGCGTCATCGGCAGCTCCACCTGCGCGATGCGCAACGCCTGGCCGCGCAACTGGCGCATGGCCCGGGCCACCGACCGGCCCACCAGCAGGGAGATGAGCACGGCGACCAGGAGCACCGCGACGATGCCGCCGGCCACCAGCAGCGTCTCGCGCAACTGCCGGGCGCTCGCGTCGTCGGCCCGGCCCACCGCGTCGTCGACGATCTCGCTCTCCAACTGGCGGAACAGCTCCTGCCGCTGCTCGGTGGCCGCCCACCACTGCGGCGCGGACAGCAGCGCCGGCGTCGCCTCGCCGGTCGGCAGCGTCCGCTCCTCCAACCGGGTGGCCGTGACGAAGGCCGGATCGACCGACGTCCGGTCGTAGCGGCGGATCTGGTCGGCGGTCGCCGCCACCCGGAACGCGCCCAACGCGGTGAGCTGCTGGGCCCGCAGGTCGCTGAGCGTCACCTGGGCGTCCGGCTCGTACCGGCCGGCGCGGGCGGCAGCGTACAGCTCGGCGCGGATCCGCGAGGACAGCTCCTTGACCCGGGCCAGCTGCACGTACCGCAGCACCGCCTCGGTCAGCGCCCGCCGCCCGTCCCCCGGCGACGGTTCGGCCAGCAGGTTGAGCAGCGCCGCGACGGCCCGGTGGTAGTTGCCGAGCACGGTGTCGCCGGAGAGCACCGCGGGCGGCACCGCGGCCCGGATGTTCACCACCTGGTCGTACGCCTCCAGCGCCTCCGAGTAGGAGACCCGCCAGGCGGCGTCCGCGTCGGCCAGCGGCTCGGCCGCGGTCCGCAGCTCGTCCACCGCCCGGTCGGTGGCCTCCTGCAACGGCCGCAGCGCGGCGACCGCGGCGTCCCGGTCGGCGCCGGTGCCGGACCGGCGCAACGCGGCCAGCTCACCGGCGGAGCGGTCCCGCTCCTGCTGGAGCCGGTCGACCACGGCGGTGATCTGCCGGCCGATGCCGACCTGCTCGGCGAAGTCGCTCAACGTCGTGGTCCGCCCCACCAGCCCCCGGGTCTGCACGCCGGCCAGCACCAGGAACGCCACCGAGGGGATCACCAGTACCGTGGCGAGCTTGGTGCTCAGCCGCCAGTCCCGCAGCCGCAACCCGGAGCGCCGCCGGTGCGGCGGTGGGGCCGCGCCGCGCACCGGGTCCGGACCTGCGCCCACGATTGCCTCCTCGTCCGACTCCACCACGCCGGGGAGCGGGCTCCATCAAACCAGGCCGACGGGCGGTGTCAACGCCCGCCCGGACGGCATGAGCAGGACGGTCAGCGCGTCGGGGCGGCGCCCGGGTCGCCGGCGTCCGGCCGGCCGACACCGCCGACGCCGCCGATGCGGGCCGCCCCCGCGACCCGGCCCAGGGCCACCAGCGCGGCGCCGGTCGCGCCGATCTCCGGGTTGCGCTGCCACCGCACCGTACGCGGGACGAGCGCCTCGGCGAAGGCCGCCCGCCACCACGGCGAGGCGGTCAGCGCCCCGCCGCCGAGCACCACCTCCATCGGGTCGGCGACACCGGCCTCCAGCAGCGCGAGGTCGTCGGCGACGAGCCGGCACAGCCCACCCATCAGGCCGGCGAGGAGTTCGACGGCGGTGGTGCCGAAGCTCAACCCGCCCAACTCGCCCGACCCGGCCGGCGCCGTGCCCGGCGGCCGGTCGCCGCCGAAGCGGGGATTGACCCGCAGCGTCCGGGCGTCGCCGGCACGGCGCAGCGCGGCCTCCAACTCGTCGCCCTCCGGCAGCCGCAACTCGCGGTTCGCCCAGGCGAACAGGTTCCCGCCGCTGGAGTACGCCGCCCCGGTCACCACGTGGTCGTGGTCGACCCGGTACCGCCAGAGCTGGTCCGGCAGCGGCGGCAGCTCCGCGCCGGCCGGCACGGCCTGGATCACCCGGACCGCGGCGGACGTGCCGACGGTGACCGCGGCGCGGGACCCGTCGACGCAGCCGGAGCCCACGTTGGACGCCGCGCCGTCGCCCACCGGCGCCGCCCACCGCGCCTCGGCCAGTTGCGGCCAGCGCCGCGCGTGCTCCGGGTTCAACCGGCCGTGCCAGCCCGCCGGGGCCAGCGACGGCAGCCGTTCCGGGCGTACGCCGGCCAGCGCGCACGCCTCCGCGTCCCAGTCCAGGCGGCGCAGGTCGAGCAGGCCGGTGCCGGAGGCCAGCGATACCGACATGGGCGCGTCGTCGAGCAGCGCGCCGAAGACGTACTCGGCCAAGCCGACGAAGCGCGGGGACACGTCGCCCGCACGTTCCCGCAGCCACGGCAGTCGTACCGGCCAGTAGCAGCGGTGCCACCAGGTGCCGGTGCGCCGATGGTAGTCGTCCGGGTCGGCCGGGCCGGCGACCCCGACGGGCGGCGTCGGCCGGGTGTCCAGCCAGGTCAGCACCGGACCCGACGGGGTGCCGTCGGCGGCCAGCGGCAGCACCGAGTGCCACTGCGCGGACGTCGCCACCAGCCCGACCTCCCGCAGGTGCCCGCCGGCGGCCAGCTCGTCGAGGCACTCCACCAGGCAGGCCAGGTAGCGGGCGCCGTCCAGCGTCCCGGCGCCGTCGTCGCCGGTGGCCAGGCGCACCTTGCGACGGGCCAGCGCGCCCGGACGCGGTTCCGCGTCCGCGTCCAGCACCAGCCCGCGTACCGACGAGGTGCCCAGGTCCAGAGCGAGAATGTCCATCGCCGGTCAACCTACCCGGCGCCGGCGACGACTCCGATCGGGTTCCGCCGCCCGAGCGCGCATGGCGGGGCCGATCGCGGGTAGGCCGAAGGACGACCGGTGGTCCGGACGGGTTCGAGAGCCCCCGTCCGGCCACCGGTCACCCGCGTGCCGGGCCGGTCAGCCGGCCATCCCCCGCTTCAGCGCGGCCCCCATCAGCACGGCCCGCTTGGCGGTGAGCGCGGTGGCGGCCAACGCGACGTGGTCCGGGGCGACCTCACCGTTGTTGCTGGTGTGCGACGCGCCGTACGGGTTGCCGGCGACGAACTGGCTCTGGTCGGTGTAGCCGGGCGTCACCACGACGCCGCCCCAGTGGTAGAAGACGGTGTAGAGCGACAGCAGCGTCGCCTCCTGACCGCCGTGCGAGGTCGCGGTCGAGGTGAAGCCGGTGTAGACCTTGTCGGCCAGCGCGCCGTTGGCCCACAGCGGTCCGGTGGTGTCGATGAACTGCTTGAGCTGGGCGGCGATCATGCCGTACCGGGTGGGCGAGCCCATGATCACGACGTCGGCCCAGGACAGGTCGTCCGGCTCGGCCTCCATCACGTCCTGGGTCTCCAGCCGGTGCGCCTGCCAGCCCGAGTTCGACCGGATCGCCTCGTCCGGCGCCAGCTCACGCACCTTGCGCAGGCGCACCTCGGCACCGGCTTCCTCGGCCGCCTCGACCGCCGCCCGGGCCATCTGGTAGGTGATGCCGGTCGCGCTGTAGTAGATCACCGCGACCTTGACCTGGCCATCCATCAGAGCTTCTCCTTCGCGAGTTCGCCGGTGAGCTTCGGCGACTACCCGTTGGTTGCCACGTCAAACGTCGCGCGTGCCATGCTCGACCGGTGGAGATCCGTACCGCGACGGCAGCCGACTGGCCGCTGATCTGGCCGTTCCTGCACGACATCGTGGCCGCCGGGGAGACGTACACCTGGCCGCGTGACGTCAGCGAGGAGCAGGCCCGCCGGCAGTGGATGGCGACGCCGCCCGGGCGGACCCTGGTCGCGGTCGACCCGGACGGCACGGTGCTCGGCACCGCCCGGCTGGCGCCGAACCAGGCCGGCCCGGGCGACCACGTGGCCAACGCCGGGTTCATGGTCGCCCCCGCCGCCGGGGGCCGCGGCGTCGGCCGGGCGCTCGCCGAACACGTGCTGGACGCGGCCCGCGCGGACGGCTACCGGGCCATGCAGTTCAACGCCGTGGTGGCCAGCAACACCCGCGCGGTACGGCTGTGGCGGTCGTTGGGCTTCGACGTGGTCGGTCGGGTGCCGGAGGGGTTCCGCCACCCGACCGACGGGTACGTCGACCTGCTGGTGATGCACCGCCGGCTGGACTGACCACGGCTCAAGATTTGCGCAAGTTCGGCGGGCAACCGCTCTCCCGGCCGGCCGCGCCGGGGATCCTGGTCAGACCGGCGCCGGCCGACCGCCGCCCCGCGCCGGGAGCCTGAACGGGGGATCGCGCTCCGTCGGCAACGACGCCGGCGCAGCGCGATCAGGGGTGCCGTGGTCAGCGCCGGCGCAGCCGGGTACGGCTGAGGACCAGGTCCGCCGCGGCGGTGAACGATTCGACGGGTGACGTCACCCGGAGCTGGTAGAGAAGCGCCTCCGGCGAGTTCGTCCGGGTCCTCGCGAGATAGCCGTACTCGTCCACCACCTCGCTGTCGGCGCATTCGGCGAACGCGACGCAGGCGGCGATGCTCAGCACGTGGGAGGCGGGATCGTGCTGCGACGTCACCCAGACGAACACCCCGGCCTCCGGGTCGTCGACGCCCGGCAGGAACTCGCTGAGGCTCAGCAGCGCGCCGGCGCGCCACTCGGGAATCTCGAGAAAGAAGTCGATGTCGGCGCCGATGCCGGCGGGTTCGGCGACGCGGTCCAGGGCGTCCGCCGCCAGCGGCACCCCGGGCCCGCCGCGGCGGCGCTCCGCGGACGCCTCGACGACGCGGACGGGCGGCGGGGCGTCCGGCTGGCCGAGCAGGTCGGCCAGCCGGACGCTGGTGAGATCGACGGCCTCGTGGAGGGTGAACCGACGGTTCACCCGCAGGTGCCACTCGATCGCCATGTCGCAAACCCTAGCTACAGGACCCGGCGAGGCAGTGGATCCAGCCGGTGGCGGTCTTGATGTAGACCTCCTTCACGATGCCCTGCCGGGTGATGTCCCTGATCGCCGGCCCACCTTCGATGAAGCTCTGCAACCGGGCATGGTCGAGCTTGTCCGCCCGGACGTAGACGATCGCGTCGCGGTAGTTCGCGTTGCGCAGCTGGGACTCGGCCTTCGACAGGTGCTTGAGCACCGCGCTCGGGCTGACGCTGTCGGTGGCCTTCAGGCTGGTCGGTACGCCGTCCAGCCAGCCGTCGATGCCGGGGGTGTCCCGCACCGGCTGCCCCACGAACTCCTTGCCGCCGACGTGGTTGCCCAGCTCGTGCGCCTGGGCGATCTCCACGTCGTTCATCTTGCCGGTGTTGGTGACCTTGCAGGCGCTGGTGTTGTGCACCAGCGCCGACGTCCGGCCGACCCCGACGTAGTAGGTGTGCAGGTCGGCGACGGTCAGGTTGTGCACCCGCGTCGTCACCGTACGGCGGCTGACCTGCTCGACCTGCACCGACGTGCCCGCCGCCGTGCGCAGCCACTGGCCCCGGTGCAGCTCACCGGCGGACACCCAGGCGTTGCGCGCGGGCACCCAGAAGGGGTGGTTCTCGGTCGCGGTGACCGTCGCGGTCGCCCGGCCGGCGGCCCCGTCGACGTCCAACCGGACCCGGACGAGGTTCTTCTCCCCCTCGCTCTGGATGGTCCGGGTGATCTCCCTGGCCCCGGTCACCCGCCCGACCGGGTCGGTGGCCAGCACCCGGTCACCGATCCGCAGCTTCTCGATCGGTTTCCGGCTGCCGTCGGCCAGCAGCACCGGCGTGCCGGGCAGGAAGCTGCTCGCCTTCTTGCACGCCTTGCTGCCGAACTGGTACAGCTCGCGCAGCAGGTCCACGCCGCGTTTGCCGCCGCCGACCCAGCCGACCACCGGAATCATCCCGGCAAGCGACAGCAGCGCGCCCTCCGTGTCGCCTTCGAGATAGGCGATGAGCGCGTCCACCGCGTCGCACGGCTCCCCCACCACGGGGATGAACCCGCAGATCGTCAGCACGAGCTGCCCGACGAGCTTGCCCTCCTCGGCGTCCTTCTGGTCGAAGTACTTGACCACGCCCTCGCAGAGCGGACCGTGGCCCCACTGGATCGTGCACCAGTTGTCCTCGCGTTCGAGCGCGCCGAGCAACGGGTTGTGGCACATCCGGTTCAGGTGCATGTAGAGGTTGCACTCGACGCTGCCCGGGTCCGTCTGACCGGCCGTACGCCGGGCCTCGGCCTCCTGACGTTGCAGCGCCACCACGGCCTGGAACGCCTCGGTCGCCGCCTGCCGCGCCTCGGCCGCGCTCCGGCCGGCCTCCTCGGCCGACGCCTTCGCCCGCGCCGCGGACTGCTGCGCCGCCGCGGCGTAGTTGGCCGCACGCCGTTCCGACACGGTGGCCGCCGCCGCGGACTGCTGCGCGGCCTGCGCGTCACTGCGGGCCCGGGCCGCCGCGGCCTGGGCGGTCGCCGCCGACTGCGCGGCGGCGGCAGCGGACTGCTGGGCCGCCAGCGCGGACTGCTGCGCCTGGTCGGCGTAGCCCTGCGCCGCCGCGGCCGACAGCTCCGCCTGCCGGGCGTACTCCGCCGCCTCGGCCGCCGCCGACCGGGCCCGGGCCGCGGCCTCGGCCGCCCGGGCCGCGTCGACCCGCGCGGTGGCCGCGTTACGTGCCGCGTCGGCGACGAGCGCCCGGACCTTGGCCACGTGCGCCGCCGTCTCCTCGTCCCGGAGACGGGCCTTGTACTGGCCGGCGTCGATGAAGTGCCGGAGCGCCGCCCGAGGGCCGGAGAGCGCGATGGTCGCCGCGGCCTTCACCTCCGGGCCACCCGCGGTCATGATCTGACCGACCCGGATCCGGTCGTCCTGCTCCGCCGCGTCGTAGCGGCCGGACCGGAGGAACTCGTGCCGGTCCTGGTCGGTCCCGTTCAGCGCGGCCTGGGCGGCCGTCTTCATGGTGGACCCACCGGTGGTGATCAACTGACCGATGAGGATCCGGTCGTCGTCGGCCTTGCCCGGGTACGCCCGGGTGCGGAGGAACTCGCGCACCTGCGCGTCGTCACCGGCCAGGGCGGCCACCGCGGCGGTCTTCGCCGCCGGCTTCGTCGCGGTGTCCGCGAGGTGGCCGACCACCGCCCGGTCGTCCTGGCCGGCGGCCAGCGGCAGCTCGGTCGTCAGGAACGCCCGGACGTCCAGCTCCGAACCGGTGAGCGCGCGCTCGGCGGCTGCCCGGGTCCAGGTCCCCCCGGTGGCCAGCAGCCGGACGGCGACCCGGCGGCCGTTGGTCAGCACCACGTCGGCCGGCGCGTTCGGCGCGGTGGCCTCGGCCAGCCAGCGGCGGGTCTCCTCGTCCCGCTGGGTCTCCTGCGCCTCGTCCCAGGCCGCCTGCGCCAGGCGGGTCTCCTCCTCCTTGCGCTCGACCTCGGCGGCCATCACCCCCTCGGCCGTCATGGCCGCCAGCCGCTCGACGTCCGCCTGACGGGCCGCCGTCTCGACGTCCCGTGCCTGGTTGGCGTAGCTCTCCGCGGCCTCCGCGGCCTTCATCGCGTTGACCGCGTGCTGCGTGGCCATCGTCGCCGCGTAGGCCGCCTCCCCGGCGTGCGCGGCGGCGTCCTCGGCCGCCGCGGCGGCGTTGTCCGCGTGGGTGGCCGCCGCTCGCGCGGCGGACGTCGCCTGGCCGGCCGCGGTCGCCGCGCGCCGTGCCTCGGCGCTGGCCGCGTTCGCCGCCCGCTGGGACTCCTCCGCCTTGGCGCGGGCCCGGGCAGCCGCCTCCCGCGCCCGCGCCGCCTCGGCGGCGGACACGTTCGACTGGCCGGCCGCCTGCTCGGCCGCGTCGGCCGCCAGCTTCGCGTTGGCCGCCGCGCTCGCCGCCGCGGTGCCGGCGTTGCCGGCGGCGACGGAGGCACGCTGGGACGCCTCGGACGCGTCCGCCGCCTTCCGCGCCTGCTTCGCCGCGTCCCGGGCGATCCGGGCGGCGTCGCGGGCCTGTTGTGCCTTGGTGGCGTCCCCCGCCGCCTTCGAGGCCGCCGTGTTGGCGCGGGAGGCGGCGTTCCCGGCGAGCGCCGCCGCCTGCGCGGCACGGGCGGCGGACGCCGAGGCGACCTTCGCCGCGGAACTCGCGGCGTTCGCGGCGCCGATCGCGCGTTGCGCCGCCGCGGCGGCACGACCGGCGGCGGACGCGGCCCGCGCAGCCGCCGCCGCCGCGTCCTCCGCGGAGTCCTTCGCCGCCGCGGTCTCGGCCGCGGCACGCTGCGCGGCCTCCTTCGCGAGCCGGGCGGACTCCACCGCACGGTCGGCCGCCTGCTCGGCCTGGAGCGTCTCCTGCGCGGCGAGCCGGCCGGCCTCCTGGGACAGGTCGGCGAGCTGGGTGACGGTGAGCATCTCCTGGTCACGCGCGCGGGCCACGTGCTGCCCGTACAGCAGGAACTCCCGGATGTCCTCGGCCGTGCCGTTCAGCGCGGCCTGTGCGCCGGCCCTGACGTAGGGACCACCGCCGGTGAGGATCTGCCCGATCCGGATCCGGTCGTCGACTTCCCGGGCCTCGTACTGGCCGGTGCGGAGGAACTCGGTGATCGCGTCGTCGGTGCTGTTCAGCGCCGCCTGGCCGGCGCGCTTCACCTCGTTCCCACCGGCGTTGACGACCTGCCCGAGGCGGATGCGCTCGTCGACGGCGAAGGCGGCCTCCCATCCGCCGTTGAGGAACGCGCGGCGGTCCTCGACGGAACCGCTCAGCGCGGCCACCGCCGCCTGCTTCATCGTCGGGCCGCCCAGGCCCGCGTACTCCTCGACCCGGACCAGGTCGTCCTGCTGGCGAGCCGTGAAGTAGCCCTCGTCGAGGAAGTCGGCGACCGCGTCGTCGTCCCCGACGAGCGCCTCCGCCGCCGCTCGCTCCACACTCGAGCCGCCCGACTTCAGCAGGAGCAGCGCCCGGAGCCGGAGTTCACCCGGCTCCGTCTCGTCCGCCGCGTACGACGGGCCGGGCACGACGAGAAACGCGGCGAGCAGCGTCAGGACGAGGCTGACCGCCAGCCCCGCCCGCCTTCGCACCGCACTTGTCCGCCGGATGACACTGGGTCTTGCCGACACGGTCCCTCCCCTGGAACTGACGCGTCAGAGCAGCGAGCGCACGTCGCTGCGGATGGCGAAAAGGAGAGAGCCGACCTCGGCGTGCGAGGTCGGCTCCCGGTGGTGCGTCAGTTGGCGGTGGGGAAGCGAAGCTCGAGCACGGTCGCCGTGCCCCGGGCCTGTCCCTCGCCGACGGGCTGCCACTCGCCCGGGTCGACCTGCTCGGTCTCGACCACGGTCGGGTCGTCCTTGACTTCGACCTTCGCGTCGACGGTGTTGGTCGAGTCACCCCGGACGAAGTAGACCATGGGGATCTCCATGGTGAGGTAACCGCTGGCGCCCTTCGCCTTGAAGCAGAAGTTCTTGCCGGCGGGCAGGCTGAAATCGTTGCTCTGCACCAGGATCAGGTCGGCCGGCGGGTTGTTGGGAGTCGCGCCGCAGTCGGCCAGCACGATGTGCCCGTCGCCCTTCAGCAGCTTGATCCCCCGCTGGGTGAGCACCTGCGCGGCGCCCGGGTAGGTGAAGTCCTCCTCCAGGGAGGGCTGGGTGTCGACCGCGGCCGACGAGGACTGCTGCAGGGCCACAACGGCCAGACCGAGTGAGAGCGTTGCCGCGACGGCACCCGCCTTGAACGTGCGAGACGACACTCGCCATACCCCCGTATCGAGTGGAACAACAGCGGCGAGGCGACCACAGGTCGCCGCATCACCGAATGTCACCGCCAGCACACCTGGTGCCATCGGCGGCGGTGTCATCATTCCACAGGCCCATCGATGTGTGGGGGCGCCTCCGACGGGGGTCCGGCGTCCTAAGCTGACCGTCCACCTGTCGACGGGAGGCCCGCCGTGACCGTACGCCTCACCCGCGCCGAGGCGCTCGCGCTGCGCATGACCGGCCTGCTGCTGCGTCCGCACCCGGTCGCCCGGCCGGAGCGGGTGGCCGACGTGGTCGAGTGGTTCGGCGCCATGCAGGCCCAGGACGCGGCCAGCGGCCTGTGGTCGCTCGGCGTACGCCTGCCCGGCCGCACCCGCGACGACGTCCACGCGGCGCTGGAGCGGCGCGAGGCGTTGCGCACCTGGCCGATGCGCGGCACGGTGCACCTGGTGCCGGCGCGGGACGCGCACTGGATGCTGGCGGTGACCGGGGTCCGCGCCCTGGCCGGGTTGGCGGCCCGGTGGCGGCAGCTCGGGCTGACGCTCGCCGACGGGGACCATGCCGGCGACGTGCTCGGCGCGGCGCTGGGCGGGGGCGGCCGGCTCACCCGCAGCGAGTGCCTGGCCGCGTTGCGCGCCGCCGGGCTGGACACCACCGGTCAGCGCGGCTACCACCTGCTCTGGTACGCGAGCCAGCGCGGCATCACCTGCATCGCCCCGCACGTCGGCACCGAGCAGACGTTCGCGCTGCTCGACGAGTGGGTGCCCGACCCGCACCGCCCGGAGCGGGACGAGGCGCTGGCGTTGCTGGCCCACCGTTACGTGCGTGGGCACGGGCCGGTGACCCGGCACGAGCTGGCCCGTTGGAGCGGCCTGACCGTCACCGACGCGACCCGGGCCGTGGCGCTGGCCGGTGACCTCCTCGCCCCGGTCGAGGTCGACGGTGAACCCGCCGTGGTCGACGCCGCGCTGCTCGACACCCCCCGTGACCCGGTCGACGACCTGCACACGCTGCCCGGCTTCGACGAGTACCTGCTGGGCTACCGGGACCGTTCGCTGATGCTCGACCCGGCACACGCCGCCGCCGTGGTGCCGGGCAACAACGGCATGTTCCAGTCCACCGTGGTGCGTGGCGGCCGGGTGGTCGGCACCTGGCGGCGGACGCTGGGGGCGACCACGGTGACCGTGACGGTGCGGCAGCTCGTCCCGTTCGACGCCGAACTGCGCGCCCGGGTGGACGCGGCCCTGGCCCGCTACGCCCGCTTCCTCGGGCTGGCGCTGCGTCACTCCTGGTGACGCCGCGCGGTGCGGGCCGTCCGCCGCGACCGGCGGGCACGGTGTGCCGGCACGGCACGTCCGCCCGGAGACGGTGGAGGGGCCGACGGCACCCGCCCCCGGCCCCTCCACGCGGAGCGCTCAGTCGGCGAGCGCGCCGGCCGCCCGCCCCTCGTGCAGCGTCAGGTTGCGCCCGCTGCCCGGGTCGAACAGGTGGATCTTCTCCAGGTTGAACCACACCCGGCGGGACTCGCCCTCCCGCGCCGGCGACTCCGCCGACAACCGGGTGACCAGGCTGGAACCCGCGCCGGCGAAGTCGGCGGCGCCGGCGTCCGCGGCCAGCTCCTCCAGCTCGGCGGCGGTGGCCCGCTCCCCCTCCACGGTGAAGTAGACGTACTTGTCCGAGCCCATCGACTCGACGATGTCGACAGGCGCCTCGAACTCCAGGCCCCGGCGGCGGGTCTCGTCGTCGATCAACGCGGCGTCCTCGAAGTGCTCCGGCCGGATGCCGAGGATCAGCTCGCGGGGCGCGTCACCGGCCTCCAGCTCGCGGCGGACCCGCTCGCCGATCGGCACGTCGCCCAGCGCGGTCCGCAGCTTCCCGTCCTCCACCGCGGCGTGCACGAAGTTCATCGACGGCGAGCCGATGAACCCGGCGACGAAGAGGTTGCGCGGGTGGTCGTACAGCTCCTGCGGCGGGCCGACCTGCTGCACCGCGCCGCCCCGCATGATGACCACCCGGTCGCCGAGCGTCATCGCCTCGGTCTGGTCGTGGGTCACGTAGACGGTGGTGGTGCCGAGCTGCTTCTGCAACCGGGACACCACGGTGCGCATCTGCACCCGGAGCTTGGCGTCCAGGTTGGACAACGGCTCGTCCATCAGGAACGCCTTCGGCTGGCGCACGATCGCCCGACCCATCGCCACCCGCTGCCGCTGGCCGCCGGAGAGGTTGGCCGGCTTGCGGTCCAGCAGCGCGGTCAGCTCCAGCACCTTGGCGGCCTCGTCCACCTTCTGGTTGATGGTCTCCTTGTCCATCTTCGCCAGGCGCAGCGGGAAGGCCATGTTCTCCCGGACCGTCATGTTCGGGTAGAGCGCGTACGACTGGAAGACCATGGCGATGTCCCGGTCCCGGGGCGCCTTGTCGTTGACCCGCTCGCCGCCGATGCGCAGCTCGCCGTCGCTGATGTCCTCCAGCCCGGCGATCATGTTCAGGGTGGTGGACTTCCCGCAGCCGGACGGGCCGACCAGGATGACGAACTCGCCGTCGGCGATCTCCAGGTCGACGTCCCGCACCGCGGTGGTCCCGTCCGGGAACCGCTTGCTCACCTTGTCCAGCACGATGTCAGCCATTGTTGTCACCTATCCCTTGACTGCGCCGGAGGTCAGGCCGGAGACGATGCGGCGCTGGAAGAAGAGCACGAACAGGATGATCGGTACGGTGATCACCACGGCGGCGGCGCAGATCGCCCCGGTGGGGTCCTCGAACTGCGACTCGCCGGTGAAGAACTGGAGGGCCACCGGGACCGTGCGGGACCGCTCGGTCGAGGTGAGCGTGATCGCGAACAGGAAGTCGTTCCAGCAGAAGATGAAGACCAGGATGGCCGTGGTGAACACGCCCGGCGCGGCCAGCGGGGCGATCACCCGCCGGAACGCCTGCCCCTGGGTCGCGCCGTCCATCTTCGCCGCCTTCTCCAGGTCCCACGGGATCTGCTTGAAGAACGCCGACAGCGTGTAGATCGCCAGCGGCAACGCGAACGTGATGTACGGCAGGATCAGGCCGGGCCAGGTGTCGAAGAGGCCGAGCTGCCGTTCGATCTCGAACAGCGGCGACACCAGCGACACCTGCGGGAACATCGCGATCAGCAGGGAGACCCCGACCAGCAGCTTCTTGCCCGGGAAGTCCAACCGGGAGATCGCGTACGCGGCCATCGTGCCGAGCACCACCGCGATCGCGGTGGCGATCAGCGCGATGCCGATCGAGTTGACCAGGGCCCGGACGAACTGGTCGGTGTCGAAGATCGTCCGGTAGTTGTCGAGCGTCCACTCCCGCGGCCAGAAGTTGCCGTCCGTGAGCGTGCCCGGGGTCTTGAACGACAGCGAGGCGATCCAGAGCACCGGCACCAGCGCGAAGACGACGACCACGACGTCCAGCACGCCCCAGCGCAGCTTCGCCCGCGTGGTGGTTTCCACGGACATGTCAGCGCCTCTCCCCATCGTCGCTGCCGGGGGCAGCGGTGCCGAACAGCTTCACGAAGACGAACGCGATGATCGCCACGGTGATGAAGATCAGCACCGACATCGTGGAGCCGATGCCGAGGTTCAGGCCCCGGATCAGGTTGTTGTAGGCCAGCATCGACACCGACGAGGTCTCGTTGCCGCCGTTGGTGAGCACGAAGATGTTGTCGAAGACCCGGAACGCGTCGAGCGTGCGGAACAGCAACGCGACCAGGATCGCCGGCTTCATCACCGGCAGCATCACCTTGGTGAACCGCTGCCACGCCGTCGCGCCGTCGGTGGAGGCCGCCTTCAGCAGGTCCTCCGGCACCAGCGCCAGCCCGGCCATCAGCAGCAGCGCCATGAACGGGGTGGTCTTCCAGATCTCCGCCAGCATGATGATCGCCAGCGAGCTGGCCCGCTCGGTGAGCGGCGCGCTGCCGTCGAACAGGTTCGCCAGGTAGCCGGTGCCCGGCGTCCAGGCGTACCGCCAGGAGAACGCCGCGACCACCGTGACGATGCCGTACGGGATCAGCGCCGCGGTGCGGACGATGCCCCGGCCGACAAGCGTCCGATGCATGATCATCGCCAGGCCCATGCCGAGCACCAGCTCGATCGCCACGGTGACCACCGTGATCAGCATGGTCACCCCGAACGCGGTCCACCAGAAGTCGTTCGTCAGCACGGTGACGTAGTTCTCCAGCCCGACGAACTGGCGCTCGTCGGGGAAGCGCAGGTCGTAGCGCTGCAACGACAGCCAGATCGAGTACAGGATCGGGTACGCGGTGACCAGCACCATGACCAGCGCGGCCGGCGCGCACAGCAGCCAGCCGAGGCGACGCTCGGCCCGCTTGTTGTCGCTCAGCGGAGCGCGGGCGCCACGGCGGGCCCGCTGGGCGGGCACCGCGGCGTGCCTGGCGGCCGGCTGCTCCGCCTCGGCGGCGGCCTCCGCGCCGGCCGGAGTGGCGTTCACGCTCATGGCAGGACACCCTTCGACTCCAGCGCGTCGGCGATCGCCTTGCGCAGCTCGTCCGCGGTCCGCTCGGGGTTGATCCCCGAGGGCGGCGACAGGATCGCCGACATCACCGTGGAGATGCTCTGGTACGCCGGCGTCAGCGGTCGCACCGCCGGCTCCTTCAGCTCCTCCAGGATGGTCTCCTTCATCGGGTACGCCTCGGCCATCTCCGGGTCGTCGTAGACCGCCTCGATGGTCGGCGGCACGCCGTCGTTGACCGCGGAGAACTTCTGGTGCTCCGCGTTGCGGATGCACCGGGCCGCCTCGAACGACTCGGTCGGGTGCTTCGAGTACTTGCTCACCGCCAGGTTGACCCCGCCGATGGTCACCTTGCTCGGGGTGTTCGCGTCGATGCCGGGCACCCGCGCCCACTTGACGTCCTTGGCCAGCTCCGGGTTGGCCTCCTGCATCGCCGGGTACACGAACGGCCAGTTGACCTGGAACGCGCCGCCGCCGGACTGGAACTCCAACCGGACCGGGTCCTCGACCGCGTTGCTGAACGACGGTGAGGTCACGCCCGACGTGGCGAGCGTCTTGAGCTGCTCCAGCGCGCGTACGGTGCCGGCGTCCATGACCGCCTTCTTGCCGTCGTCGCTGAGGATCTTGCCGCCGGCGCTCTCGGCGAGCGTGTTGTAGAGCACCACCAGGCCCTCGTACTGGGCGCCCATGGTGAGCACCCGGTAGGGCTTGTTCTGCTCCTTGAGCTGCTGGGCCGCCGAGATCATCTCGTCCCAGGTCTTCGGCGGCTGCGACACCAGGTCGGCGCGGTACCAGAGCAGTTGCACGTTGGTGTTCTTCGGCGCTCCGTAGAGCTTGTCCTCGTACTTGGCGGTGTCCAGCGGGCCGGCGAGCGTGCCCTGCTCCACCTCGGCCTTGTCTTGGCCGGTCCACTCCCGGATCCAGTCCGCGCTGGCGAACTCCTGCGTCCAGGTGACGTCCAGGCCGAGCACGTCCATGCCGCTGTCCTGCGCCGCGAGCCGTCGCACCATCTGCACCCGCTGCTCGTCGGCCTCGCGCGGCAGCACCCGGTAGCTGATCCGGTAGCGCCCCTGGGCCTGCGCGTTGCAGTCGTCGACCACCTTCTGGAGGTTCTGCTCCGGCGGGTAGTACAGGTTGATCGTCGGCGTGCCACCGTCGCCGCCGGACCCGCAGGCGGCCAGCGGGGCCACCAACGCGAGCGCGGCGGCCGCCGCCGCCGCGCGTCCGGCCGGCCGCCGTGCGGCCGTGTCGGGGACTGTCGTCATCACCCTCCCCCTCTCTTCGGCGAGAGCCGGGGAGGTCACCCGTGCCCCGGCGCACGGCGAGACGGTCGAGGCACCGGCCCTGCGCCCGACGCCCCGGGCGTTTCGTGCGGCAGAACGTGCCCGACCTGCGACGAAGCGAAACATCACGGTCACGTGACGAGGACCGCCGCGCTGCGCGCCGACCCGTCCGCCCCTAGGTTGGGGGGATGGACGCCACCTTCTTCTTCGACCCGGTCTGCCCGTGGACCTGGCGCACCTCCCGCTGGCTCGTCGCCGTCGCCCAGGCCCGCGGGCTGACCGTCGAGTGGCGGGCGTTCAGCCTGGCCATCCTCAACGACGGGCGGATCGCCCCCGAGTACGCCGAGGCGATGGCCGCCTCCGGCCGGGTGCTGCGGCTGGTGGAGGCGCTGCGGGCGCAGGGCCGGCACGAGGACGCGGGGCGCCTCTACACCGAGCTGGGGGCGCGCAGCCACGACGCCGGGGACCCGCTCGGCGACCGGACCGTCGCGGCGGCGGTGGAGGCCGCCGGCGTGACGGACGCGGCGCCCGCGCTGGACGAGGAGCGCTGGGACGAGGCGGTCCGCGAGTCGCACGCGCTGGCGTACGGCTCGGCCGGCCCGGACATCGGCTCGCCGGTGCTCATGGTGCCGGACGCCGGCCGGGGCATCCACGGGCCGATCATCACCGAGGTCCCGGGCACCGAGGACGCGCTGGTCATCTGGGACTCGATGCTGCCGCTGCTGCGCCTGGACACGTTCCACGAGCTCAAGCGCGCCCGCCGCTGACGCGTTTTACGCGTTGTACGCTGAGCGGGTGACGGAGCGGGAGTACGCGTGGACCGACGCCGGCAAGGCCAGCGCGGCCCGGCACGACGTGTCCGAGCAGGAGGCGATCGACGCGCTCTATTCCCCGCAGCGGATCGAGAACCACATCGGGACGCTCCTCCTCGCCGTCGCCGGCCTGGCCGAGAGCGCCCGGGTGGTCATGGTGCTCTGCGAACGGATCGGAAAGGTCAGCAGTTACGCGATCCTGGCCGTGCGCCCCGCCACGCCCGATGAGGTCAAGCAGTGGATGGAGGGAACGCGATGAGCGCTGGCCGTGATCCGCGGGCGATGAGCCGCGAGGAGTTGGTCGCCTACTTCGACCGGGGCGGCGACATCTCCGAGTTGCTGCGGGACGCGACCCGGGGGCCCGACCTCGGGCCGACGCCCGCGCCGGAGAGCGTCCCGATGGTGGTGACCGGAGTCAGGCTTCCCTCGACGATCGTCCGGCAGCTCGACGAACTCGCCGGCAGCGACAAGGGCGGCCGGTCCGGTCTCATCCGCCGGGCGATCGACGAGTACCTGGCCCGACACGCCGGTGAGGCGGCCTGACCGGCGTCCCACCAGGTGAACGGCGAGACTACCGGGCGTGACCGGACTGGACTAGCGTTTCCCTAGCTCCGTGGCCCCGCGCGTCGCCACCGCCGTCGACCGCCGCCGGCTGTCCCCCACAGCCTGCTCGATCGGTGGGTTCTCCCGGGAACCGCCGCACCCGTGCGTGCCGGTTGGGCAGGATTCGCCCCGAGGAGGTGCCGTCGTGCAGGACACCCGCGCTCTCGCCCTGTCGTTCGAGGTGAGCGGCCTGCCCCCGGTCAAGACCGAGGCCCTGTCCATCTTCGCCGCCGGACACCGGCAGGCGACGAGGGTCCGCACCCTGCTCCAGGCCGCCTGCACGGCGGCCCAGCGCACCGGGTGGACCCCGCTCGCCGGGCCGGTCGAGGTGGACCTGACCCTGCGCTGCCCGCCCGGGCACCGGACCTCCGACGCCAGCACCCTGCTGGGCGGTGTGTGCGCGGTGCTCCAGGACAAGAAGCGGGTCTCCACCATCGGCCTCGCCCACCTCGGGGTGCTGGTCGACGTCGCACTCTGGTCCGACGACCGGCAGATCCGCCGGCTGTCGTACGTCGAGGAGCCGGCGGAGGACTTCTCGTACCTGGTCCGGGTGGCGGCCGTACCGACGATGGTTTGACCGACGGACGCGGTGGGGTACCGCGGACGCCGACGAAGGGAGCGCCGATGTCGGAGCCACATGTCACGCTCGACCCGAGCGGGCTCGATCCGGTGCAGCAGAAGCTGCGCGGCCCGTTGGAGGATCAGCTGACCTCGGCCCTGCAGGCGGCCACCGAACGGATCCGCGCCGGCTACGCGGGCGAGCCCGTGGAGGACGTCTGCCGGCGGCTGCTCGACGAGACCCGGTCCGGCCTACACCCCGACATCGCGGCCGGGTTCCAGCCGGACATGGACGAGTTCTGTCGGGTGGCGGTGGCGATCGTCCGGGGCGAGGCCGGCTGAGCCCGGCCCGCGCCGCCCCGACACGGGCGACGCGGCCGGTGGTCAGCCGCGCCGGACGTCGACGGAGACGACGTGGGCGCCGTCCGGGCGGGTGGACTCGCCCAACCGCACCGGCACCCGTGCGCCGCCCGGGGCACGCAGGCCGAGCCCGAAGCTCAGGTGGCCCTCGAAGTCGCCGGCCGCGGCCCAGCCGAGCAACGTCGGGTAGCCGACCGCGGCCGGCGGCACGTCGGCGGTCCGGCCGCCCCGCGCGTCGTGCGCCTGCGCCGGGAAGAACCGCACCGACAGGTAGCTCGTGCCGGGCAACTCGACCGGGGCGCCGCGGCCCTCGGTCACCACCTGCGGCACGTACCCGACCCGGTAGGACGGGACGGGCCCGCGGAACGCGAACGTGATCCGGCTGAACCCCTCGGCGGGGTGGTCGCCGACCTGCACCGACACCAGGACGGGCAGCGACCCGCCGGGCGCCGCGGTGACCGGTACCCGCACCGGGTGGGTGACCCGGGCGGACGTGCCGGGCACCCCCCAGCCCCAGGTCACCCGCCAGGGCCCGGCGGTCCCCTCGTCGGTCGACGTCGGTCGGGTGGCGGCCGGGGGCGGTGCGGCGGCCGTCGTGGCGGCCGGGGCCGACGTGCTGGCCGGGGCGGTGGTCGGTGGCGCCGGGGGCGCGCCGTCGTGGCCGGTCGTCGTGCAGGCCGCCGCGAGCAGCACGACCAGGCCGGCGAGCAGCGGTACGCGCTGGATAGTCATGGTTCAGTGTCGCTCCGTGACCGGCCGGCGCACCAGGGGTGTGCCGCAGCGGCCCGGACGGGTCAGGACCGGGTCCGCAACTCCCCGGCCCTGACCCCGGTCGTCCGGAAGTGGTAACGGCGCACGCCGCGGGAACACGGCGGGCGCGGCACGACGCCCACGCCGGGCTCCAGACGGCGAGCCGCTCTGCCCGCACTCAGCTCCACGGTGCTCTTACCACCGGACTCCGGTGCGCCCCCGACTCACCCCGACGAGGCGTGGACGCCGGCTCAGGTTAGGCGCGTCCGCGCAGGTCGAACAAGCTTCGACCGGGGCGACCGGCTGTGATTGATGTCTATGTCGAAACGCGGCATGTCGACGTAACAGGGTCAGCCGGGCCGACGCTGTTCGTCTTCGAGACGCCGGTCGCGCTCGGCCCCGCGAACCGGCGCGGACCGGGCCGCCGCCGCGCCGGCGATGAGCGCCAACCCGCCGACGTGCAGCGCGCGTACGCCGGCCGGCCCCGGCACGGTGGCCGCCGGCAACCCGGGCAGCGACAGCGCTCCCAGACCGGTGACCGTCAGGGCGACCCGCCAGAACACCAGCGGGTTCGTCGCCGGGGCGGGCGGGGCTTCGCCGTCGAAGATCTCGCCGTCACGGGCCGCGCGGATCGCCAGCGCCACCACCAGCAGTCCGCCGCCGCCACTGGCGAACACGTCCGCGAACTGGAACCAGTACAGCCCGGTCAGGCCGTGGAAGTCGGCGATGCCGAGCAGCCGCGGCAGGCGCTCGCTGTGGCTGACCCGGTCCCACCCGACGTGGCTGAACGCGCCGATCAGCGCGGAGCAGACCGTGACCTGCCAGGGGTGCCGAACGCCGGCCAGCCCGACGTACCGGGGCCAGCCGAACAGCCGGGGCGCGGGCAGGTGCACGGCGATGCCGGCGACCACCCGGCGGGCGATCCAGGCGTACCCGAGAGCGACCGGCAGACACCACCAGAGCAGCCCGCCGAGCGTGTGGGTGCGCATCCCGAGGTCAAACCGGGTGCCGGTGAACAGGTAGCCGACGTCCGGCGCGACCGCGCCGGTGGCCAACGCCACCCCGTCGAACCAGCGCGGTCGCCACAGCTTCAGCGGCAGCACCGGCGCCAGGTGCGACGGGAACGTGAGCGGCACGGTCCGGACGTTACCGGCCGGCTCAGAAGTGCCGGGCCAGGTCGGGAAAGGCGGCGAGTCGGATCACCCGGGGGTCGGACGGGTCCAACTCCTCGTGCTCCAGCACCCAGGTGTTCTCGTTCGGGATGAAGACCGCGTTCATGCCGGCGGCCCGCGCGGGCAGGATGTCCGAGCGCGGCGAGTTGCCGATCATCCAGGCGACCGCCGGGTCGAACGCGTGTTCGCGGGCCAGCCAACGGTAGGTGGCGACGTCCTTCTCCGGCACGATGTGCGCCGCCCGGAAGTGGTGCAGCAGCCCACAGGCGTCGAGCTTGCGCTGCTGCTCCTCGCGCTCGCCCTTGGTGAGCAGCAGCAACTCGTGGCGGGTGGCGAGGTCGTCGAGCGTCTCCGCCACGCCCGGCATCAGCTCGACCTGGTGGCCGACCAGCGCGGCGGCGAGCTGCTCGATCTCGCGGCGTTCCCGTTCGGTGGCGGGGCGCTCCCGTAGCTTCTCCAGGCACTCGCCGAGACTGCGCAGGAAGACCTTGCTGCCGTAGCCGTGCGCCACCGCGTTGGCCCGTTCCACGTCGTCGAGCACGGCCCGGAGCTGCGCCCGGCCCAGCGTCGGGTGGTCCAACCAGGTGAGGAAGTCCTCGATCACGCGCTCGAACAGGACGTTGTTCTCCCAGAGCGTGTCGTCGGCGTCGAAGACCAGCACCGATCGCATCGCACCTCCCCCGTCGCGGCCCCGCACACCCTACGTGCAAGGCGGGGCCCGCCTCCCGCCGGACGGACCGCGCGGACCGGCCGATCGTCGACCGGCGCGGAGCGGCTGCCCGACTGTGGATCGCCTGCTCCGGCGGGATGCTTCGACCATGACTCCCGCACCCGCCCCACCCCCTGCGCAGCGGGTCCGGCACCGGCGACGCACCGCCGTCGTCGTGGCGGCCACGCTCGCCGCCGGCGGCGCGCTGCCGACGGCTCCGGCCCTCGCCGTCAACGCCACGCACACCACCGTGGTCAGCGCCCGGCCGGCGGCCTGGACGCCGCACGCGCTCGACGGCACCGTGTACCGGATCCTCCAGATCGGCGACCGGGTCTACCTGGCCGGCTCGTTCACCAAGGTGCGCAACGCGAACACCACCGCGCAGCTCGCGATGCCCCGGCTGGTGGCGTTCCACGCCGAGACCGGCCGGATCGACACCACGTTCAAGCCGGTGGTCAACGGCACGGTCAAGGCGCTCGCCGCCTCGGCGGACGGCCGCTCGCTCTATCTCGGCGGCGCGTTCACCACGGTCAACGGCGTGGCCGCGCCGCGGGTGGCCCGGATCGACGCGGCCACCGGCGCGCGCGTCGCCGGGTTCGCCCCGGCCGCGCTCAACAACCAGGTCAACGACATGCGGCTGGTCGGCAACCGGCTGCTCGTGGGCGGCGCGTTCCAGACCGTGGGCGGGGTGACCCGGCGCGGCCTGGCCGCCCTGAACGCGACCACCGGCGCCGCCGACGCCTCGGTCGACCTGCGGCTGGACGGCGCGCGGGTCACCTCCTCCGGGGCCACCTCGCCGGTCAAGGTGGAGGCGCTGGACGTCTCCGCCGACGGCGGCCGGCTGGTCTTCGCCGGCAACTTCAGCACCGTGTCCGGCGCGGCGCGACACCAGCTCGCGGTGGCCGACCTGAGCACCACCGGCGCCACGCTCTCCGGCTGGGCCACCACGCGCTACCAGCCGCAGTGCGCCAAGACGATGCCGGCCTACCTGCGCGGGGTGGACATCTCGCCGGACGGCGCCTGGTTCGCGGTGGTCACCACCGGCGGCCCGTTCCCCGGCACGCTCTGCGACACCGCGGCGCGTTTCGAGTTCGGCGCCGCCACCGCGGGCAAGCAGCCGACCTGGGCCAACTACACCGGCGGCGACACGCTGCTGTCGGTGGCGGTGACCGGCGCGGCGGTCTACGTCGGCGGACACCAGCGCTGGCTGGACAACCCGTCGGGGCGCAACTCCGCCGGCCCCGGCGCGGTGTCCCGGCCCGGCGTCGGGGCGATCCACCCGACCACCGGCAAGGCGCTGGCGTGGAACCCGACCAAGGACCGTGGGGTCGGCACCGCCGAGCTGTACGCCACCGACCGCGGCCTGTGGGTCGGCAGCGACACGGTGACCGTGGCCGGCGAGTACCACGCCCGGGTGGCGTTCTTCCCGCTGGCCTGACCGGGCCCGGCGGCGACGGGCGCGGGGCTCAGCGGCGCAGCGTGAGGATCAGGTCGGCGACCAGTGCCGTCCACCCGGTCTGGTGCCACGCGCCGAGCCCCGCGCCGTTGTCGCCGTGGAAGTACTCCGGGAAGCAGATCAGGTCCCGCCAGTCCGGGTGGGTCTGGAACAGCTGCGCCGCGCCGTAGATCGGTCGCCGCCCCCACCCGTCCCGGGTGAACAGCGAGATCAGCCGCGCCGACAGGTCGTCGGCGATCTCGTCCAGCGTCCGCTTGACCCCCGACCGGGTCGGGTACTCGACCTGGAGACCGTCGCCGAAGAACGCGGCGTGGTCGCGCAACGCGGTGATCAGCAGGAAGTTCGTCGGCATCCAGATCGGGCCGCGCCAGTTCGAGTTGCCGCCGAACAGGCCGCTCGTCGACTCGGCCGGCTCGTAGCCGACGCTGAACTCCTGCCCGCCGAGCGTGACCGTGAACGGCTTGTCCAGGTGGGCGCGGGACAGCGTGCGCAGGCCGTACTCGGAGAGGAACTCGTCGGTGTCGAGCATCCGGGCCAGCAGCCGCACCACCTGCTCCGGGCCGACCATGGACAGCAGCCGCTGCTGGGTGCCGTCCGGGCCGAGCCGGCGGGCGCCGATCACGTCGGCGTACTCGGGGCGGTTGGTGAGGAACCAGCGCAGCCGGGCGCCCAACTCGGGGAGGCGGCGCATGGTGCGCGTGGTGAGCCGGGTGACCGCGGCCAGCGGCAGCAGCCCGACCACCGAGCGGACCTTCAGCGGCACCTGCGTGCCGTCGGCCAGCCGCAGCACGTCGTAGAAGAACGCGTCCTCGGCGTCCCAGAGCCCCTGGGAGTACGCCGCCGCGGCGATGTACGCGAAGTGCTCGAAGAACTTCGTCGCGGTGTCCACGTACGCGCGGTCGTGCTCGGCCAGCACGATGGCCATGTCGAGCAGGTTGAGCGCGTACATGGCCATCCAGCCGGTGCCGTCGGACTGCTCCAGCGTGCCGGCCACCGGCAGCGCGGCCGAACGGTCGAACGGGCCGACGTTGTCCAGCCCGAGGAAGCCGCCCTCGAACACGTTGTTGCCGCCGGTGTCCTTGCGGTTGACCCACCAGGTGAAGTTGAGCAGCAGCTTCTGCATCACCCGGGCGAGGAAGTCGTGGTCCCGGGCGCCGTCGATCTCGAAGACCTTCAACGCGGCCCAGGCGTGCACCGGCGGGTTCACGTCACCGAACGCCCACTCGTACGCCGGGATCTGCCCGTTCGGGTGCAGGTACCACTCGCGGAGCAGGAGCAGGATCTGCTCCTTGGCGAACCCGGGGTCGACCCGGGCGATGGTGACGCAGTGGAAGGCCAGGTCCCAGGCCGCGTACCAGGGATATTCCCACGGGTCCGGCATGGAGAACACGTCGAAGCTGGTCATGTGCCACCAGGCGCTGTTGCGCCCGTGCCGCCGGCCGGCCGGCGGCGGCGCCGAGCCCGGATCGCCCTCCAGCCACCGCTTGACGTCGAAGTGGTAGAACTGCTTGCCCCACATCAGCCCGGCGATGGCCTGGCGGGCGACAAGCGCCTCGTCGGCGGTCGCCGCGGCCGGGATCAGGCTGTCGAAGAACCGGTTCGCCTCGGCGCGCCGGGCCCAGAGCACGGTGTCGAACCCGTCGCCCAGGTCGGCCGCGGCGGGCGGGTCGCCCGCCGGGGGCGGCGCGGTGCGGGTCAGCCGCAGCCGGATCCGCCGCTGCCCGCCGGCCGGCACGTCCAGCACGTAGTGCAGCGCGCCCTTGGTGCCGACCCGCTCCGGGTTGACGGTGGCCGCGCCGGCCACCACGTGGTCGTTGATCCCGTCCTTCGGGTACGCCGACCGCCCGGGCAGCCCCCACAGCCGCTCGGCGTTGGTCTCGTTGTCGCACAGCAGCGGCGTCGGCTCGCCGTCGCCCTCCAGCAGCACCTGGCCCAGCACCCAGTGCTCGCCGACCAGCCGGGAACCGGTGCCGCGCAGCTCGGGGACCCGGTCGGCGCCCGGCAGGCCCCACGCCCAGGTGTTGCGGAACCAGAGCGTGGGCAGCACGTGCAGGGTGGCGTCCTCCTCGCCCCGGTTCGCCACGGTGACCAGGATGCACATGTCGGTCGGGGACGCCTTGGCGTAGTCGACGGTCACCGCCCAGTACCGGTCGTCGTCGAAGATGCCGGTGTCCACCAACTCGTACTCGGTGTCGTCCCGGCCGCGCAGCGCGTTCACCGCGACCAACTCGTCGTACGGGAAGGCGGCCTGCGGGTAGTGGTAACGCCAGCGCATCCAGGAGTGCGTCGGCGTGCTGTCGAGATACCACCAGTAGTCCTTGGCGTCCTCGCCGTGGTTGCCGCCGTCGCCGCCGAGGCCGAACATCCGTTCCTTGAGGATCGGGTCGCGTCCGTTCCACAGCGCCAGCGCGAAGCAGAACGTCTGCCGGTCGTCGCAGACGCCCGCCATGCCGTCCTCGTTCCACCGGTAGGCTCGGGACCGCGCATGATCGTGGGGGAAGTAGTCCCAGGCCGTGCCGTGCTCGCTGTAGTCCTCCCGTACCGTCCCCCACGCCCGTTCGGACAGATAGGGGCCCCATGCGCGCCAGTCCTGCTCCCCGGCATCGGCCTGGGCGAGCCGGTGCCGCTCGGGGTCGGGGGTCGCGGAGGTCGGGCGGTCGGTGATCACCCGCACATCTTCGACGCCGCCGGAGTACTTCTCCACAGCGGCCATTGTCGTCGTGGTCTGTCACACCTCGCTGCCGGTGGAGGAAAGTTGATCGACATCCGTTTCGGCCCGCAGCTCTGCGGGACGCTGTCCGCCGCCGCCGGGCGGGAATGGCTGGTCACGGACGGGCGCGGCGGCTACGCCACGGGCACCGTGGCCGGGCTGCGCACCCGGCGGTACCACGGTCTGCTGGTGGTGCCCGGCGAGACACCGGCGTCCCGCAAAGTGGGACTCGTGAGCCTCGACCCGGCGGTGACGCTGCCGTCCGGTCGCCAGGTCCGGCTCGGCGCGCACGAGTGGAACTCCGGCGTGGTCGACCCGCGCGGCTTCGAGTTGCTGGAACGCTTCGACCTCACCGACGGGGTGCCGCGCTGGCGGTGGCGCATCGGCGACGTGGTGATCGAGCGGGAACTCGCCATGACGTACGGCCGGTCCTGCGTCGCCGTGGTCCACCGGCTGGTCTCCGGCGGCCCGGTCCGGCTGGACCTGGCCGCGGCCTGCACCTGGCGGGACGCGCACGGCGAGCGACGGGCCGACGGTCCCGTCCCCCGGCTGGAGCCGGTGGCCGGCGGCGCGGTGGTCGACGGCGCGTTCCGGCTCGCCGGGCCGGACTGGACCCCGGAGGGCCAGTGGTGGCTCGGCGTCCACCACCGGGCGGAGGCGGCCCGCGGCCTGAGTCCCGACGAGGACCTCTGGTACGCGGGCCGGTTCTCCGGCGCGCTCGACGAGCCCGGCGCGACGGTGACGGTGCTGGCCTGGGCGGACGATCTGGCCGAGGAGCCGCCACCGGCGACCGCCGTGGTCGAGGCGGCCCGGCGGCGCAGCCGGGCGGTGGTGGCCGCCGCGAAGCCCGCCGACGCGGTCGAGGCGACGCTGGCGCTGGCCGCCGACGCGTTCGTGGTCCGCACCGCCACCGGCCCGGACGTGGTGGCCGGCTACCCCTGGTTCGGCGCCTGGTCGCGGGACACGATGATCTCCTACGAGGGGTTGTTCCTCTGCGCCAACCGGGCCGACGAGGGCCGGGAGCTGCTGCGCGCGTACGCGGGCACGCTGAGCGAGGGCATGTTGGCGAACACCGCCGACACCGGCCGGGTCGAGCACAACACGGTCGACGCCACGCTCTGGTTCCTGCACGCGGTGAGCCGGCACGTCACGGTCACCGGCGACACCGACCTCGGCGACGAGTTGCTGCCCGCGCTGCACGGCGTGATCGAGGCACACGTCGCCGGCACCCGCTACGGCATCGGCGTCGACCCCGCCGACGGGCTGCTCACCCAGGGCGGCCCGCCGGACGTGGCGCTGACCTGGATGGACGCCCGCGTGTACGGGGTGCCGGTGACCCCGCGTACCGGCAAGCCGGTCGAGGTGAACGCGCTGTGGATCAACGGGCTGGCCGGGCTCGCCGAGTTGACCGAGCTGGCCGGCCGGGACGCCGGCGCGCTGTGGACGCTGCACTCCCGGGCCACCACCTCGTTCCGCGACCGGTTCCCCGCACCGGCCGGTTGGCTGCACGACGTGGTGGACGCGCCGGCGCCCGCGTACCCGCTCGGCGGCGCCCCGCACCACGACGACGACCTGCTGCGCCCCAACCAGCTCCTCGCCTGGTCGTTGCCGTTCGCGCCGCTGGAGCCGGACGAGGCCACGCTGCGCCGGATCACCGAGGCGTTGTTCACCCCGCTCGGGCCGCGCAGCCTCGCCCCCGACTCCCCCGGCTTCACCCACCGGCACCGGGGCGGCCCGGCCGAGCGGGACGCCGGCTACCACCAGGGCACGGTCTGGCCGTGGTTGACCGGGCCGCTGCTCGACGCGTACCGGAAGGCGGGCCTGCCCACCGCGGACCTGCTGGTCGGGCTGGAGGGGCACCTGGTCGAGGACGGCCTGGGTTCGGTGAGCGAGACCGCCGACGGCGCGGCCCCGCACACCGCCACCGGTTGCCCGTTCCAGGCCTGGTCGGTGGCGGAGCTGCTGCGCGCGCGGCGAATGCGCCGGTAACGCGTTACAGACCGGCAACCGGCGCGTCTCCGCCGGTTAGCGACCCCTGGGCAGGATGGGCCGCGACCCCGCCGGCGCCCGCGCCGACGGTTCGGGGACGTCCACAACTCAAAGGGGGCCGCGTGTCAGCTGACGCCGAAGTGATCGACATCCAGCCCGCCCGGCGCCTGCGGGTGCTGCTGCTCTCCTGGGAGTACCCGCCGGTGCTCGTCGGTGGCCTCGGCCGCCACGTGCACGCGCTCTCCGTCGCCCTGGCCGCCGCCGGGCACGAGGTCACCGTGGT
>NZ_JBEZCX010000033.1:0-54393 GCF_040647835.1 Micromonospora sp. NPDC049240
ACAGTGACGGGACCTCTTGCACAGGCTCCTATCAGGTCACGAACGCCCAGCAGGTGAGTGCAGGAACGGGTCACCCGGGCAAGTCGACGAATCCCTAGGACACCACGGTCAGTCAGAGGGTGAGTCAGACCGGCCGGGTGACCCGCTCCCACATCATCACTGTCAGGGGGCCTGGTCGGGGGAGCGGGTGAGGACGAACGTGGCGATGTCGAGTGCGACCGCCTCGCCGGAGTCGTCGCGGACGACGGTGAGGACCTCCCCGTCCTGCGGGCCGGACCGGCCCCGCCAGCGGTCCGGCCCCTGCGGGGTGAAGCGGAGCGGCGGGCCGCCCATCGGCCCACCCACCAGGTCACCGGCCGGATCGGCGCGGAACTCGTACTCGATGCCCATCCACCACCAGCGGCCGGTCAGCTCGGCCGCGTCGGCGGCGGGGGGAGCGGCCGGGCGCCACGGGGCGGGCGCGGGCGGCTCGGCGTCCAGCACCCGGGTGAGCACGTCGCGGGCCATCCCCACGACGTGGTGCCCGCGCAGCCCGTACGCGTTGGCGAAGTCCACCACCGCGGTCCGGGTGGGGCGGTGCACCACCAGGCCGGCGACGAAGCCGGGCATCGACCCGCCGTGGCCCACGTACACCCGGTCGCCGACCCGGTAGAGCTCCACACCGAGGCCGTGGCCGCCGGTCCACGAGTCCAGGTCGCTGATCGCCACCGGGACACACATCTCGGTCAGCGTGGCCGGGTCGAGCAGTGCCGGGTCCGGGTCGGCGAGGAACGCCGCCCAGCGGGCCAGGTCCTGGACCGTCGACCAGAGCTGCCCGGCCGGCGCCATCGCCCCGGTGTCGGTCAGCGGCTCCTCGCGCAGCGTCTGGTGCCACGGGTGCACGACGAAGCCGCGGGCGTACGGCTCGGTCGGCAGCACGGTGGTGCGGCGCATGCCGAGCGGGGTCAGCAGCCGCTCGGTCAGCAACGCGCTCCACGGGGTGCCGGTGATCCGTTCCAGCGCGCCGCCGAGCAGTCCGTACGCCAGGTTGGAGTAGTGGTAGACCCGGTGCGGCGGGTGGGCGATCTTGTTCGGGGTCAGCCCGGCGAGCAGCGTGTCGAGGTCGGTGCCGTCGGCGCGTTCCCACCATCCGCCGTCCGGCTCGCGTTGCAGCCCGCTGGCGTGCCCGAGCAACTGGCGCACGGTGAGCGCGCCGACCGGGGTGCCGGGCAGGTGCTTGTCGAGCGGGTCGTCGAGGGTCAGTCGCCCGGCGTCGCGCTGCTGCATCACCAGCACGGCGGTCATGGTCTTGGTGATCGAGCCGATCCGGTACTGCGTGTCGACGTGAGGGCGGGGCTGTTCGCCGGCGACGGACACGTGTGCCAACTCGCCGTCGCGGACCACGCCGAGGGCGACCGACGGCCCGCGTCCGTCCGCCTGGGCGTGGGCGACCAGCAGGTCCACCTGACGTGCGGTCTCGGGCAGCAGAGCCATCTCGTCCTCCTCGTCGCCGTCGGCCCGGCCAGCCTAGCGATCATGACAGTTCGATGACACGTGCTCCGACGTGTCACGATTGGCCACGTGGACGCCGTGTTCTGGATCGTTCTGGGTGTGGTATTGGCGGTCGCCGAGATCTTCACGACGACGCTCTTCCTGATCATGTTCGGGGTCGGGGCGTTCGCCGCGGCCGGCGCCGCGGCGCTCGGCGCGCCGGTGGCGCTCCAGGCGGTGATCTTCGCGGTGGTCTCGGCGCTGTCCCTGGCGCTGGCCCGGCCGGCGCTCCGCCGCAACGCCCGGTCGGCGCTGGAGAACGGCGAGCAGCCGTTCGGCGTCGAGGCCATCGAGGGGGCCAGCGCGGTGGTGCTGGAGCCGGTGGACGCCGACCGCGGCATGGTCAAGATCGACGGCGAGTTGTGGACGGCCCGTTCGTTCGACGCGACGCGGGCGTACGCCGTCGGCGCACGGGTGCAGGTGATAAAGGTCCGGGGCGCGACCGCCCTGGTCTGGCAGGACGACATTTCCGCCCCGGGCGAGCTGCCCGAAGCGAGAGGGTGAAGATATGGAGTTTGCAGCGGTCCTGTTGATCGCCGTGGCGGTGATCGTCGTGGTGACCCTGGCCAAGGCGGTGCGGATCGTGCCGCAGCAGCGCCAGGACGTGGTGGAGCGGCTCGGCAAGTACAAGCGCACCCTGAGCCCGGGCCTCAACCTGCTGGTGCCGTTCGTCGACGCGGTGCGCACCAAGGTCGACATGCGTGAGCAGGTGGTCAGCTTCCCGCCGCAGCCGGTGATCACCTCGGACAACCTGGTCGTCTCGATCGACACCGTCCTCTACTTCAAGGTGGTCGACTCGGTCCGGGCCACCTACGAGATCTCCAACTTCCTCCAGGCGATCGAGCAGCTCACCGTCACCACGCTGCGTAACGTGATCGGCTCGCTGGACCTGGAGCGCGCGCTGACCAGCCGCGAGGAGATCAACCGGCACCTGTCCGGCGTGCTGGACGAGACCACCGGCCGCTGGGGCATCAAGGTGACCCGGGTCGAGATCAAGGCGATCGAGCCGCCGCCGAGCATCCGCGACTCGATGGAGAAGCAGATGCGCGCCGAGCGGGACCGCCGCGCCGCCATCCTCAACGCCGAGGGGCACAAGCAGTCCCAGATCCTCACCGCCGAGGGTGAGAAGCAGGCCGCGGTGCTGCGCGCCGACGGTGACCGGCAGGCCCGGATCCTCCAGGCGGAGGGTCAGGCCAAGGCGATCCGTACCGTCTTCGACGCGATCCACACCGCCAACCCGAGCCAGAAGGTGCTCGCCTACCAGTACCTCCAGGCGCTGCCGCAGATCGCCAACGGCACCGCCAACAAGGTCTGGATCGTGCCGACCGAGCTGACCCGGGCCCTGGAGGGCATGGGCGGCGCGTTGGGCGGGCTGGCGAACATGGTCGGCGACCAGCCGTCGCCGGAGGCCGCCCGGACCGCCAGCGAGGTCGAGCGGGAGGCCGCCGAGGCGGCCCAGGCCGCGGCCGTCGCCGCCCAGGAGATCCACGACGAGGTACGCGTGGCGGAGGCGCAGGCCACCGGCGGCAACACGGCGAAGGGCCTGCCGGCCCCGGAGCCGGTGGCCCCGGAATCCCTGCTCAACGATCCGGTGGACCAGCGCGAACGGGGCTGACCCGGCAAATCCGAGAATCGCTCATCCGGCGCCCCGGCGCCTGCCACCATCGGTCTCAGGACGGGTGGTGACCAGGGCCGGGGCGTCGTTGCGCGTACCGGGCCACCCGTGGCGCGAGCGAGGTGGCGCATGACGGAACCGGCGAACCGGCTCTTCTCCCGTACCCCGGTCCCCGGCGCGCACGACCCCGGCGGACCGCTCGGCTCCCGGCGCACCGGTGGGGGGTTCCGGGTCCTGCCGTTCGTCTCCGAACCGGGGCCGGGGGCCCCGGCCACGGACGCGAGCTGGGCCTGGTCCGTCCGGCGGTTCGCCCGCGCGGCGGTCTGGCTGCTCCCGGCGTACGCGGTCCTCTACGGCGTGGTGGCGATGGCCAGTGACGGCGGGGTGGGCAACGACCCCTACCCGGCCGACGGCCAGCCGCTCTATCTGGTGGGCTGGGTGCTGTCGGTCTGGCTGGGGTTGCTGGCCCTGCTCGCGCTCACCGGCCTGCTCGCGGCCACCCGCTGCCGCCGCGTCGCGCTGGCCGGGCTGCTGGCCAGCATCGGCGGCATGGTGCTGATGCTGCCGTTCGCCGGACTGGCCGAGCAGACGCCGGTGTTCGGCCTGACCGCGCGCGGCATCGTGCTGTTCGGGGCCACCTGCTACAGCGCGGGCTGGTTGCTCACCGGCTGGTCGGTGGCCCGCTCCGGGATGTTCTCCTACGGCGACGGCACCATGCTGATGATCGCCGCGCCCCTGCTCGGCCTGGGCGGCGCGCTGATCGGCTCGTTGCAGACGTTCGGCGCGATCTTCGTGCTGGTCGCCGGCATCGGCATCGGCTACCGCAGCGGCCGGCTGGTCCCGGAGACCATCGCCCGCGACGCCGCCAGCGCCAGCGTCGCCACGCCCGCCGGGCCGGGTGGAGGCGGTGCGGTCCCCGGGGCCGGCGGCGGCCCGCTCGCCGCCGGCCGACCGGGCGCTGCCTAGCGCCAGCTCCACCGCTGGTTGTCGGCGGAGCCGCAGCTCCAGAGCACGATCTTCGTGCCGTTGGCGGTGGCCGCCCCCGACGCGTCGACGCACAGGCCGGACTGCACGCCCCGGATCGTCCCGTCGCTGTTGACGGTCCACTGCTGGTTCGCCTGACCGTTGCAGTCCCAGATGACCACCCTCGTGCCGTTCGCGGTGCCGGCGCCGTACGCGTCCAGGCACTTGTTGCCGTAGACCATGAGCTGCCGGCCGGTGGTGTACGTCCAGGTCTGGTTGTTCGCGCCGGTGCAGTCCCACAGTTGGGCCTGGGTGCCGTTGGCGGTGGCGAAGTTGTTGATGTCCAGGCAGCGGCCGGACTGCCGGCCGACAAGCGTGCCGGTGCGGTTGCCGCCGCCGGGGTTCTCGGTGCCGGTGACGACGAGCAGGACGGCCTCGCGGGCGGGCACGCTCGCGGTGTAGCTGGTCGTACGGGTCCCCAGGTCGGTGGCGCTCCACACGTTGCGCACGGTCGCGCTGGCACCGAGCCCGAGGTCGGCGAAGCGGGTCGTGACGTTGGCGGTGGCGCCGGTGCGGTTGAGCAGCAGGACCGCCCGCCGGCCGGTGGCGGCGAGCACCTTGCTGTAGACCTGGAGGCCGGCGGCGTCCTCGGCGACCTTGACGCCCTGCCGGCTCAGCGGGTCCTGGTCGATGGCGACGACCTCCGGGTTGCCCAGGATGGCCCGGGTCTCCGCGGACATGGTGGTGAGGTTGTTGCCGGCGAGCAGCGGGGCGCCGGAGATCGCCCACAGGCTCAGGTGGGTGCGGTTCTGGGCCGCGCTGAACCCGGGCATCCCGGCGACCAGCATGTCCGGGTCGTTGTAGTGGCCGACGCTCTGGGCGGCGGGATGCTGCGCGGAGTCGAAGTTGGCCAGCACGCGGTCCATCGACGGCTGCTGGCCGTAGTAGATGATGTCCCCGCTGGTGCGCCACATGGTGGACATGCCGGGGGCCCAGTCCCACGGGTTCTGCACGCCCCAGTTGCAGACCGACAGCACCATCGGCCGGCCGGTCTGCGCGGTGGCCCGGCTGATCGAGTCGCTGATGGCCTGGTACGCGGTCCGGGGGTTGAGCCCCTCGGCGGCGCCGCCGCACCAGTCGACCTTGACGAAGTCGAAGCCCCACCGGGAGAACGCCAGGAAGTCCTGGTCGTAGTGTCCCTCGCTGCCCGATCCGGGGGCGGCGGGCCGGCCGGTGGGGTAGTAGTACCCGCAGCCGTCCCGGCCGGCGTCGGTGTAGATGCCTGCTTTCAGCCCCTTGCTGTGGATGTAGTCCGCGATGGCCGTCATGCCGCCGGGCCACTCGGCGGTGTCCACGGTGATGTTCCCGGCCGCGTCCCGGGTGCCCTGCCACCAGCCCTCGTCGATGTTCACGTACTGGTAGCCGGCGGCGGCCAGGCCGCTGGACACGAGGCTGTCGACCTGCGCCTTGATCACGTTGTAATTGATCTTCGCGGCGAACGTGTTCCACGACGCCCACCCCATGGGTGGCCGGCTGACCACCGGGTCCGCCGCGGCTGCCGCCGCCGGGGTCTCGTCGGTCGTCGCCCGGGTCGCGCCCGCCGAGGCGCTGGCCGGCGTGGTCCCGCCGGCCAGCGTCGAGGCCAGCGCCAGGGCCACGGCCACCACCGCCCGTACGGTCGGCCCGCTGACTGCTCTCATCTGATGTCGCCTTCCGTTTCGGGGATGTTGCCGTCCGGTGCGCACCCCGTCAGTGTTAGCGTTAACATCGCTGTCTGTCAATTGCTGTCCGCGTTGTCCGGTCCCGGACCGGACAACGGCCCCCAGAGGCCACCCGACGCCGCGAAGGCGCTGGCAGTCCCCGGTGAATTAGCTGACAACCCGTTACCGGAGGTGGTCGGATCGCGACTTTCGTGGCAATCCTTGGCTCCATGCCGTCTCCCCGGTCGCCGCTGTCGCGGCTGTTCACCGTGCTGCTCGCGGGCCTGCTCGCCGGGCTCGTCCTGGCGCTCGCCGCGCTCCCGACCGGCCTGCTCGGCGGGTTCGTCGCCAAGGCGAGCCTCGGCGCGTACGCGGAGCTGCCCGACGCGCTGCGCACCCCCGCGCAGCCGCAGCGCTCCTACCTCTACGCCAACGACGGCAAGACGCTGATCACCACGTTCTACGACGTGAACCGCACCGACGTGCCGCTGGCCGAGATCGCGCCGGTGATGCGCCAGGCGATCATCTCGGCCGAGGACCGGCGGTTCTACTCGCACGGTGGCGCCGACCTGCGCGGCATCGCCCGCGCGCTGGTCGCCAACGTGAAGGGCGGCGGCACCGAGCAGGGCGGCTCCACGCTGACCATGCAGTACGTCCGCAACGTGCTCAAGACCGACCCCACCCGCACCGCCGAGGAGCGGCAGGCCGCCACCGAGCAGACCGTCGGGCGCAAGCTCCAGGAGATCCGGTACGCGAACGCGCTGGAGCAGTCGCTGTCCAAGGACGAGATCCTCAACCGGTACCTCAACATCGCGTACTTCGGCTCCGGCGCGTACGGCGTCGCCGCCGCGAGCCAGCGCTACTTCGGCAAGGCGCCGGCGGACCTGACGCTCGGCGAGGCGGCGCTGCTCGCCGGCCTGGTCCAGTCGCCCGACGAGTACAGCCCGATCGACGGCGACAAGGACGCGGCGCTGGCCCGCCGGGCGTACGTGCTCGACTCGATGGCCGAGACCGGCGCGGTAACCGCCGCGCAGGCGGCGGCGGCCAAGGCCGAGCCGCTGAGGCTGCGCCCGACCGCCCAGCCCAACGGCTGCACGGCGACCGCGCAGGGTCACGACGACTGGGGCTTCTTCTGCGACTACCTGCGCCAGTGGTGGCTCACCCAGCCGGCGTTCGGTGACACCGCCGACGAGCGCGAGCAGGCGCTGCGCCGCGGCGGCTACCGGGTTGTCACCACGCTCGACCCGAAGATCCAGCAAACCGCGCAGGCGCAGGCCACCAAGGTCTACGGGTACGACGACAAGCGCGCGCTGCCGATCGCGGCGGTCGAGCCCGGCACCGGTCGGGTGCTCGCCATGGCGGTCAACCGGCACTACAGCCTCGCCGGCAACCCGGACGGGCAGGCCAACCACCCGAACACGGTCAACCCGTTGATCTCCGGCGGCGCGAGCGTGGACGGTTACCAGGCCGGGTCGACGTTCAAGCTGTTCACCATGCTGGCCGCGCTGGAGGCCGGCAAGCCGCTCGCCACCGGCTTCGACGCGCCGGCCAAGCTGCCCACCCGGTACGCCTCCGACGCCGAGGGCAACTGCGACGGCATGTGGTGCCCGGGCAACGCCAACCCGGAGTGGATGGACGGCTACCGGATGATGTGGGACGGCTTCGGCCGCTCCGTCAACACGTACTTCGTCTGGCTGGCCGAGCAGGTCGGCGAGGACAAGGTGGTGGAGATGGCGCAGCGTCTGGGCATCACGTTCCGGGCCGACTCCGACGCCGCGTTCGCCCGGAACAACGCCGCCAACTGGGGCGCGTTCACGCTCGGCGTGGCCGCCACCACCCCGCTCGACCTGGCCAACGCGTACGCGACGGTGGCCGCCGAGGGCACGTACTGCACGCCGCTGCCGGTGGTCTCGGTCACCGCGCCCGACGGCGACGCGGTCGACGTGGGGCAGCCGAACTGCAAGCAGGTGCTCGAACCCGACGTGGCCCGGGCGGCCACCGACGCGGCCCGCTGCCCGGTGGGCCAGCAGTCGGCGTACGGGCAGTGCAACGGCGGCACCGCCACCGGCGTCGGCGGGATCGTCGACCGGCCGGTGGCCGGCAAGACGGGCAGCTCGGAGCGGAACGCCACCGAGACGTTCGTCGGGTTCACCCCGCAGGTGGCCGTGGCCGGCATCGCGGCCAACCCGGACGACGCGACCGACCTGGTCGGCTCCGCGGTGCAGGCGAAGGTGATCGACGCGGTGGCCCGGACCATCAAGGCGGCGGTCGCCGGCAAGCCGGTGAAGGACTTCACCGCCCCGAGCCGCGAGCTGGCCGGCAACCCGCAGCGCCCCCAGCCGCGCCCGCAGCCCCAGCAGCCCACCCAACCCCGCCCCGACACCCGCAACCTCCCCTCCGACGTCCTCCGCTGGCTCCAGGGCCGGGGGTAAGGCCGGGCCCCCGCTTAACGCCTCCGGTAGAGAAGGGGCCCCTTCTCACCTGAACCGGGGCGGTGAGTCGGATCCGGTGCGGCGGCTCCGACCCACCGGTGAGCGCGTCCGAGACCGGGCGCACCGGTGAGTGGAGGAGCGCGGCATGGGCAAGGTCATCTACTGGGTGCACCAGTCGGTCGACGGCTTCGTCGAGGGACCGAACGGCGAGTTCGACTGGCCGGCGATGGGGGACGAGCTGTCCGCGTACTCCCTGGAGCTGGCCGGGCGGGCCGGCGCGTTCGGGTACGGACGGCGGGTGTGGGAGCTGATGGCCGGCTACTGGCCGCAGGTGGAGTCGATCTCCGACCACCCGCACGACCTGGCGTTCGCGCCGATCTGGCGGCGTACCCCGAAGGTGGTCGTGTCCCGCACGCTCGCCGCGGCCGACCACGGCGCCCGGGTGATCGGCGGCGGCGACCTGGCGGCGGAGCTGGCCGAGGTGCGGGCCGGGCTCGACGGCGACCTGCTGGTCACCGGCGGCACCGGCGCGGCGGCGGCGCTGGCCGCGCTCGGGCTGGTCGACGAGTACCAGGTGATCGTGCACCCGGTGCTGCTCGGTGGCGGGAAGCGGTTGCTGCCCGGCCTCGACCGGCAGGCCCTGCGGCTGGTCGCCACGCGCGGCTTCGACGGCCGGTCGGTGCTGCTGCGCTACGAACGGGCGTGACCGGCCGGCGGCGAGCATCCCGACCGGGCGGCGGGAACGGTCAGCGACCGCGCCGGCGGGGCCGGTAGGTGGCCACGGTGGCGGGCAGGCCACGCCGGAGGATGCCCGCCCGGTCGCTGTCGCCGCGCAGCAGCGCGGCGGCCGTCTTGCCGGCCTGCTCGGCGGTGAAGTGCGGCGGCAGCATCAGCTCCGCCGGGTCCACCACCGCGTTGACCACCACCGGCCGGTCCGCGCCGAGCACCCGTGGCCACAGGTCGGGCACCTGCTCGGGCGCGTCGACCAGCTCGCCGCCGAGCCCCAGCACCTCCGCCCAGCGGTGGTACGCCACGTCCGGCAGGTCCTGGCTGTCCGGGAACCGCGGCGTGCCCTCGCCGGAGCGCTGCTCCCAACTGACGAACGACAGGTCCCGGTTGTTGAGCACCAGCACCACGAACCGCGGGTCCGCCCACTCCCGCCAGTACTTCGCCACCGTGATCAGCTCGTTGACGCCGTTCATCTGCATCGCCCCGTCACCGAGCAGCGCGATGACCGGACGGTCCGGGTGGGCGAACTTCGCCGCCAGCGCGTACGGCAGGCCGCCGCCCATGGACAGCAGCGTGCCGGAGAGGCTGGCCAGCATGCCGGGCCGGACCCGCAGGTGCCGGGCGTACCAGGCGGTGGCCGTGCCGCAGTCCACGGCGAGCATGGCGTCGTCGGGCAGCGCGTCGTCGAGCGTGGCGAACAGCGACTGCGGGTTGACCGGGTCGGCCGGCTGGCCGGCCAGTTCCCGCTGGGCGGCCCGCCACTTGCCGGTGGCATCGGCGATGGTGGCCCGCCAGGCGGTCGGCGCCGGGCCGGGGCCCAGCTCGTCCAGGAGGGCCCGCAGCGTCGGGCCGGCGTCGCCGGTCAGGTTCACCTCGGTCGGATAGCGCAGCCCCAACCGGCTGCCGTCCCGATCGATCTGCACCGCCCGGGCCTGCCCCTCCGGCGGGTAGAACTCCGAGTACGGCATCTGGCTGCCGACGATCAGCAGCCGGTCGCACTCCTGCATGAGCTGCCAGCTCGGGCGCGTGCCGAGCAGGCCGATCGCGCCGGTCACCCAGGGCTGCCGGTGGTCCACGGCGGCGAAGCCGAGCAGCGCGGTGGCCACCCCGGCGCCGAGCCGGTCGGCGATCCGGCGTACCTCGTTCTCCGCGCCGAGCGCGCCCTGCCCGACCAGCATGGCCACCCGCTCGCCGCCGCGCAGCACCTCGGCCGCGCGGCGTACGTCGGCCTCCGGCGGCACGGTGGGCGGGCTGCTCGGCACCGCGCTGGTGTGGTAATAGCCGTGCGCGTGCGGCGGCTGCGGCACCGCCGGTTCGTCCTGCACGTCGGAGGGAAGGACCAGGGCGGTCACGGTACGCCGCGCGAGCGCCGTGCGGCAGGCCCGGTCCACCAGGTGCCGGACCTGGGACGGGTCGTCGAGCTGGGCCAGGAAGCCGCCGGCCACGTCCTTGTAGAGCGAGAGCAGGTCCACCTCCTGGTAGTAGCCGCCGCCCTCGGCGGGCAGCGCGGTGTGCCCGAGCAGCGCCACCACCGGCTGGTGGTCGAGCTTGGCGTCGTAGAGGCCGTTGAGCGCGTGGATCGCCCCCGGACCGCTTGTCACCACCACGCAGCCCAGCGGCCCGCCGCCGTACTTGACGTGCGCGCCGGCGGCGAAGCCGGCGGTCTCCTCGTGGCGTACCTGGATGAACCGGGCGCGCCCCTCGGCGCGTTGCAGCGCCGACGTCAGGCCGTTGATGCCGTCCCCGGGATAGCCGTAGTAGCGGTGCACGCCCCACTCGGCGAGCCGGGCCACGATGTGATCGGCCACGGTGGCGCCGCGGGGCAGCCGGCCGTCGTCGGGGTGGTCCGCGCCCATCGTGGTGGTCCCTCCGTCGGTGTCCGCTTCCCCGGCTCCGTTCCCCGCCTCGGGCGGCGGAAACCCGGCCCGCGCCGGGGGACGGGTCGGGGCACCGGGCAGAATCGTCGGGTGCCCGTCCACGAGATCACCGACCCCGACGACGACCGGATCGCCGACTACCGCGCGTTGACCGACGTGGAGCTGCGGACCCGCTGGGAGCGCCCGCACGGGTTGTTCATCGCCGAGGGGGAGCTGGTGCTGCGGCGGGCGCTGCGGGCCGGTTACCCGGCCCGGTCGTACCTGGTCGACGCGAAGCGGGCGGACCAGCTCGCCGACCTCGACACCGGCGACGCGCCGGTGTACGCGGCCACGCCGGCGGTGCTCCAGCGGGCCACCGGCTTCCACGTGCACCGGGGCGTGCTGGCCTCGTTCCACCGCAAGCCGCTGCCGTCGACGGACGAGGTGCTGGCCGCCGCCCGCCGGGTGGTGGTGCTGGAGGACGTCAACAACCACACCAACCTGGGCGCGATCTTCCGGGCCGTGGCGGCGCTCGGAGTGGACGCCGTGCTGCTGTCGCCGACCTGCGCCGACCCGCTCTACCGACGCAGCGTCCGGGTCAGCATGGGCGAGGTGTTCGCGGTGCCGTACGCGAAGCTGGAGCCCTGGCCGGGCGGGCTGGACCGGGTGCGCGCGGCCGGCTTCACGGTGCTGGCCCTGACGCCGGCGCCGGACGCGGTGCCGATCCAGCGGCTGACCGCCGACCAGCGGGCCCGCGCGGCGTTGCTGCTGGGCGCGGAGGGCGCCGGGCTGACGGCGGCGGCGATGGCCGCCAGCGACGTACGCGTGGTCATCCCGATGCGTCGGGGCGTGGATTCGCTCAACGTCGCCGCCGCGACCGCGGTGGCCTGCTGGGAACTCGGCCGCGACGACCCACTGTGACCGTCGCTTGCATGACCATGCGGCTTGGTGCATAATCTTCCTGTGTCCAAGGTCCTCACCTCCCTGCCCACCGGCGAACGTGTCGGCATCGCCTTCTCCGGCGGCCTCGACACCTCGGTCGCGGTCGCGTGGATGCGCGACAAGGGCGCCGTGCCCTGCGCCTACACCGCCGACATCGGCCAGTACGACGAGCCCGACATCGCCTCGGTGCCCGGCCGCGCGCTCAGCTACGGCGCCGAGATCGCCCGGCTGGTCGACTGCCGAGCCGCCCTGGTCGAGGAAGGTCTCGCGGCGCTGACCTGCGGGGCGTTCCACATCCGCTCGGGCGGGCGGGCCTACTTCAACACCACCCCGCTCGGCCGGGCCGTCACCGGCACGCTGCTGGTGCGGGCGATGGTCGCCGACGACGTCCAGATCTGGGGCGACGGCTCGACGTTCAAGGGCAACGACATCGAGCGGTTCTACCGGTACGGCCTGCTGGCCAACCCGCAGCTGCGCATCTACAAGCCGTGGCTCGACACCGCCTTCGTCACCGAACTCGGCGGGCGCAAGGAGATGTCGGAGTGGCTGCTCGACCGCGACCTGCCCTACCGGGACAGCACCGAGAAGGCGTACTCCACCGACGCCAACATCTGGGGCGCCACCCACGAGGCGAAGACGCTTGAGCACCTGGACACCGGCATCGAGACGGTCAGCCCGATCATGGGCGTCCGGTTCTGGGACCCGACGGTGGAGATCCCCACCGAGGACGTCACGATCGGCTTCGACCAGGGCCGCCCGGTGACCATCAACGGCAAGGAGTTCGGCAGCCCGGTCGACCTGGTGCTGGAGGCGAACGCCATCGGCGGCCGGCACGGCCTGGGCATGTCCGACCAGATCGAGAACCGGATCATCGAGGCGAAGAGCCGGGGCATCTACGAGGCGCCCGGCATGGCGCTGCTGCACGCCGCGTACGAGCGGCTGGTCAACGCCATCCACAACGAGGACACCCTGGCCAACTACCACACCGAGGGCCGTCGCCTCGGCCGGCTGATGTACGAGGGACGCTGGCTCGACCCGCAGGCGCTGATGCTGCGCGAGTCGTTGCAGCGCTGGGTCGGCACGGCGGTCACCGGCGAGGTGACGTTGCGGCTGCGCCGGGGCGAGGACTACTCGATCCTGGACACCACCGGCCCGGCGTTCAGCTACCACCCGGACAAGCTGTCCATGGAACGCACCGAGGACTCGGCGTTCGGCCCGTCGGACCGGATCGGCCAGCTCACCATGCGCAACCTGGACATCGCCGACTCGCGGGCCAAGCTGGAGCAGTACGCCTCGCTCGGCATGGTCGGCGGCACCGCCCCGCAGCGGATGGTCGGCGCCGCGCAGGCGGCCTCGACCGGCCTGATCGGCGCGATGCCCGAGGGCGGCGCGGAGGCCATCGCCTCCCGGGGCGTCCCCTCCGCGGAGGACGAGTGGCTCGACCGCGCCGCGATGGAGTTCGGCGTCGACTGAACGGGGACCGCACGGACGGGGCTTCGGTTCCGGTGGTGACGCAGGGTAGCGTGTCGCCCGTGTTCCCTACCGTGCGTGAGGTGCTCGGCCTGGTGCCGGTGCGCCACGGCGCGCCGCGCCTGGTCGCCGGCGACGCCGGGCTGGACCGCCCGGTGCGGTGGGTGCATGTCACCGAGGTGCCGGACATCGCCACCCTGCTCGGTGGTGGCGAGCTGGTGCTGACCACCGGCATCGGGCTGCCCGCCGACGACGCCGGGCTGCGCGCTTTCGTCGGCGACCTGGCCGACGTCGGGGTCTCCGGGCTGGTCGTGGAGCTGGGCCGCCGCTACGTCGGCGGCGTGCCCCGGGTGATGGCCGCCGCCGCCGAACGGCGCGGACTGCCACTGGTCGAGCTGCGCCGGGCCACCCCGTTCGTGCGGATCACCGAGGCGGTGCACGCGCTGATCGTCGACGCCCAGCTCACCGAACTGCGGGCCACCGAGGAGATCCACCAGCGGTTCACCGAGCTGTCCGTGGAGGGTGCCGAGCCGGCCGAGGTGCTGCGGCAGGCCGCCGAGCTGGCCGGCTGCCCGGTGGTGCTGGAGAACCTGTCCCGGCAGGTGCTCGCGTACGACCCGGCGGGGGAGAACGCGGAACTGCTGCTGGACGGCTGGGAGCAGCACTCCCGCCGGATCCGGCCGGCCGGGCGGACCGCGTACGACCCGGACAGCGGCTGGCTGGTCACCACCGTCGGCGCGCGGGGGCAGGACTGGGGTCGGCTGCTGCTGCGCTGGCCGGCGGCCGAGGCCGCGCCGCCCACCCGGCTCACCATCCTGATCGAGCGGGCCGCCTCCACGCTCGCCCTGGGCCGGCTGATCCGCCGCGACGCCGAGGGCCTGGAACGACAGATCCACCGGACGCTGCTGACCGCGCTCATCGACCACTCCCGCCCGGTGGACGAGGTGGCGCTGCGGGCCAAGGCGCTCGGCGTCACGCTGGACCGCCGGCACCTGGTCGGCGTGGTGGTCCGGCACCGCAGCGACGACCCGGCCGGGGACGTCGGGCCGGACGGCCACGACGATCCCGCTACGGCGCGCCGCCGTGATCCGGAGGCCGTCGGCCCGGAGGCCGGCCCGGCCCGGCTCCGCGATCTCGCCGAGGCGGTCGGCCAGGCCGTGCGCGAGGCCAACCTGACGGCGCTGACCAGCGCCGTCGACGACCACGCGGTCGGCGCGCTGCTGGCGCTGCCCGACCCGGCCGCCGAGGAGAGGGCGCTCGCCGCGTTCGCCGCCGCGTTGCGTCGGGTACGCCTCGACGCCGCCCCGCCCCGCCCGCCGACACCCCGCCCGGCCCGCCCGACGGACGGGGCCGGCCGGGCTGCGGCCACCGGGGGCGTGCGCCCGGTCGACGGGGCGGGTCGGGGTGCGGCTCCCGGCCCGACGCGCCCGGTCGACGGGACCGGCCGGGGCGGTGCCCCGGGGGTCGTGCGGCCGGTCGACGTGTCGGCCCGTCCGGCGGTCGTCGTGGCGGCCGGCTCGGGGGTGAGCAGCCTGCGCGAGGCACGCCGGTCGCTGGTCGAGGCGCGGCAGATCGCCGAGGCGGCCCGGCGGGACCCGCGTGACCTGCCCTGTTTCCGGCTGCCCCACGTCGGGCTGGCCGGCCTGCTGCACCTGCTGCGGGACGAACCCCGGTTGCAGACGTTCGTGGAACGGGAACTCGGCCCGTTGCTGACGTACGACGCGCAGCATCCCCGGGAGCAGTTGCTCGGCACGTTGCGGGCGTACCTGGAGCAGGGCCGCAACAAGTCGGCGGGCGCGGTGGCCGCGCACCTGTCCCGACCGGCGTTCTACGAGCGGCTGGCTCGGATCGGCCGCATCCTCGACGCCGACCTCGACTCGGTCGACCAGTGCCTCTCCCTGCACGTCGCCCTGCTGGCCCTGGACGCCGTCCGCACCCCCTAGCCCGAGTTGATCAAGGAGTTTGCGTCAGGAATTCGCGCCGCGATGACGCAAACTCCTTGATCAACGGCAATTGAGGGGTCAGGTGAGGGACTGGAGAGCCTTGGCGTAGGGGGTGGGGACGAAGGTCTCGGCGGTGGGGGTGAAGACGTCGGAGGTGGTGGCGGCCTGCCAGGCGGTGTCCGGCAGCGCCGCGACCAGGGCGCGCACCACCGGGGCGTCCCGCCACTGGTCCTGCTGCGCGAGCAGGCTCAGCGCCACCACCGACTCCTCCACCTCGCCGACGCACTCGAACGGCTTGTGCCCGTCCACGCCGAGCAGCTCCCGGTAGCCGGGGACCTGGGACTCGTCGGCCAGCAGGTCACCGCCGAAGATGCCGGTGAGCCGCTCGCGGGGCATGAACGGGGCCATGGCCAGGAACACGAAGCGGCACTTCGGGCAGTTCCGGCACCAGCGCTCGCTCGCGTCGTGCAGCTTGAACGCGGCGTTGCAGCTCGTCACCACCGCGTCGTACCGGTCGATCTCGGCGAACAGCCGGGCGATGTGCAGCTCGGACAGGGAACGCAGGAGCGAGAAGTACGGCTCGGTGAGCCCGGCGTGCTCGGCCAGCGCGGCCCGCAGCAGCCCCTCCGCCTCGACGCCCTTGGACCACTGGTGGTTGATCTCGTGGCCCTGCCAGACCAGGTTCGGGTCGGACGCGGAGCGCTCGTTCGACATCACCACCGGCCCGAGGTCGTGCAGCACGGCGGTGGCGACCGCGATCAGCGAGTTGATCGCGGTGACCGGGATGTGCCCGTTGCGGGCCCCGGCCCGGTTCAGCTCGAACAGCACCGGGTCGAGTCGCCGCCGGGCAGCGAGCGGCACCAGGTCGGACGCCTCGTTCACCGAGACGATCACGTGGTTCGGGTTGACCGAGAACGGCACCGGGTCGAGGCCGGCCCGGCGCAGCGCCTCCAGCGTGACGATGGAGTCCTTGCCACCGCCCACCGCCGACAGCGGACGCCGGTCGGAGTTGTCCCACGGCGCCGCCGACTCGACGGAACCGGCCGGGACCTCCGGGCGCAGCGTCAACACGTGCGGCAGCGCGTTGCGGTACGCGTACTCGGCGAGACCCTTGGTGTAGACGGCGGTGACCAGCTCGACAGCGGCGGAGCCCAGCGGCGCCGGCAGCACCAGCCGGGGCGGCGCGGCGGCCTTGTAGTAGCTGACGCCGGCGACCACGTGCAGCAGCTCCAGGACCCGGGCCAGCCGCGCCGCGACGGCGTCGGAGACCGGCTCCGCCGGCAGCGGAAGCGTGATCACCTCGGTGAACCGCTGATCGCCGTCGGGGCCGGTCAGGGCGTAGTCGAACAGAACCTCACCGGTGGCGAAGTCGATCGAGTACGACGGGAAGGTGAAGGCGGCCATCCGTCCGAGCTGTCCGTTAAGCACAGGTCATACTAGTCCGGACCCACCGGGACGCGAGCAAGGAGATTCAACGTGCGCCTGTCTGACCTGCGCGGACGCTCTGTGGCGATCTGGGGTACGGGGCGTGAGGGCATGGCTGCCGCCCGAGCGGTCGCCGCGCACGGTCCGGCCGGTCTCGTCGCGGTGGACGACCGGGCGAACTTCCTGTCGCTGCCCTGGGAGGGGGCGCTGGCCGAGGCCGCCCCACTGGTCACCGGCGAGCAGGGGCGGCACGCGCTCACCGCCGCCGACGTGGTGGTCCGTTCGCCGGGCGTGCCGCAGACCCACCCGTGGATGATCGAGCTGCGGCAGCGCGGCATCCCGGTGACGCAGGGCACCGCGCTGTGGATGGCCGACCACGCCGACCGGACCGTCGGGGTGACCGGCAGCAAGGGCAAGAGCACCACCTCCAGCCTGGTCAGCCATCTGCTGGTCGCCGTCGGCCGGCCGAACGTGTTCGGCGGCAACATCGGCGTGCCCACGCTGGAGCTGCCCGACGCGGAGCTGTACGTGCTGGAACTCTCCAGCTACCAGTGCAGCGACCTGACCGACTCGCCACGGATCTCCGTGGTCACCGCGTTGTTCCCGGAGCACCTGGACGCGCACGGCGGGGAGCGGGAGTACTACCGGGACAAGCTGAACCTGCTGGCGCACGGACCGGACGCCGTGGTGGTCAACGGGGCGGACCCCCGGCTCGCCGAGGAACTCGGCGACCGGCCGGCGGTCCGCGCCGGCTCGCCGGACACCACCCACGTGGCGACCGGCCCGGACGGCACGCCCTGGTTCCACCTGCGGGACACGCCGCTCTTCCCCCGCGCGGTGCTGCCGCTTGTCGGCCGGCACAACGAGGGCAACCTCTGCGTCGCGCTCGCCGTGCTCGACGTGCTCGACGTGGACGTGGCGGCGTACAAGGACACGCTGGCCGTCGCGGTCGCGGAGTTCCAGGGGCTGGCCCACCGGCTCACCGAGATCCCCGACCCGTCCGGGCTCACCTTCGTCGACGACACGCTCGCCACCAGCCCGTACGCGGCCATGCACGCCATCGACGCGTACGACGGGCGGCCGTTGACGGTCATCCTGGGCGGCACCGACCGGGGGGTGGACTACGCGCCGCTCCGCGACCACCTGGCCGAGCGGGAGATCGCCGTGATCGGCATCCCGGACAGCGGCCCGCGGATCATCGAGGCGCTGGCCGGACTGTCGGGCGTGCGGTGCGAGATCGTCGACGACCTGTCCGACGCGGTGCGCCGGGCCCGCAAGATCACCCCGGCCGGCGGGGTCGTGCTGTTGTCGCCGGCCGCGCCCAGCTACGGCCGGTTCCGCAACTTCGAGCACCGGTCGGAGGCGTTCCGCGAGGCCATCGCGGAGACGGCGGCTCACTGATCGGTCTCCCCCGTCTGCGGGCGTTCCGACAATCGGATTCCGGCAGTCGCGTTAGCGGATAACTGACACCTTTTCGCGGCACGCGATCGGGATGTTTTTTGATGAGCTGAATCGCTCGGACCCATCAACCTGACGGTGGATGGCAAGCGTTCACGTGCGCCTCTAATCTCTCAGACGCGCATCGAGCAGCTCATTCTTGATCATTCCCCTCGATCGGAAGAGGAGCCGTCCCGCTTATGTGGACCCTTGAGGAAATGGAAGCGATCTGCCGTGCCCTGCGCGCGGAGTCCGAGCGTCGGGAAGAGCCTGACGTCGGTCGCCGCGCCGCCGACGAGGCACTCGTCGAGGCAATCGAGAGGGAGGTGCGGGAGTATCGGGAGTGGTACGCCAAGCACCGTGCGTCCGAGTCCATCGAGGACTCCGTCGAGCCCCCCGACGAGCTGCGGGAGCGCCTGTGGTTGATCGGATGGATGATCTACGAGGCGAGCTGGCAGATCGTCCAGTGGGCGCGGCCAGAGGACGAGGGTGCCGAGATCAACGTGCGGGCCGCTCGGCTCGTACGGCAATTGGCAGAGATCGCTGGCATGCTTCCATGGCCGCATTTTGCGCCGCGTGCCCTCGGCGCGATCCGCGCCCACGCGCTCGTTTCCTCCAAGCGAGACACGGCTCAGGGCTACAACGAGGCATTTCTGCTGCACAAGGATGCCCGAGAACGCTACGAGCGCTATATCGAAAATCACGGGCGGGCCCCTGGTCGCGAACAGGAACTGCTGGGCCTGGAGGAGATCTTCGTTCAGCTCGTGCTGGCCGAGACCGGCACCGCCTGCCGCACGGCCGAGCGGATCATCGGCCGGTGGCAGGAAGAGATCGAGAAGGACGAGCGCGAGCAGCAGTGGACCGCTGACGATGAGGAGCACTGGGTCGAGATGCTGTACCGGCAGCTCTCCCTCGGCGTCGTCATCGGCGAGGAGGCGCTGGACAGGGTCGCCGAGGTCGAACGAGCGTACGGCCTCGCCAAACGGGTGGACCGGAGCCGGCTCACTCTGCGCACCGCTTTCCGGAACCCCGGCATCATGACCGCGCGGGCCGCCCTGCACCTGTTGCCACTGACCTACGAGATGGAGGCCCTCGGGTTGAGTCCCGGCTCCGACTACGAGGACTGGGCCGAGGCACGGGAGGCCACCATCCGGCGCTTCGTCAAGGCTTATCAGGCGATCGAGAAGGAGATCCTCGACGAGCAGGGCAATCCGGTTCCGCTGATCACCGACCACCGACGCTCGGTCGCCCAGCTCCGGCTCAACGCCGCGCTCGTACTGCCCGGTCTCGACCTCCCTTCAGCTTTGACGTTCGCCGACTTCCTCGAGCGCAACCCGCTCGACGACGAAGCGGTCGAGGCGCTGTCGAACTGGCTCGCCGAGGTGGACTCCGCCGGAAAGATCAACGGGAACACGAACGCTATCGGCAGCGCGACGATGCCCGCGTTCCTCCGGGGCGTCGCCGCCTGCCGCGCCGAGCGGGGCGTCTCCGTCGGCTATCAGGAGTGGCGCCAGTCGTGGCTGAAGCTTGACCGCTACATCGCCGACGACGGGCGCGCCGAGCGAGTGGCGCGTGCGCTGGCGGACTACTGACCCGGATCAGTTGATGGCGACCTCCGCAAGCTGCTGCGGGGACGGCCGTCGGACGGTGAGCGGGGTGGCAGCCGGCGGTGCTGCCACCCCGCCGATCCCCCGAGCGCGGCAAGGCGCACCGGGTCAACGCGTGTAGGCGGCGAACAGCGTCCAGGCGATGTCTGGCCAACGACCCTTCACCCAATGAAGTTGTGCGTCGTGGAGGGCGACGTCGAGTCGAGTGCCGTTCGTCCGGCTCCTGCGGACGATCTCTGCCGCGGCCCTGCCGGCCGAGTAGTCGGGCACCTCATCGATGCACGCCACCACCTGTTCCGCGCCGCCCGCCAGCGCCGCCATGACGAAGTTCAGCGGTTCGGCGTGCTCGATGTTCACCAGCCGGCCGACCTTGCAGGACACGATGAGGAGCGACTGTGGCCAATGCAGGGTGAGCGCCCTTCCCGCGCTGATCGGCGCGCCGGGCAGCAGGAGCGTCTGGCCGAGACCCTCGCCTTCACCGTGCGAGGCGACGTGCGCGTAGCGCCAATGCCCCCTACGGGACAGGGTGTCCGCGAGCGTTCGCGGCAGGTCGGTCGGCCGTCGGCCCAGTTCCAACGCGCACTCGACAAGCGGGACGTGCCCGTCGTCCCGTAGGCGGATGCCCCAGGCGGCGCGCTCACTCTCGACATTCAGGTCGATGCCTCCTTCCGCCTTCGGTACCAGGTGGATCAGGGCGGGGCCACTCGCGGGCGCGGTCGACGGACCGGACAGACAGGTGAGCACTGGCGTCTGCGTGATGACGGCTCGTTCCACCAGCCGGGTGTTCGTGTCGATCCCCAGCGCGCCCCACGGCATCAGACTGAGCGCCGAGTGCGCCGAGATGACCAGCGTGACGGGCGCCTCGGCCACGGCGAGGCCGTCGCGCAGCGACCGGGGCAGGAGTTGCTCGCCGAGTGCCGGCCAGTCGACCCCGGCGGACAGGACATCGGTCAGGGCAACCGTCGCCGGCTCAACTGCGGTGAGGAACGCCGAGAGCGCCGCACCGCTCGCGAGATGGTCGAACGACAGTCCGCCGCTCGGCTCGACGAGGGTCCGGAACCAGGTGGCCTCGCCGGTGACCGTGTCGGGCAGGCTGACGTAGTCGAGGGCGTAACGGTGGCCGACTGCGTCGATCACACGGGCGATGTTTGCCGGAACCGGCACGACGACATCCGCGAGCAGCGGCGAGACCGCCTGTTCGATGCGCTGCCGCAGGTCGTCGAGGCGCTTCTCGTTCTCCGCGGCGGCACCGCCGAGCTGTGGACCGGACTCGGCCTCGACCACCTGATCGAGCAGACTGCGCAGTCGTCGACCCTTCCACCATCTGTTCTCCACGTCGAAGCGGTCCGCGCGCATCCGACCGGCGAAGCCGGACTGCTTCGCCGACAGCGCCACCCGTAGCCCCAACTCGGCGGCCTGCCGGCCGTTCAGCGCGGCGGCTGCGCGGGCGATGTCGCCGTAGACGCGTCGGATCGCCGCAGCCAGTGGGCTGCCGGACCGGGAGATCACCCGCCACCGGTCCCGGATCCCCTCGATGGTCCGTAGCGCCTCGTCGAGGTGGTCGATGACGCGATTGACCGTCGGCAGGGTGGGCCCGTGGCCGTCGACCAGCAGCTCCGCTCGCGCCAGCGACAGCAGGAGGTCCTCGACGTCGTAACGGGCGGCGCGCCGGCCGGTGCGGTGCAGATAGCGATGGGCCCGGGCCAACTGGCTCGCGGCCTCGTCGAGGTCGCCCTCTGCCCAAGCTGCGAGCGCGAGCGTGTATTCGATGCGATGACGGCTCACGTACTCGCTCGCCGCGACCGCCTTCCAGTAGCCTTCCTCGATCGCCTCGCGGAGCATCGTCCGGACCTCTGCCACCCGGCCGCATAGCAGATAGCTGGCGGACAGCTCGAAATGGAAGGCGGCGCGAAGGATGTCGGCGCCGGTGCCGACGAACTCTTTGTCGCCCCGCTCGACCAAGTCGATGGCCGCCGCGTAGTCGCCGCCGATCCGCAGATCCCGGCCGGCGTGGTAAAGGATGATCCGACCCTGGTAGAGGTCTCGGTCGACGGGATCGCCCGCCAGGGTCTCGCGGGTGGCCGCCAGTTCGGCGACCGCCTGGGTGTGAAAGGTTCCCACGTCGACGTCGTGGATGGCTCCTGGGTGGAGCTTGAGCAGACGGCAGAGCCGGACGATGACCCCTGCGTTGTCCCGCGCGAGCTGGGCGACGGACGAGCAGTCCGATTCGACCGCCGCATTGCGGGCGGTGTACCAGTACATCCGCAGGGCTTCGGAGAACAGTTCGCTCTCGTGCCGGAAAACGTGTTCGTCGGTCATGCCTTCGCGCACGATGTCGACGGCCGCTTCCGCCTCTCGGGCCAACATCATCAGATCATCGCGTGCGAGGACCCGGCGGACCGCATCGGGTAGGGCGCCATTGACGGGCATCGGCCGAGTATTGAAGCGGCGCACGATGGCGTCAATCGTGCGATCGGAGTCCCGGGTAGTCAGGTTGCCGATACTCCGGAGCCATTGACTCAAGATTCATTTCTGATGAAGTGAACGACCATGGACAAAGTGGAGCGTCGGGAACTGGGCGACCTGTTGAACGAGATCGAGACCAGCAGGTTGGACGAACCCGGCTGGAACCGTGTCGATGACGCCCTCACGCTGATCGAGCGGTCGCTCAACACCGGTGACGACGAGTGGGTCCTGGGCCGAAACGAGCTGTTCAACCTGTTGGCATCGGGAAGGTCGAGGGCCCGTTCGGGAGTGCGCGACGTGCTGGCCGAGCCCGGCGATGAGCGCGAGTCACCGGCTGACCGGGGCCGCGGGCGCGTTCCCCAGCGGACCCGAGAGCACCTGGTCATCGTCCTGCACCGGATCGGTTACGTGCCCACTCAGCGGCAGCGTGGCGATGAATCCGCATAAGCCCGGGCTCATCGTCCACACCTTCTTCGTCGTGACGCAGGGTACGGGTCGGGGGAGCGAGCCGGAACCGCTGATCCCGGCCCTGTCGGCGTTGTGGAACGGACTGGCAGCCCTTGGGCTGACGGATCCCATCCGGAGGCACCCGACGAATCTGCCGTCGCTGAGCGGGCCCGCCACCGACGAGGTCAAACTGCTCGCCGCCAAGCAGCGGATCGTTCCTGGCGCGCTGTACGAGGCGCTGGCGTACCGGCGGGGCGACATCGTCTGGGTGAGCGTGCATCTCGCGCCAAACGACGACGAGGTCGGGTGGCAGGAGTTGAGCGATCGGTGGGAAGCGGCCGCCCCGGCGGTGTCCGGCGCGGAACTGAGCACGACGACGATCTACAGCGGCCTCTCGGGCGAGTCGGGCGTCGATCGGGTCGAGAAGCGCACCGGTGCCCCGGGGAGGTCGGCGAGGCGGTTGCGCAGGCAGGTGCCGGGGCCATCAGCCGACCCGGACTGGACGCCTTCGTGGTGTCACGTCGCCGATCGCCTGCTGCTGTCGGACCTGCCGGCCGACGCGAGCTACGGTCAGCGCCGCCACCTGCTGCTGGCCGCCCGGACCGACGAACAGGTGCTGGACCGCTTCGCCTGGCTCAGCGACGGCCGGTCCTTGCCGCCGCTGACCCGATATCTGCTGTACGTGGCCGAACTTCAACACCAGCAGGACGTGCTCGGCGCGGCCGTGCCGCGTCTGCGTGAGGCGGTTGCGCGGACGGAGTCGGCGTGTGCGACGCTCGTCGACCTGTTGGACTCGACCGAGCCGTCCAAGCGGCAACTGCGGGCGGCGGCGCTCGACCTGACCGTCGTACAGGCGCAGCAGGGAGGGCTCACCTCGGCTTGGGCCGACGCCAGCACGATGGCCGGGACGGTGCGGGGCATCGGCAACAACATGGAAGCGGTGCTCGTCCGCGACCTGCGGTGTCGGGCCGGCGAGCCGTGGGAGCGTGACCGGGAGTGCGCGGCGTGGCTGTCGGAACAGATCCGGATCGAGTTGACCTACCTCGACGCCGCCGGGCAGAGAGCCGAACAGATCGGTCGCCTCGCAGCGGCGGTGATCGACGACCGGCAACAGCGGCAACAGGACAGGCTCAATCTCCTGCAGGCGTCGATCGTCAGTGGCCTACTGACGGCACTGGCCGCCATCCAGAGCCTCGGGTACCACGTTCCGCTGGCAAAGCCGCTGGTGCCGCCGCTGATCTGCGTCCTCGGGATCCTGGCACTGGTGCTTCCCGCCGCTGTGCTCTACTGGCCGCGCCCCGGCGGTCCGCCACCCCCGCGCCGGTGGTTCGGCTACGGTGGGTTGGCGCTGGGCGCCGCCGTCGGGTGGTTCGTGGCGAGCGTCGGTTGGTGGCTGGCGGGTGCGGCGGCGACTCCACCGTCCTGGTCGGTGCTCCTGGCGGCCACCGGTGCGGCGGTGACCACGTCGGTCGCGGTGAGGCTGACCCGGCGGTCAGGGTCGTGACGCGTCGTAGGGGGTGGTGCGGTGGACTTCGCCTTCGCCACTGAGCCCGGCCCCGGCCGACCCAACGAGGATCACGTCATCGTGTCGGGCGGCTTCGCGATCGTCCTGGACGGAGTCACCCGACCACCCGACCTGGACACCGGTTGCGTTCACGGTGCGGTGTGGCTGGTGCGGACGTTGGCCACCTGTCTGGTGGAGGCGTTGGCGGCAGAGCCGGCGGCAACACTCGACCTGATTCTGGCGAGTGCCATCGACCGGCTCCGCGGACGGCACGCGGGTAGGTGCGACCTGACGAATCCGAACAGTCCGTCCTCCACCGTCGCGATCGTGCGTGAGCGCGGCGACCAGGTGGACTACCTGGTGCTGTGTGACTCATCGGTGGTGTTCGAGGACGGGAACGGGATCACCGTCGTCCAGGACGATCGCACCGCGAGGCTGCCGGCGTACGACCGGCACACGGTCGCTCGACTGCGTAACCGACCGGGCGGATTCTGGGTGGCGTCGACGGATCCGTCGGCTGCCGCCGAGGCGTTGACGGGCAGCGTGGCCCGTGACAATCTGCGCCGGCTGCTGTTGTGCACCGACGGTGTCTCCCGACTTGTCGAGTTCTTCGGGCTCGACTGGGCCGAGATTTTCGTGTTGGTCGAGCGGTCCGGCCCACGCGGTGTGATCGACGCCGTCCGGAGGTACGAGGAGACGTGTCCGGGGTTGCTCACCCGGCCGGGACATGCTCGGGGCAAGCGGCACGACGACGCCACGCTCGCCGTGTCCCTCGTCCGTACTCGAACCGGCATCGGAACTCCGCCGTCGCGGTGACGGAATTCCGACGGTGTGGTTGCGTGCCGCGACCACTGACTGTTCAATACTGCCGATCTCACCGCACGGAACGATCATCATTGCACGCGCCATGCCGATACCGCGGTCGTCTCACGAGCAGCATGTCCGGATGTTGGGCAACGCGGTATGCGGTGGCCGGTTCGACGGGATGTGCCAGTTGTGATGGAGGAAACGGGCAGCTCGACGTCCTTTGACGATCTGCACCGCATGGCGGCGATGGATGCCAAGACGTTGCAGGACCGGATCCTGACGGCAGCTCGACCGGCGATCGACGTCAGCGACAGTCAGGCGGTGGCGCTGATGCTCGCCCACGTACTCCTCGGAGTGGTGCAGGAATATCTCGAACGGACGTCGGGTGAGCATGACGTGGAGTTGTTCCTGGAGGTGAACGGCCGGCCGCCGGCGGACGTCGCGTCCTGGCCGGTGAACATTCTGACGGGTCTCAGGCTGCGGCAGATTCCGGCGGACGACTGGCACCGGATCTGCGAGCAGTCGGTGCGGACGGCGGTGCGGCGACTTCGCTCAGCCTCGGAGACCACGGCCTGACCGTGGCGAGCAGCGGCGAGCTGCCCGGGGGTCAGTAGGCTGGCAGGGTGACAACCACGTTTGCTGATCTGACCACGATGCGGGTCGGTGGTCCGATCGGGCACCTCCATGTTGCCGAGACCGGCGCGGAAGCGATCGATGTCCTGCGTGCGGCCACCGCCGCCGGTGATCCGCTGCTCGTGATGGGCGGCGGATCGAACCTGATCGTGGGCGATGTCGGCTGGGACGGCACCGTGGTGAAGATGGCCTCCACCGAGCTGGAGATGGACGGTCAGCTGGTCACCGCGGCCGCCGGCGTCGAGTGGGACCGCCTGGTCAAGGCGACCCTCGACGAAGGGCTCGCCGGCCTGGAGGCGCTGTCCGGCATTCCCGGGCTGGTCGGCGGCACGCCGGTGCAGAACGTGGGCGCGTTCGGCACGGTGACCTCGGACGTTCTCGATTCGTTGTCCGTCTATGACCGGCAGACCGGCCTGCTGGAGCGCTGGACGTCGGACCGTTGCGGCTTCGGCAGCCACCGGCAGTCCGTCTTCAAGCGCAGTGACCGGTGGGTTGTGCTGGAGGTGACCTACCGGCTGAGGCGAAGCGACCAGTCGAGGCCCGTGGAATACGTGGATCTGGCGTCCAAACTGGGCATCGAGGTGGGTGGTACCGCGCCGGCGAGCGATGTCCGTGAAGCGGTCCTGGCCCTCCGTCGCACCAGGGGCATGGTCCTTGACCCGGAGGATCACGACACCTGGAGTGTGGGGTCGTTCTTCGTCAATCCGGTCCTCACCGAGGTGCCGGACCGCGCCCGGGACTGCCCTCGATATCCGGATGTCAAGGGCACGAAGCTGCCGGCGGCGTGGTTGATCGAGCGTGCGGGCTTCCCCCGTGGCTACGGCGAGGAGTGGGGGAACGGCACGGTGGCGCTTTCCCGCCGCCACGCGCTGGCCGTGACCAATCGGGGCGGTGCCACCACCTCCGAGATCATGAAGTTCGCGGCACACATCCGTGAGGGCGTCGAGGGGTGCTTCGGCATCCGGTTGGGGCCGGAGTGCGACCTGGTGAACTGCTCGTTCTGAGGGAAGTCGCCGGCGGCGGGCGGGTCTCCGGCCGATCGACGTCGTGACCGGTCGACAGCATTGTGGACTAGCATCTGGGCGGGCCGTCGTCACTCCTTCCGTCCGTCCGCCACGAGTGCAGTGAGGGAGAAACATGGTCAGTTTCGACGCTGTCGCCCTTCCGACTTGCGAGCCGAAATTCCGTCCGCGGGCGACAGCCGAGCAGATCCTCGCCTGGATCTCGTCGCCGCCGATGCGGGCGCTGGTCGAGGAGTACGGCGACGCCCTGCCGTCGGCCGGCGTGGGCGAGCTGCTGGAGTGGCTGGACGCGTTCTCCGACCGGCACTGGGACTTCCGCAAGCGGGGCAACGTCGAGCGCGACCAGGTGACCGCGCCGACGTTCGAGCCGGCCCGGGCGGCGCTCGTGCTCGCCGCGGCGACCGCCCTGCGTCTCGTCGAGCCGGTCGACCCGCCCCGGGCGGCGTACGACCACCTGCTCGTCCTGGGTGGTCTCGGGCGGGCCTGCCTGCAACGCACCGAGTACGCTGCCCGGCTCGTCCGCGACGGTGTCGTCTCCGTCGGCGAGGTGGCGGCGCTGGGCAGCTTCCGACCGCTCACCGAGCCGGAGACGACACTGCCCGGCCTGGCCGATGGTCGGTTCGAGATGGACGCGATGGACGTCGGCGCGCGCCACGCGTTCGGGCTCACCGAGCCGGCGCGCGACGAGTCCTCCGAGGGGGCCGTGACGCACCGGTCCTGGCGGGTGCGCACCTACCGCCCCGCCGACGGTCCGCCGGTGCAGGTGCTCGCCGCGCCGTCCAGCGAGCCCGAGCTGCGTCGCGCCAACACCCCCGACACGTACGACTTCTGGGCCCGGCGCTCCCGCCTCCGCCCGTCGGACCGGATCCTCGTCGTCACCTCGCCGATCTACGTGCCGTTCCAGCACAGCGACGCGATCCGCATGCTGGCGGCGCGCTACGGCTGCGGGATCGACACGGTCGGGTTCGATCCGGCGCGGGCCACCGTGCCGCTCGCGCCGGACGCCACCAACCCCGACCGCTACCTCCAGGAGATCCGGTCCGGGATCCTGTCGATGCAGCGGCTGCACCGGGCGCTGGCCGGGAGTCTGGCCGCGTGACGGCGACGGTCTTCGCCGCGGTGCCGTTGCCCACCACCGGGCCGCCGGCGGGCCGGGCGGACGGGTCCGGCGTCGGCTCCGGTCCACCGGACCGGGCCGGGATCGCCGAGGGGATCGCCTCCTGGGTGGACTCACCGGCCATGGCCGCGCTGCTGGCCGAGTTCGGTGGTGGACCGCGGCCGGTCGGTCCGCTCGGCGAACGGCTGGACGCGCTGGAGGAGTTCTCCGCCCGGTGGGACCACCGCAAAGGGCGGCTGGAGCGCCACCAGGTGGTGGGGGAGAGCTTCGCCGCCGACACCGACGCGCGCATCCGGTCGGCGGCGAGGTCGTTGGGTCTGGCCGGCCGGGTGACGCCGCGGGGCCGGTCGTTCGACCACGTCCTGGTGCTCGGTGGTGGCGTCCGCACCATGATGGCCCGCGCGCATCTGGCCGCCACGATCCTGCGCCGGGGGGTCCGCGCCGGCTCGGTCGCGGGGCTGGGCAGCCTGCGGCCGATTCCGGAGCAGAACGTGGTCGCCGCCGGGCTCGGGCTGGGCGCCGTCGCGACCGAGGGCGACGCGGTCGACGAGGCGCTGCGGCACGCCTTCGGCGCGGGGCCCGCCACCGAGCGGCGCTCCGGCACGACCGGGGCCGGCCAGCCCTGGTGGGTCCGGTCCCACCGGGACGTGGACCCGCCGGTGCACGTGCTGGCCGCACCGTCGACCCGGCCGGGGGAGCGGGCCAACACGGCGGACACGTTGGTCGGCTGGGCGGAACTGGTGCGGCCGGCGTCGGTCGGCGTGCGGCTGCTGGTGGTCACGACCGACATCTTCGTGCCGTTCCAGCACTGTGACGCGGTCCGGCTGCTGGGCCTGCGGTACGGCTGCGCGGTGGAGACGGTGGGCTTCGACAGCGGCGACGATCCCTGGGTCCCGCCGCCGGCGACCTCCGCGATCCTTCAGGAGGTCCGGTCCGCCATCCGGTCCATGCGGGTGTTGTACCAGGCGGTCGCCTGAGCGGTCAGCCCCGGTCCAGCGGGAAGACCTCCGTCGGGTCGTCGGCCGGCTCCCGGGGCGCGGGTGGTGGCGGCGCGGTGACCGGCGGGGCGCTCCCGGCCCGCTGTTTGTCCGGTGTCCAGGCGAACGCGAGCGCGCCGCCGACCAGCGCCAGCAGCATGCCGATGACGAACCCGCCGAGGTTCGAGGTGAGCCAGGAGACCAGCCCGAGCAGCAGCGACAGCAGCGCGTAGAAGACGCGTTGCTGCGGGGTGGCGACCAGCAGCGCCCCGCAGAGCACGAGGACCGCCGGGACCAGGTAGGCGGCCAGTCCCTGCGGCCCGACGTGCAGCAGCACCCCGAGCGGCGCGCGCAGCGTCACCAGCATCTCGATGCCGCCGAGCGCGATGAGCAGGCCGGCGGTGAACGGGCGGGCCCGCCGCCAGCGGCGCCAGCGCCCGCCGGGGCGGGCGGCCTGCGCCGCGTGCTGTCCGACGGTCATCGTCAGCACCCGTCGGAGCTGAAGCCCATGTGCAGGTTGGGCAGCGTGAAGACCGCGGCGGTGGTGGCGTAGTTGTTCTGCCGCAGGTTGGTGATGGTCACCGAGTCGGCCTGCTGGGCGAAGACGCCGGGGTTGCCCTTCACGCCGGGGACCTGGTCGACGGTGCTGGCGTCCTGCCCGACGTTGATGTTGCGGAACGAGGCGTTGCCGGCGACCTCGTCGCCGTCGACGACGAGCGTGCGGGCGGAGACCGGCTTGCCGGAGCCGCCCGCGGTGATCCGCAGGTTGATTCCGCCCAGGCTGATGCTCTGGCAGAGGTTGGTCAGTTCGGCCTTGTCGATGGCCGACACGATCACCACCACCTGGCCGCCGGTGTCGCCCTGGTTGGGGCTGTCCGGGATCATCTGGTCGAGCGTGGCGAACTGCTCGAAGCCGGTGCCTTCGAGTTTGTCGGCGGTGACGGTGAACGGCATGCCGGAGATGGCGAACTGCGCGCCGAGCACACCCTGCGCGGTCAGCACGACCATGCCGGCGGCGCCGGCCGCGACGGCGCCGAGCGTGACGGCGAAGCGGCGCCAGCGTACGCCGCTGCTCGGCTGGCCGGGCTCGATCGGTGCGGTCTGCTCCGACATGGCGGCTTCCTTTCGAGATCAATTCATTTGCGACGATGTGAATTGGCTTCGCAGGATTTCGCGCCAGGGGCGCAGGCCGAAGTTACCGCTGAGTAAAGTGGCGGTCAACAGAGAGTTCGCCGGCATGTGCCAAATGCGGCCAAAGTGAAAAACCGCAGCGGTTTCTCACCGGATCGTCAGTCGGCCGCACACGGCGCGGTCGTGCTCGGGCCGTCGTCCGGGCCGGCGTGCCGGGTGGCCCGGCGCGCGCCCTCGGGCCCGAGGAACGGCGCGGTGGCCGCGTACGTGAGCACCGGCAGCAGCAGCGGCAGCTCCTCGGCCCGTCCCTGCGCCACCCGGGCGCGGATGGTGGCGTGGATGCCGCCGACCACGGTGGACACCAGCACGTCCCGGTCCACCCCGGCGACCGCCGGCCCCGGTCCGGCGTCGGCGAAGAACCGGCGGAAGCTGTGCAGCAGCGCGTCGCGTTCCCGGCGGGCGTCCGGGCCGGCGGCGTCCACCTCGACCAGCGCCATCCGGGCGAAGGCGGGCACGCTGGCCAGCACGTCGAGCAGGGTGCGCAGCGCGGCCCGGGCGGCGTCCGGCCAGGCCGGCCCGGCGTCGGCGTAGGCGGTCTCCATGAGTTGCGAGACCACCGCGATGCCGTGCCGGTAGGTGGCGAGGAACGCGTCCTGCTTGCCGCTGAACAGGGCGTAGAAGGCCGGCCGGGTGACGCCTGCGGCATGGCAGATGTCGGTGACCCGGGCGTTGTCGTACCCCCGGGTGGCGACCTCGCGGACCAGCCCGTCGAAGAGGCGGTCGCGCTGGGTCGCGGCCACCTCCTCGGCCGGTACCCGCCGGGGCCCGCGCTTGATGGCGCGGTCCGGATCGCGGCCGTGCCGGGCACCCGGCAGTGGTGCCGGCGGCGGCGGGCTCTGCATGGTCAAGATATCGCCCTTCCGTGATGCGTTGACTTTACGACCCTCTGAGGTTTATAACTTTCGACACGCTCAGTTCACAGCCCGTCACCATTGGTGATCACCACGGAAGGGCTCGAACGGCGTCATTATCGCCGTCCGGCTCCACCACCACCCCCGTCCCACCGCCGGAAGGAACCACCATGCCCAGGTACGGACGCATCGGCGCGGGCCTCGCCGCCCTGGCGCTGCTGACCGGTCTGGTCGGCGCCACCCCCGCCACCGCCGCCCCCTCCACCTCGCTGGCCAGCGCCGTGCTGACCTACCCCACCGCGGCCGGCACCGCCGTGTCGGTAAACGACGTCATCCAGGCCAGCCTGAAGACCGGCACCAACGCGACGTTCTACTCCTCGGCCAGCGGCACCACCGGGGTCAAGTGCGCCGCGTCCACGTTCAGCGCCAAGGTGCTGACCAACCCGACCGCTCCCGGCACCGCCACCGAGAGCCTCACCGCGCAGTCGTTCACGAGCTGCACCAGCAACATCATCGGCACCACCGGCGTGCAGAGCGTGACCGTCAACAACCTGCCGTACACCACGTCGGTCACCAGCGGCGGCGTGGTCACCATCTCCGGCACCGCGACCGCGCCGATCCAGAGCACCGTGGTGCTGAACTCGCTGCTCGGCCCGATCACCTGCGTCTACCGGACCAGCACCAACAAGCTGACCGGCGTGGCGGCCAACGCCACCAACTCGATCGCGTTCACCAACCAGACCCTGACCAAGTTCTCCGGCACGTCGCTCTGCTTCAGCACCGCGTACTTCACCGCGACGTACTCGCCGGTGCGCGACACCAGCAAGACCGGCAGCCCGGCGGTCTTCGTCAACTGACCACCCGGCCCACGGGCCGGTGCGCGGCGGTTCGCCGTGCACCGGCCCCCCGCCGTGCCGACCTGATCGGGTACGTGGTGTCAGGTGGGCGGGGTCGCCGCGCGACACAGTGACAGTTGTCCCGGCCCCGGCGCGGTGGCAGCGTGCGGGAACCAGACCCGCCGCTGAAGGGTGCGCGATGACCGACGACCTGCTGGCCCGGCACCGGGCCGTGCTCCCGTCCTGGATGCCGCTCTACTACGCGGAACCACTCGAACTGGTCGCCGGCTCCGGCCGCCGGGTGACCGACTCGGCCGGCCGCAGCTACCTGGACTTCTTCGGCGGCGTGCTGACCAACATGATCGGCTACGACATCCCGGAGATCCGCGAGGCGGTGGAGCGGCAACTGCGCACCGGCCTGGTGCACAGCTCCACGCTCTACCTGATCCGGCAGCAGGTCGACCTGGCCGAGAAGATCGCCCGGCTCTCCGGCATCCCGGACGCCCGCGTCTTCTTCACCAACTCCGGCACCGAGGCGAACGAGGCGGCGCTGCTGGTCGCCACCAACCACCGCCGCTCGCACCAGATCCTCGCGGTGCGCAACAGCTACCACGGCCGGTCGTACGCGACCATGGGCGTCACCGGCAACCGCGGCTGGACGGCCAGCGCGCTCAACCCGTTGCAGGTGGCCTGGCTGCACTCCGGTGAGCGGCTGCGCGGCCTGCTGGCCCGGCTCGACGCCGCCGACCGGGTGGACGCCGCGGTCGAGGACCTGCGCGAGGTGCTCGCCACCCAGACCGCCGGCGACGTGGCCTGCCTGATCGCCGAGCCGATCCAGGGCGTCGGCGGCTTCACCTACGCCCCGGACGGGCTGTTCGCGGCCTGGAAGAAGGTGCTCGACGAGCACGGCATCCTGCTCGTCAGCGACGAGGTGCAGACCGGCTGGGGGCGCACCGGCGAACACTTCTGGGGCTACCAGGCGCACGGCGTCACGCCGGACCTGCTCACCTTCGCCAAGGGCATCGGCAACGGCTTCGCGCTGGCCGGCGTGGTGGGCCGGGCCGAGGTGCTGGAGACGGTGCCGGCGATCAGCTTCTCCACGTTCGGCGGCAACCCGGTCTCCACCGCCGCCGGCAACGCGGTGCTCGACTACCTGCTCGACCACGACCTCCAGGCCAACGCCGCCCGGGTCGGCGCGATCCTCGCCGACGGCCTGCGGGCCGCCACCGCCGGCCTGGACCGGGTCGCCGAGGTCCGCGGCAAGGGCCTCATGCTGGCCGTCGAGTTCGTCCGCCCCGGCACCGTCGAGCCGGACCCGGAGCTGACCACCCGGGTCTTCGAGGCGTGCCGGGCCGGCGGTCTGCTGGTCGGCAAGGGCGGCCTGTACGGCAACGTGGTGCGGATGGGCCCGCCGCTGACGCTGACCGAGGACGAGGCCCGCGAGGGCCTGGCCGTCCTGGTCGACGCGATCCGGACCTGCGTGGCGGTGGTGGCATGACCGTCATCGGGCACTACGTCGACGGCAAGCGGACCACCGGGGACTCCGAGCGGCGCGCTGACGTCTTCGACCCGGCCACCGGCCGGCGTACCGGTCGGGTGGCGCTCGCCGGGACCGCCGACGTGGCCGGCGCGGTGCAGGCCGCCGAGCGCGCGGCCCGCGGCTGGCGGGACGCCTCCCTGGCCCGGCGCACGGCGGTGCTGTTCGCCGTCCGGGAGCTGGTGCACGCCCGCCGGGACCGGCTCGCCGAGGCGATCACCGCCGAGCACGGCAAGGTGCTGGCGGACGCCGCCGGCGAGGTCCAGCGCGGCCTGGAGGTGATCGAGTACGCCTGCGGCATCGCCCCGGCGCTGCGCGGCGGGTTCAGCGAGAACGTCTCCACCGAGGTCGACTCGTACAGCCTGCGGCAGCCGCTGGGCGTGGTCGCGGTGATCTCCCCGTTCAACTTCCCGGTGATGGTGCCGCTCTGGTTCGTGCCGGTGGCGATCGCCTGCGGCAACGCGGTGGTGCTCAAGCCCAGCGAGAAGGACCCGAGCGCGGCGTTGCTGCTGGCCGAGTGGTTCACCGAGGCGGGCCTGCCCGACGGGGTGTTCAACGTGGTCAACGGCGACAAGGAGGCGGTCGACGCACTGCTCGACCACCCCGGCGTCCGGGCCGTGTCGTTCGTCGGCTCCACCCCGGTGGCCCGGTACGTGCACCAGCGCGGCGCGCTGTCCGGCAAGCGGGTGCAGGCGCTGGGCGGGGCGAAGAACCATATGGTGGTGCTTCCCGACGCCGACCTGGACCTGGCCGCCGACGCCGCGGTCAACGCCGGTTTCGGCTCGGCGGGGGAGCGGTGCATGGCGATCTCCGCGCTGGTCGCGGTGGAGCCGGTGGCCGACGCGCTGGTGGCCCGCATCGCCGCGCGGATGGGCCGGCTGCGCACCGGGGACGGCCGGCGCGGCTGCGACATGGGGCCGCTGGTCACCGCCGCGCACGCGGAGCGGGTCCGCAGCTACGTGGAGTCCGGGATCGCGGCCGGCGCGGTGCCGGTGGTGGACGGGCGGGACGTCACCCCGGACGGCGAACCCGGCGGCTTCTGGCTCGGCCCGACGCTGTTCGACCACGTCACGCCGGAGATGTCGATCTACACCGACGAGATCTTCGGCCCGGTGCTGGGCGTGCTGCGGGTCGGCTCGTACGACGAGGCGGTGGAACTGGTCAACGCCAGCCCGTACGGCAACGGCACCGCGATCTTCACCAACGACGGCGGCGCGGCCCGGCGCTACCAGCACGAGGTGGAGGCCGGCATGGTCGGCATCAACGTGCCGATCCCGGTGCCGATGGCGTACTACTCCTTCGGCGGCTGGAAGGCGTCGCTCTTCGGCGACCTGCACGCGCACGGCGCCGACGGGGTGGCGTTCTTCACCCGGGGCAAGGTGGTCACCAGCCGCTGGCTCGACCCGCGCCACGGCGGGGTCAACCTCGGCTTCCCCACCCAGACCTGAGCAGCCGCAGCAGCCCCGCCCCGGCCAGGTACGCGACAAGCGCCGGGACGGGCAGGCCGAGCGGCTCCGACGCGGCCTTCGGCGCGAGGCTGTTCAGCAGCAGGCCGGCGACCAGCCCGGCGTACCCGATGACGGCGAGCGTGGTGCGCAGCCGCCGGCCGCCGTCGCCGGCCGGCCCGGTCGGGGGTGGGCGGCGGGTGCGGGCCTCGACCGGGCCGAAGACGGCGACCAGCGCGGCCAGCGCCACGGTCAGGGCGAGCAGCCACGGCACCCGCCAGCCCCACCAGGCCGCCGAGCCGACCGGGGGAGTGGGCAGCACGCCGAGCGCGGCCAGCAGGCCGATCAGCAGGATCGCGGCGGTCAGGTGCCACAGGAAGACGGTGAGCACCACCGCGTTGACCGCGATCACCGCCTGCCACCGGCCGGGCCGCCGCAGCCAACGGCCGGCCGGGCGGCGCAGCAGCAGGATCAGCCCGAGCTGGGCGGTGGCGGCGGCGAGCAGCGCCAGGCTCGGCGGCGCGGCGTTGTCCAGCCGTTCGCCGGGCACGTGCAGCATCGCCACCGGGTACGGCCCGACCACGGTCAGCAGCACCAGCGCGACCAACCCGACCGCCAGCAGCGTGCCGCCGGCCCGGCGGCCCAGTGGCAGCCGGCGACGGCGCAGACCGGCCCGTTCGGCGGCGGCGCCCGGGTCGGGGTCGGCGGGCGCGGCCGTGCGGTCCGGGCCCGGGGCGGCAGTTCCGGCGGGGTGGGCCGCCGACCGGCTCGCGTCGAACCAGGCGAAACCGAGCTGGTGCACGGCCAGCCAGGCGAACAGGTAGTTGCCGTCGGCCAGGACCGCCGGGCCGAGAAGCCGACCGAGGTCGCCGAGCGCGACGAGCGCGACCAGCACCACCGGCACGGCCAGCCCGAACCGGCGGTGCAACGCGGTCATCGGCGGGGTCAGCGCCACCACCACGAAGTAGGCGACCAGGAACCAGAGCGGGATGGTCGCGAACCAGACCACGGTCCGGACCTGCGCCGGGTCGGCGCCGCGCGCCGAGGCGACCGCCGCGCCGGCGGCCAGCACCAGCAGCAGCGTGGTGGTCGGCCGGACCAGCCGGGCGCTGCGGTCGACCAGCCAGCCGGTCGCGGTCCCGCCCCGGCCGCGGCGGGCGGCCAGCGAGGCGGCGTTGGCGTAGCCGCCGACCAGGAAGAACACCGGCATCACCTGGGCCAGCCAGGTCAGCGGCCAGGCCCAGGGCAGGTCGGCCAGCGCCGAGTGACCGGCCGGGCGGCCGTGGTCGTACCCGATCGCGGTCACGCCCCAGTGGCCGAGCACGACCATCGTGATGGCCAGCGCCCGGAGCAGGTCGACGTAGCGCTCCCGCTCCGGCGGCGTGCGCTCGGCGAGCTGCCGCAGGCGGCGCATGGACCCAGGCTATGCCAGTCGGCTCCGGCCGGGACGGATAACGGATCGGTCATGAGGTCTTGTGGTCCGCGTCGCGTCGGCGTAGAAATTCTTCAACGAAAATGTGCCCCGTGAAGAGAAGCGACGGAGTCACCGAGGAGATGCGATGAACAGGCGTGAGATCCTCCGGCGCAGTGCCGCCGCCGGTCTGCTGGCCACCCCCGCCGCCGGGCTGCTCGCCGGCTGCGCCACCTCCGGTGGCGACGACAAGGGCGACGGCGGCACGTACCAGGGCACCAAGAGCGAGCAGAACCCGCTCGGCGTCAAGGAGGACGCGCCGCTGGAGGTGGTGATCTTCAACGGCGGCTTCGGCGAGGAGTACGCCAAGGCCCACGAGGCGATGTACAAGGAGAAGTACCCGAAGGCGGAGATCAAGCACTCGGCCACCCAGGAGATCAGCAAGACGCTCCAGCCGCGCTTCGTCGACGGCAGCCCCCCGGACGTGGTCAACAACTCCGGCGCCGGCCAGATCGACTTCAACGGTCTGGTCTCGCAGAACGCGCTGGCCGACCTCGGTGAGCTGCTCGCCGCGCCCAGCCTCGACGTTCCGGGCAAGACGGTCAAGGACACGCTGCTGCCCGGCACCGTCGAGGTCGGCTCCTACGACGGCAGGTTCCTGGTGCTCAACTACACCTACACGGTGTACGGCATCTGGCACTCGACCAAGCTCTTCGCCGACCGCGGCTGGAGCTACGCCAAGACCTGGGACGAGCACATCGCGCTCTGCCGGCAGATCAAGGCCGCCGGCATCGCCCCCTGGACGTACGCCGGCCTGCACCCGCGCTACATGAGCTGGCCGGTGATCTCCACCGCGATCAAGCTGGGCGGCCCGTCGGTCGCGCTGGCCATCGACAACCTGGAGCCCAACGCCTGGAAGTCGGACGCCATGAAGACGGCCGCCGACGCCTGGCACCAGATCGTCAAGGACAAGTTCATCCTCGCCGGCTCCCCGGGCCTGGACCACAAGCAGTCGCAGACCGCCTGGTGCCAGGGCAAGGCCGCGTTCATCTCCTGCGGCTCCTGGCTGGAGAGCGAGCAGAAGGACGTCACCCCGGCCGGCTTCAACATGACGGTCGCGCCGACGCCGAGCCTGGGCAGCGGCGACAAGCTGCCGTTCGAGGCGATCCGGGGCACCGCGGGCGAGCCGTTCATGGTGCCGGCGAAGGCGAAGAACGTGGCCGGTGGGCTGGAGTACTTCCGGACCATGCTGTCGCGCAAGGGCGCCCAGGACTTCACGAAGAAGGTCGCCAGCCTGCCCGTGGTCGCCGGCGCCACCGACGGCGTCGAGCTGCCGTTCGGGCTGGCCACGGTGGTCAAGGCGCTGGACGCGTCCGGCGCCAACGGGTTCAACTGGGTCTACAACAACTACTACCGCAAGCTGGAGCGCAACCTGGTCGACGCGGCCTGTGGCGAGTTCTTCAGCGGCCGGATCTCCCCGACCGAGTTCCTCGACCAGTGCCAGCGGGGCGCCGACTCGATCGCGCAGGACAACTCCGTCAAGAAGTACAAGCGGGCCGCGTGACGATCGGATGCGACACGGCCGACTCCCGCTGATCCTCAGCTTCCTGCTGCCACCGCTGGCGATCTACGGCATCTTCGTGCTCTCGCCGTACCTCCAGGCGTTCCAGATCTCGACCACCGACTGGCTGGGCTACTCCGCGCAGGCCGACCAGGTCGGCCTGGCGAACTTCCGCACCCTGCTGCACGACGGGTACGTCTGGAACGCGTTGAAGAACAACGCGATCCTGCTCGCGGTGGTCCCGGTGGTGACCATCGCGCTGGGTCTCTTCTTTGCCAGCATGCTCACCATGGGCGGGCGCAGGGGCCGCGCCGGGGTGACCGGGGTACGCGGCACCGCGCTCTACCGGCTGGTCTACTTCTTCCCGCAGGTGCTCTCCGTGGTGATCATCGCGTTGCTGTGGAAGGAGATCTACAGCCCGACCAGCGGCCTGCTCAACGGCGCCCTGCGCGCGATCGGGCTGGCCGACCCGCCGGCCTGGCTGGGTGATCCGCGGTTCGCGTTCTGGTGCGTGCTGGCCGTGATGGTGTGGAGCAACGTCGGGTTCTACGTGGTGCTGTTCGGCGCCGCCATGCAGGCCATCCCGCGCGACATCTACGAGGCGGTGCTGCTCGACGGCGCGTCCCGCGCCACCATGCTGCGGAAGATCACCATCCCGCTGCTCTGGGACACCATCCAGGTGGCCTGGATCTACCTGGCCATCGCCGCGCTTGACGGTTTCATCCTGGTGCAGCTCATGACCAACGGCGGCCCGAACTTCTCCTCCGACGTGATCGGCCTGCGGATGTACGACACCTCGTTCGGCAGCGAGAACAAGTTCGGGTACGCCTCCGCGATCGGCGTGGCCATGTTCTTCCTGACCCTCTCGGTGGCGGTGCTGGCGCTGCGCACCGCCCGGCGTGATCGGATCGAGTACTCGTGAGCACAGCGCAGGCCCGGGTGCCGGCCGACCGTCCGCCGCGCCGCGAGACGGGCGTGGCCAACGTCTTCTCGCACGGCTTCCTGCTGCTCTGGGCCGCGATGACCATCCTGCCGCTGGCCTGGATGCTGCTCAGCTCGTTGAAGAGCAACGGCGAGATCATCGCCGACCCGTGGGGCCTGCCGGAGGCGCTGCGGTTCGACAACTGGGCGCGCGCCTGGACCACCGCCCACATCGGCCGGTTCTTCCTGAACAGCCTGGTGGTGGTGGCCGGCTCGCTGAGCCTGACCATGCTGCTCGGCGCCACCGCCGCATACGTGTTCGCCAGGTACGAGTTCCGCGGCCGCCAGGTGGTGTACTACCTGTTCGTCGGCGGCATGATGTTCCCGGTGTTCCTGGCCCTGGTGCCGCTCTTCTTCGTGGTGCGCAGCGTCGGCCTGCTCGGCACCTGGCCGGGGCTGATCCTGGTCTACACGGCGTACTCGCTGCCGTTCACGGTGTTCTTCCTGACCGCCTTCTTCCGGACGCTGCCGACCTCGGTGGCGGAGGCCGCGATGATCGACGGTTGCGGCCACTTCCGGCTCTTCTTCCGGGTGATGCTGCCGATGGCGCGACCGGGACTGATCAGTGTCGGCATCTTCAACTTCCTCAGTCACTGGAACCAGTTCCTACTGCCGCAGGTGCTCATCCCCGGCGACGGGCCGAACCGGATGCTCGCCCAGGGCCTGAGTTCGCTGGCGGTCAGCCAGGGTTACGCCGGCGACTACGCCCAGCTCTTCGCCGGGCTCACCATCGCGGTGCTGCCGGTGCTGGTGGTCTACGTGGCGTTCCAGCGGCAGATCCAGGCCGGCCTGACCGCCGGGCAGCTCAAGTGAGGTGGTGGTTGCCACAGGCAACGGGACAGTGTTTTCTCATCTACACGCTGTTGTTGCTGCTCGGCGGCATCGCGATGGTCGCCGTCGGCGTCGCCATCAAGGAGCAGGGGACCGGGTCGCGCGTCCTCAACGTGATCGTCGGCCTGGCCTTCTTCGCGTACGGCTTCTACCTGCTGTTCCTCTTCGACGGCGGCAGCTACCGGATCTTCTTCTACGTCTTCATCCTGCCGATCCTGCTGATCGTGCGCGCGGTGAAGGCCCGCCGGGAGGCTCGCGAGCAGGCCGCCGCGCACCAGTTCGCCGGCGCGCCGCAGCCCCAGTACGGGCAGCCCGTGTCCCAGGGCTGGCAGCCGGCCCAGCCGGGGAATTCGGCCCAGCCGGGTCACCCGACTCAGCAGGGATGGTCCGGCGGCCCGATCGGCTGACCAGGCTTGCCCAGGGCGCCGGTCGACCTCGTGTCGGCCGGCCCCTCGCTCGCCCGGCGACACGCGCCGCCTGTCCGTTTTTGATCCGCGCGGTGGACAGGGTGACCCGTGGCGTCGGCCGCGCCCGGATCGGGCAATGCGTCGAGGTGAGTTCCGGGCGTCGGACGGTGAGCCCTCAGGGCGGTACGAAGTGCCTACGAACTTGAGTACAGGGATGGGTCACCGCGTTGACCCACCTATGCGCTCAAGTTCGTAGGCACTTCGACCGGAGGTACGTCCCGGGACGGTCGCCACCGTTGCTCCCGCCGGTGCGGGGTGGTCAGGCGGGGGGCGGGACGAGTCGGGCGTGCAGCGCCGCCGGGTCGGTGGCCTCGGGCAGGTCCCGGGCGGCGAGCCAGGCCGCGGCGGCGGCGCCGTCCCCGGCGGAGTGCAGCGGGGCGGCCGGCCAGCGGCGGGCCAGTTCGGCGCGGACGACGGTGGCCAGCGGGGTGTCGCCGGTGAGCAGGCCGCCGCCGAGCACCACCGGGTCGGTCGCGTCGGCGGGACGGATCCGGGAGACGCTCTCGGCCAGCAGCGCGGCGGCCTCGGCGATGATCGCCCTGGCGGCTTGCTCGCCCTGGCGGGCGGCGGTGACGACGAGTGGCGCGAGTCGGGCCAGGTCCACCGGCGGTCGTCGGGTGACCGCCTGCACCACGGCCCCGGCGGTCTCCCGGGGGCGGGCGGCCACCTCGGTCGAGCCGGTCAGTTCGGCCAGCACGCGGCGGGCCAGTTCCCCCGGCGCCTCGGCCCGGTCCAGGTCGGTCAGGAGCCGGCGGACCGCCTCCCGTCCCAGCCAGAACCCGGAACCCGCGTCGCCGAGCAGCCAACCGTGGCCGTCGGCGACGCGGTCCAGGCGGAGCGCGTGCACCTGGGCGGCGATCGCGCCGGTGCCGGCGATCAGCACGGTGCCGTCCGGGGCGGCCGTGCCGGAGGCGTACGCGACCAGGGCGTCGCCGTGCACCGTGTACGGGCAGCGCAGCCCCGCCTCGGCCCACGCCCGGTCGAAGGCGGCGCGTCCCTCGGGATCGGCGCGGAGGCGGCCGGCGCCGGCGAGGCCGATCACGCCGGCGCGTACCCGGGTCGGGTCGACCTCGGCGAGCGCCGCGCGGAGGGCGGCGAGCAGCTCGGCGGCGGCCCGGTCGGCGCCGTGGCTGGTCGGGTTGCCGCCCCCGGCCCGGCCGGTGCCCAGGCGTGCGCCGTCGAGGCTCACGGCGGTGGCGCGGGTGGACGTGCCTCCCACATCGAGGCCGACCACGACGGTGTCCGACATGGTCCTCATGCTGTCCGGCCAGGCCCTCCGCGCGCAAGATCGCGGCCGTGCGCCAGGTAACAGTTTGAAAACTTCGCCCACGCTCTTGACACGGAGGGGCCGTCAGTAAGAACTTTTACCACTAACAGTTAACACTCTTTTCCGAAAGGCTTTCGCCGATGGTCGAGCACGAGGTCGAGACTTCCGCGGCAACCGCGGTGGTCGATGCCGCGCCGGCCGACCGGCGGAGCGTCGACGGGGTGCTGGCCCGGGTCCGGGCCGGCGCGGGGGAGCTGACCGGGGCGCTGCGCCGGGTGGCCGAGCACGTGCTCAGCGACCCGGAGGCGGCGGCCCGGGCCACCATCGTCGAGCTGGCCGAGCGGAGCGGCACCTCACCGGCGACCATCACCCGGTTCTGCCGGGCGATGGGCTTCGAGGGCTACGCCGACCTGCGGCTCGGCATCGCCGCCGAGACCGGCCGGGCCCGCTCGGCGGGCTGGACCGTCGACATCGGCCGGGAGATCCAGCCCGGAGACCCGCTGTCCCGGGTGCTCGACCAGATCATGGCCGCCGACACGCGGGCCATGCACGACACCGCCGCGCTGCTCGACCTGCACGAGGTGGAGCGGGCGGCGATGGCCATCGCCGGGGCGAACCGGGTGAACATCTTCGGCGCCAGCGGCAGCGCGCTGGTCGGCGAGGAGATGCAGTTCAGCCTGCACCGTATCGGGGTGGCCGCCTGGGCCTGGAGCGACGTGCACGAGGGGCTGGCCAGCGCCGCGCTGCTGGGCGTCGGCGACGTCGCGCTCGGCATCTCGCACACCGGCCAGACCCGGGAGACGATCGAGCTGCTCGCCGAGGCGGGCAGTCGCGGGGCCACCACCGTCGCGCTGACCGGCTTCCCGCGCTCGCCGCTGGCCGAGCTGGCCGACATCGTGCTGGTCACCGCCAGTCAGGCCACCACGTTCCGGCCGGACGCGCTCTCCGCCCGGCATCCGCAGCTCGTCGTGCTCGACCTGCTCTACATCGCGGTGGCGCAGCGCACCCACGACCGCGCCCACGCGGCCTTCCGGCGTACCGCCCAGGCCGTCGACGGGCACAAGGCCGCCAAGGGGGCCCACTCATGATCAGTGCCCAGCGGTACGCGGACGCCGTCCGACCGGTCCTCGACCGGCTGGTGGACAGCCAGGCGGACGCGGTGGACCGGGCGGCGGACCTGATCGCCGGCGGACTGCGTGCCGGCGGCGTCCTCCAGGCGTTCGGCGCCGGCCACTCGGAGGCGTTCGCCGCCGAGCTGGTGGCCCGCGCCGGTGGCCTGGTCCCCAGTAACCGGCTCTCCCTGCACGACCTCGTGCTGCACGGCGACGCGCCCCGCGACGTGCTCGCCGACCCCAAGCTGGAACGGGACCCGACGGTGGCGCACCGGCTGTTCGGGTTGGCGGCGCCGCAGCCCGAGGACGTGTTCGTGGTCGCCTCGCAGTCCGGCATCAACGGCTCGGTGGTCGAGCTGGCGACGCTGGTCAAACGCGGTGGCCACCCGTTGATCGCGGTCACCTCGGTCGAGCACACCGCCCGGGTCGCCTCTAGGCACCCCTCCGGGCACCGGCTCGCCGACCTCGCCGACGTCGTGCTGGACAACGGCGCGCCGTACGGCGACGCACTGCTGCCGCTCGAGGGCGGCGGCGCGGTCTGTGCGGTCTCCTCGGTCACCGCGGCGCTGCTGGCGCAGCTGCTGACCGCGGAGGTCGTACGACGGTTCCACCAGGCCGGAGAGGTGCCCCCTGTCTACCTCTCCGCCAACGTCCCCGGTGGGGACGAGCACAACAACGCCCTCGAGTCGCGGTACGCCGGGCGCCTCCGGCGAACCGCCTGACCCGACACCACAAGGAGAGACAAAGATGTCGGTTATCCCCGAGAAGTCCGACCTGAGCCGTCGGACGCTGCTCCAGCGCGCCGGCGCGGCCGGTCTGCTGGCCATCCCGGCGGCCGGTCTGCTCAGCGCCTGCGCCGGCAGTGAGCCGAGCAAGTCCGACGGCGGCGGCGCGGCCAAGAGCAAGGACAACCCGTTCGGCGTCAAGGACGGCAGCGCGGTCAAGGTGGTCGTCTTCAACGGCGGGCTGGGCGACCAGTGGGCCAAGGAGGACAAGGTCGTCTTCAACGCCAAGCACCCGAACGTCACGGTCAACATGTCTTCCACCCAGAAGATCAAGACCGAAGAGCAGCCCAAGATGGCGACCCAGCCGAGCGACCTGGTGATGAACTCGGGCGCCGACATGATGGACCGCAGCACGCTGATCAACGAGGGCGCCATCGAGCCGCTCGACGACCTGCTCACGGCGCCCGCCTGGGACGGCGAGGGCACGGTCGGCGACTCGCTGCTGCCGGGCACCGTCGGCGACGGCACCCAGAACGGCAAGTTCTACGTGGTGAACGTCGCGTACACGGTCTGGGGCAACTGGTACAACGCGGCGCTGTTCAAGAAGGAGGGCTGGACGGCGCCGACGACCTGGGACGAGTTCTTCGCCCTGGCGCCGAAGATCAAGGCCAAGGGCATGGCGCCGTACGTGCACGACGCGGCGCACGGCTACTACCCGCGCTGGGCGCTGTTCGCCAGCATCTGGAAGGCGGTCGGCAAGCAGGCCGTCGTCGACATCGACAACCTGAAGGACGGCGCCTGGAAGGCTGACGGGATCGTCGCCGCGCTGGAGCCGTGGGAGAAGCTGGTCAAGGACAAGCTGCTGCTGCCGGGCAAGCTCGACCACACCCAGTCGCAGCAGGCGTTCCTCGACGGCAAGGCGGCGTTCATCCAGGTCGGCACGTGGCTGAAGAACGAGATGGCGGCGACCATCCCGCCCGGCTTCGAGCTGACCATGTCGGACTACTGGAGCAAGGCCGGCGACAAGGCCGCCAAGGACGTCTTCGCCGCCTCCGGCGAGGGCTTCGTGGTGCCCAGCAAGGCGCCGAACAAGGAGGCCGCGAAGGAGTTCCTGCGGGCCATCCTGTCCAAGGCCGGGTCGGCGAAGTTCGCCGAGCTGACCAAGTCGCTGGCCTCCACCAAGGGCTCCGGCGACAACGTCCAGGACACGGCGCTGGCCAGCGCCAACAGCCTGGTCAAGGGCGGCAGCGGCGAGCTGATCTCGGTGAAGTTCCCGGACTTCTACGCCGACCTGGACAAGGAGAGCCAGAACCTCTCCGAGGAGCTGATGGCCGGCCGGCTCACCGCGGCGCAGTTCGTCGACAAGATGCAGGCGGCCGCCGACAAGGTCGCCAAGGACTCGTCGATCAAGAAGCAGACCCGCACCGCCTGACGCTGTTCGAGGAAGTGAGTCCAATGCGGCACGGAGTCGCGCGTTTCGTCACGGGCTTCCTGGCCCTGCCCGTCGCGCTGTACCTGTTCTACGTGGTGTGGCCGTTCGCGCAGGCGGCGGGTTACTCGCTGACCGACTGGGGTGGGTACTCGGATTCCCAGCGCTTCGTCGGGCTGGACAACTACGTCCGGCTGTTCTCCGACGAGCTGATCCGGAAGGCGTTCTGGCACAACGTGTTCTTCCTGGTCACCGTGCCGCTGTTCACGATCGCGCTGGCCCTGTTCCTCGCGTTCCTGCTCAACGTGGGCGGACGCGAGGACAGGGCCGGCATCCGCGGGGTCTTCGGCTCCGCGCTCTACAAGGTGATCTTCTTCTTCCCGCAGGTGCTGTCGCTGGTGGTCATCGCCGTGATGTGGCAGCAGATCTACCGGACCGACGGGCAGGGCCTGATCAACGGCCTGCTGATCAAGATCGGGATGGTAGACGCGGACAACCCGATCGCGTTCACCGCCGACCCGGAACCGTTTCTCGGCGTGCCGGCGGTGCTGTGGTGGCTGCTGCTCATCGCGGTGTGGAGCGGCGCCGGGTTCTACATGGTGCTCTTCTCGGCCGCCATGCAGTCGATCCCGAAGGACATCTACGAGGCCGCGATCCTCGACGGCGCGGGCCGGTTCCACACGTTCTTCAAGGTGACGCTGCCGCTGCTGCGGGACAGCATCTCGGTCGCCTGGGTCTACCTCGGTTTCATCGCGCTGGACATGTACGCGCTGGTCTTCGTCATGACGCCCAGCCAGGGCGGGCCGAACCACGCCAGCGAGATCTTCGCGTCGGTGCTCAACTTCACCGCGTTCCAGAAGGGCCAGTTCGGCTACGCCTGCGCGATGGGTGTCGCGCTGGCCATCTTCACGATCCTGCTCGCCGCCGTGCAGTTGAGGATCACCCGTCGTGACCGTATCGAGTACTGAAGGAGGCGCGGCGATGAGCACGGCGACATCCGATCTCGACCGGGCCGGACAGGCCACCAGCGGGTCCGGGGCTGCCCCCGTACGCCGGGGGGAGCGGCACCGCGGCGGAGTCGGCGCCCGGATCTTCAACGGCTTCTCCCACATCTTCCTGGTGGTCTGGGCCGTGATGGTCATCTACCCGCTGTTGTGGGTGGTGATGTCCGCGCTCAAGGACGACTCGGAGGTCATCCGCGAGCCGCTGTCCCTGATCCCGGACAAACTGCACTTCGAGAACTTCGGCCGGGCGTGGACCGAGGGGCACCTCGGCTCGTTCTTCCTGAACACCCTGCTGGTGCTGGTCGGTAGCGTCACGCTGACCATGCTGCTCGGCTCGATGGCCGCGTACGCGCTGGCGCGGTTCGAGTTCCGCGGCAACCGGCTGATCTACTACATGTTCCTGTCCGGCCTGACGCTGCCGATCTACCTGGCCGCGGTGCCGCTGTTCAAGGGCGTCTACAACACCGGGGTCAGCTTCCCGCTGCTCGGCCCGAACAAGCACGTCATGCTGATCCTGGTCTACGTGGCCTGGTCGCTGTCGTTCACGATCTTCTTCATGCACTCGTTCTTCCGGACGCTGCCCGACTCGATCGCGGAGGCGGCCTCGGTGGACGGGGCCTCGCACACCCGCACGTTCTTCAGCGTGATGCTGCCGATGGCCAAGCCGGGCCTGATCAGCATCGGCATCTTCAACGTGCTGGGCCAGTGGAACCAGTGGTACCTGCCGACGCTGCTCATGCAGTCGGTGGCCGGTGAGCCGAAGCACCAGGTCATCGCGCAGGGGCTGATCGAGTTGTCGGTCAACCAGGGCTACAAGTCCGACTGGTCCGGTTTGTTCGCCGGCGTGACCATGGCGATGCTGCCGGTGCTGATCGTGTACATCGTCTTCCAGCGCCAGGTGCAGTCCGGCCTCACCGCCGGCGTCGGCAAGTAGCCCCACGCTCGCGGGTAAGGAGGGGCCCCCTTCTAACGCGTCGCGGTGAGAAGGTGCCCCTTCTCTACCGCAGGCGTTAACAAGGGGCCCCTCCTTACCCGCGCAGCGTGTCGGTGGGGCGAGGCAGAATCGCGTCCGTGGGGGCGGTGGCGATGGTGGCGGGGGAGCGGGGCGGCGGCGTGCTGCAACCGCTGGACGGTGACGGCCGCCCCACCGGGCCGGTCGAGGAGGTGGCGGATCTCGCCGCCGCCGTCGCCGTCCGCGAGGCTGCCGAGCGGCCCCGCTGGGTGTGGGCCAGCGGGGCGGCGGTCTATCCGGCGCTGCTGCGCGCCGGCGTCCGGCTCGACCGCTGCCATGACGTCGAGCTGACCGAGACGTTGCTGCTCGGGCACGCCGGCCGCTGGGGCGAGCCTCGTGCGTTGCCCGCCGCCTGGGCCCGGCTGACCGGGGCGCCGGTCCCGCCGGACCCGACGCCCCGCCCGCCCGAGCCGCCCGGCCACGGCCAGGGCGCGCTCTTCGACCCGCCGTCCGGCCCGCCGGGCCCGGGCATCACGGCGTTGACCCGGGTGTACGCCGACCAGCTCGCCCGGATCGCCGCCACGGCCCACCCCGGCCGGTTCCGGCTCCTGGTGGCCGCCGAGTCGGCCGGCGTGCTGATCGCCGCCGAGATGGGTGCGGCCGGCCTGCCCTGGCGTGCCGACGTGCACGACGCGATCCTGGCCGAGCTGCTCGGCGAGCCGTCCCCGGTCGGCGGGCCACCCCGCCGGCTGGCCGAGCTCCAGTCCCGGATCGCCGCCGCGTTCGGCGTACGCCACCTGCACGCCGACTCGCCCGCGGAGCTGTTGCGGGCGTTCGCCCGGGCGGGGGTGGAGCTGCCGAACACCCGGGCCTGGGTGCTGCGCGGGGTGGAGCATCCGGCGGTGCCGCTGGTCCTGGAGTACAAGGAGCTGTACCGCGTCTGGACGGCACACGGCTGGGCCTGGCGCGACGCCTGGGTCTCCGGCGGCCGGTTCCACCCGGAGTACGTCCCCGGCGGCGTGGTCTCCGGCCGGTGGGCGACGCGCGGCGGCGGCGCGTTGCAGATCCCGAAGGTGATCCGACGGGCCGTGGTGGCGGACCCGGGGTGGACGTTCGTGGTGGCCGACGCCGGCCAGCTCGAACCACGGGTGCTCGCCGCGGTCTCCGGCGACGAGCGGCTGGCCGCCGCGGGCGGTGCCGGCGACCTGTACGCCGCGCTGGCCCGGGACGCGTTCGCCGGTGACCGGGCCCGGGCCAAGGTGGCGCTGCTCGGCGCCATGTACGGGCAGACCGGCGGCGCGGCGGTGCCGGCGCTGGCGGTGCTGCGGAAGAACTACCCGACCGCGTTCGGGTACGTCGAGGCCGCCGCCCGCACCGGCGAGGCGGGTGGGCTGGTCCGGTCGTGGCTGGGGCGCACCTGCCCGCCGGGCGCGGTCGGGTTCACCGACGGGGACGAGGCGGCGTCGGACGGCCCGGTGGACCCGCACGGCCCGGCCGCCCGCGCGGCCCGGTCCCGGGGGCGGTTCACCCGCAACTTCGTCATCCAGGCCACCGCTGCCGAGTGGGCGTCGACGCTGCTGGCCACGCTCCGCACCGAGCTGGCCGGCACCGCGGCCGAGCTGGTCTTCTTCCAGCACGACGAGGTGATGGTGCACTGCCCGGTCGACGAGGCGGACGCGGTCACCGAGGCGGTCTCCGCCGCCGGGGCGCGGGCCACCCGGCTGTTGTTCGGCGACACCCCGGTCCGGTTCCCGCTCGACCTGTCCACGGTGGACTGCTACGCCGACGCGGCATAGTCACACATTTTTCCGTTTTGCCCCGCTACCCGCTCGCCGCCGTGCTCGTTGGGCCCGGTGTGCGTACGACGGGACGGACCGGGCGCGGCTGTGCCCGGTCCGTCCCCCTGGTCGAGGGGGCACCGCTGAACCGGATCGCTGCAATGATCATCGCCGCGGGTGGGGGACGCCGCATCGGCGGTCCCGAGGCGCTGCTGCACCAGGGCGAGAAGCCACTGGTCCGCCGGATGATCGACACGATGACCGACGCGGGCTGCGCGCAGGTCGTGGTCGTGCTGGGCGCGGCGGCCGAGCAGGTGCGGCGGACCACCGACCTGACCGGCGCCACCGTCGTGGTCAACCGCGCCTGGGGCACCGGCGTGGGCTCCTCGATCCGGGCCGGGCTCGCCGCACTGACCGACGACGGTATCGAGGCGGTCGTCGTGGTGCCGGTGGACATGCCCGGGCTCACCGAGGTGGCGGTCCGCCGGGTGACCGCGCTGCCGTACCCGGACGTGCTGGTCTGCGCCACCTACGACGGCCTGCGCGGCTACCCGATGCTGTTCGGCCGCCGGCACTGGCCCGGCATCGCCACGCTGGCCAGCGCCGACGTCGGCGCCCGGCCCTACCTGCTGGCGCACAAGGACCAGATCGTCGACATCGCCTGCGACGCGGTGGCCGACGGCAGCCGGATCGACAGCCCGGAGCTGATGGCGCTCTACGGCCTCTCCATCCCCGAGCAGCGCATCGGCGCCTGATCGGTCCGGGAGATGTTCCTGGCCGCCCAGACCCTCGAGAGGGCGAACAAACTGGCCGGCGTGTTCGGGGTGTTCTTCGCGCTCGCCGGTGTGGGCCTGTCCGTGTACGAGCTGATCGGTGAGCCCGAGCACTGATGCCACCCCCGCCTGCCGATATTCGGCTGTGGGTGGCGGCGTTCTTCCCTAGTCTGAGCCCCCAGCCGGACCGGGCCGGACGGCGGAGCGGAGACGAACAGCGCGATGACGAGCCACCTTTACGCGATCAGTTACGACGCGCGGGAGCCGCTGCGGCTCGCGTGCTTCTGGGCGGCGTTGCTCGGCCGGGAGGTGGTCGACGACCCGCACGAGGGGGTCGCGCTGCGGCCGGACGGCGACGCCGGCCTGCGCATCCGGTTCCTGCCGACCGAGGCGCCGAAGGCCGGGCAGAACCGCATCCACCTCGACCTGACCAGCGCGTCGCCGGACGCCCAGCGGGGCACGGTCGCGCGGGCGATCGAGTTGGGCGGGCGGCACGTCGACATCGGCCAGGGCGCGGAGGAGGACCACGTGGTGCTCGCCGACCGCGAGGGCAACGAGTTCTGCGTCATCGAGGCGGGCAACAACTTCCTCGCCGGCTGCGGGTCCGTCGGCGCGGTGAACTGCGACGGTACGCAGGCGGTGGGCTACTTCTGGAGCGCGGCGTTGGATTGGCCGCTGGTCTGGGACCAGGATCAGGAGACCGCGATCCAGTCGCCGCGCGGCGGGCCGAAGGTCACCTGGAGCGGTCCGCCGCTGATGCCGAGGCACGGCCGGGACCGCGTACACCTGGATCTCGCGCCGCCGGCGGACGGCGACCGGGAGGCGGAGATCGACCGGCTGCTCTCGCTCGGGGCGGCGCGGGTCGGCCGGGGCCGGCACACCGCCGACGACGTGGTGCTGGCCGATCCGGACGGCAACGAGTTCTGCCTGCTGACGCCCCGCTGAGGCCGGCCGACGTCGAACACCTGCGAACCTGATGGCGTGGACGGTTCAGACCTGGCTCCCGCCGGCCGACGGCCCTGAGTCGTTTACGCCCTCAAGTTTGCAGGCGGTCCGAGGCCAGGTCCGGGGGCGCCGCCGCCGCGGTGATCGACCCGGCCACGCCGGGCGCGCCGCGTCGCTGCCCCGCGTCAGACCTGGATGTCGAAGCGTTGCAGCACCGAGGGCGCGACCAGGCCCAGCGCGGCGAGCACGGCCAGCACGGTCAGCGCGCCCCGCAGCACGACCGTCTCGGCCTTGCTGCCGGTGCGCAGCGCGATCTTGTTGGGCAGCCCGATCATCGTCCACATCCGCCGTCTGATCGGGATGGGCCAGAGGATCGGCACCCCGGCCCTAGTGATCATGTCGCCGAGGATGTGCACGAAGCAGCCCACGCCGACCGCGAGGCCGATCATCGGATAGCCCCGGTCGCCGGGCAGATTGGCGAACGTGAACCAGGCCGCGGCGGCGGACACCAGCGTGACCACCACCCAGCCGGCCCGCTCGGCCCACTCGTCGAAGAGCCCGCGCAACGCCAGGCCGATCATGAAGAACAGGATGCTGACCACCGCCCACTTGCCGTAGTGGGCGCAGAGCGCGGTGGTGCCCCACCCGACCAGCACGGTGAACGGCACGGTGTGGGTCAGCGTGCGGTGCCCGTTGTTGCGGCGCGGATCCTTGCTGAGCTTGGTGGCGTAGTAGACGCCGAGCGAGATCTTCTCCATCACCTCGGCGACGAAGAGGCTGAACACGCCGAACGTCCGGGCCACGGTGGCGCCGCCCTGGTTGCGGGTCACCTTGCCGGAGAGGTCGAGGTCGGGAAAGAGCGCCCCGCCCGCGCAGACCGCGGTGCCCACCGCCAGCGCCAGCGGCGTCTGGTGATAGTCGGCGAACTGGTCCAGCGCCCAGGAGCCGGTCAGCCACACCGCCGCGCCGGACAGCGCGTGGGACGGTCCCATCATCTCGGCTCGCCCTTTCCGAAGATCTTGATCGACGAAACTACGCCACTGTAGTCAGTCGGTGCGACTGCGGGACGCCACGGTCATCCCGCCGTACGGGTGGGTCGGATCGGCCGGATGCTGTCCCGGATCAGCGCGAACTGGTCCTCGGCGGCGGCCCAGTCCGCGTCCGAGGTGGTCAGGCCCAGCGTCCACCCGGCCTCCTCGCCGGGCAGCACCCGCAGCGCGTGCATGCGTTCCCCGTACGGCGCGTCCCAGCGGCACTCCCACTCCGCGCCGTCGCCGTCGGCGGCGAGCCGGACCTTGTCGTAGCCGGGGAGGCGGCCGGCGGAGGTGAGGTCCCGCTCGGCCGAGCGCAGCCGACCGACCGGATCACCACCCGGGTACGGCTCGACGCCCAGGATGCGCCGGGTGGCCGGGTCCTGGAAGCAGGTGGTGTCGCCGGAGCGGAGCTGGAGCCACCCGGCGGGCAGCGCGATGTGGAAGCCGCCGGTGTCGGCGGGCCAGACCCAGCCGGCGGGTATGGTCACCGCCGGGTCGACCGGCGGCGGGCCCTTCTGCACCGGCGTGCCGGCCACGTCGGGGCGGATGCAGGGGAACGGCGGGGGCGGCGGCCCGCCCGGACCGTTGCCGGGCGGGGGCGGTCGCTCCCAGGGCTGGCCGGGCGGCGCGCCCTGGTCGTCACCGTCCGGCTGATGCCGGTGGTCACCGTCGACGGCGAGGGCGGTGCCGACGCCGGCCAGCACCGCCAGCAACGCGGCCCCCGCGGCGAGGAGCCAGCGCCGGGTGGCCGCCCGGCGCCGGTCGCCGTCGGCGGCGTCGTCCGGCGAGCCGATGCCGCCGGTCCCGCGCCGGCCGGGCACGCCGGGCGTCAGGCCGCCGGAGGTGGCGCCGCTGTCGCCGACCAGGCCCGCCGGTGCGTTCCCTCGCGCGCGGTCGTCATGGAGCGCGCCACTGCCGGTCAGCCGGCCTGCTGCCGGGTCGACCGGGCCGCCGGAGGTGACCGGGGGCGGGCTCGTCGTGGGAGCGCCGCCGAGCCCCGGCGTGTGCACCGGGCTGGCCGCGTCGGCGCGGGCGGCCGGCCCCTCCGGGCCGGTGGGACTGCCCGGGTCCACGAAGCTGGTCAGGACCGTGGGCCCGAACCCGCCCACCGGCCGGTCCGGAGTGTCCTGGACCCGGCCGCCGCTCTCCGGCTGCTCCGGCTCGCCCGAGTGGCGCTCCCGGCCGGGCCGCGACTCCGGCTCGCCGTCGGCCGGGCGTGCCCACTCGCTGCCCAGCGCCGCCCGGCTCCACGCCCGGGCCGCCGCGGCCGGCGGCATCAGGTCCGGGTAGGCCACGGTCGGCTGGACGGCGGGGTCCGCGTCGTCCGGAGCGGCAGCCGAGCCGGCGGGTGCTCGCCGAGGCGGGCCGTCGGCCGGGCCCGGGCGGCCCGGCGCTACGGCGTCCGGCTGCGCCCGCACCTCGCCGGAGGTCGAGGGCGCCCCGGCCCGGCCGGTCGGACCCGCCGGTGGCGGCCCGGCCCCACCGTCGGGCGGAACCGGGGACCGGGCCCCGTTGGCCGGCGGGACGGCCCGTGTGCTCCCGCTCGCCGGTGGGGCGCCGCCGCCGGTTCCGCTCGCCGGCGGCTCGGCCGGGTCGGACCGGGGCACCGGCGGGACGCCGATGCTGGAGCCGCTCAGCGGTGGGACGGTGGGGGCGGGCCGGGGGACCGGCGGCACGCCGACGCCGGACCCGCTCAGCGGCGGGACGGCCGGCCCGATCCCGGACCCGCGCCCGGCTGCGGACGCGCGCCCCGATCCGGACTTGCGGCGGTCGGGCGGGAGGGGCTGGTTGGGCACGGTCGGGGCGTCGATGGCCGGCCGGGGTGGGGCGTCGGTGACCGGCTCGGCGGCGTCGGCGAGCAGCCCGGCGACGTCGTCGTGGCCGAGCCGGTGGCGCGGGTCGCGGCGCAGCAGCCCGACCAGCACCGGCATCAGCGGGCCGGCGTGCGGGGCCGGGTCCGGCGGTTGGCTGGCCAGCGCCGCCAGCGTCGCCATCGCGGTGCTGCGCGCGTACGGGGACCGGCCCTCCACGGCGGCGTGCAACGTGGCGCCGAGCGACCACAGGTCGGCCTCGATGCTGGACACGCCCTCGGCGGCGCGCTCCGGCGCGACGTACTGCGGGGAGCCGAGCACCAGCCCGGGACGGGTCATGGCGCCGTCCCCGCCCTCGAACACGGCCAGCCCGAAGTCGGTGAGCAGCACCCGGCCGTCCCGGGCCAGCAGCACGTTCGCGGGTTTCACGTCGCGGTGCAGCACACCGGCCTCGTGCGCGGCGCGCAGTGCGGCGTGCACCGCCATCCCGATCCCGGCGGCCCGCCGGGGCGGCAGCCGGCCGTCGGCCTCGATCAGCTCCTGCAACGACCGGGACGGGACGTACTCCATGATCAGCCATGGGTCGCCCTGGACCCGCACCACGTCGTAGACCCGGACCACGTTGGGGTGGTTGAGCCGCGCGGCCGTGCGCGCCTCGCGCAGCGTCCGGGCGCGCAGCTCGTCCCGCTCGTGCTCGGCCAGCCAGTTCGGTGGGACGACCTGCTTCACCGCGACCTCGCGCTGGAGCTCCTCGTCCCGGGCGCGCCAGACCTGGCCCATCCCACCGCGGCCGACCAGCTCGATCAGGCGGTATCGTCCGGCGATCACCACGTCCCGCACCGCACTCCTCACCGCTGGTCGTGGTCCACAATAGCCAACGGATCGGACGGTACCTATCCCGTCCGGGCGGGTCGCCTCAGCTCGCCGCTCCGGCCAGCAGATTTCCCTCCGGAATCGCGACCGCGGACCGGCCCCCGGCCAGCATCGCGGCGGCACGCCGGGTCTGGAACGTGTGGTGCTCCCGCCGGGCGGCGGCGTAGCTGGCGGCGGTGCGGGCCGCGATGGCCGACCAGGCGTACTGCCGGGACACCATGGCGCGCGCCTTGCGCGCCACCCGGCGGGCGAAGACCTCGTCGCCGAGTAGCCGGTCGACGGCGCCGGCCAGCGCGTCCGGGTCGCCGTGCGGGAACGTCACCCCGGTCACGCCGGGCTCGACGATCTCGGCCAACCCGCCGGTTTGCGCCACCGCGAGCGGTGCGCCGGCCGCGGCCGCCTCCAGGGCGATCATGCCGAACGGCTCGTAGAGGCTGGGGATCACGGTGGCGTCGGTGGCGGCGAGCACCGCGGGGAGCTGGGTGGCGTCCAGGAAGCCGGCGAACCGCACGGTGTCGCCGAGGCGCAGCCGGTGCGCCTGGTCGACCAGCTCGTCCTTGTACGGCCCGTCCCCGGCGATCACCACCCGCAGGCCGGGGTGCCGGTCGGCCAGGTGCGGCACGGCGTGCACCAGGTGCTGCACCCCCTTCTCGTAGACCAGCCGGCCGGCGTACCCGACCAGTGGCCCGTCACCGGCGAAGCGGGCGCGGGCGGCGGCGACCGCCTGCGGGCGGGCCCGCCAGGCGCGGTCGTCCACGCCGTTGGCCACCACGTCGATCCGGCCGGTCGGCAGCTCGAACAGCCGGGCCACCTGGTCGCGCATGTAGCCGGAGCAGGCGATCACCCGCGCGGAGGCGTTGCTCAGCCAGTGCTCGACGCCGTGGATGGTGCGGTTCATCTCCTCGGGCAGCCAGCCCTGGTGCCGGCCCGCCTCGGTGGCGTGGATGGTGGTCACCA
>NZ_JBEZCX010000034.1:0-39089 GCF_040647835.1 Micromonospora sp. NPDC049240
ATCTCCTTGGCCATCGCGTGCACGTCGATGTTCTTGCCGAGCACGCTGATGGCGTTGCGGGCGGCGGCGGGGCCGCAGTAGTAGAAGTTCGGCTGGGCCTCGTAGCGCACGTCCAACTCCCGCTCGCCGCTCTTACGGTCGGCCACCACGGTGGCCTTGTCGGCGGGGGCGGCGTGCGCGGCGATCGCGGGGCCGGCGATCCCACCGGCGGTCGCGGCGATACCGGCAGCGGTCAGCACAGTCTTACGCAGCACAGTGGTAGCCATGATGATGCCTCCCAGGGGGGTGGGGGATATGCGGGCGCGGGGGACGCCTGCGTGCGGGGAAAGGTCTGAAAGGGGTGGGCCCGGCGGCCGAAAGGGGGCCTGCTCAGGGGCCCGGCGCGACCGGCTCACCGGGGGGTGGCCGGGTCGGCGGCTCCGGGGGCTGTAACCACGGCCGGTGGCCGCACATTCCGTCGACACGGGGCCCGCCTACCCGGGGGTGGCTGGCCCGGTGAGGTAACGACGGCCGGTGGCCGCTCATTCCCGACCGGGGCTGCCAGCGGCCCGGGGGCCGGGCTCCACGCGGTCTGCCAGGTACAACGCCCCGCCCCCGGCGACCATTCCGCCGAGCCAGTGACCCCGACCACCCCAAACCCGACAAACCCGACACTCGCCCATGGGCGCCTCACCGCAGCCCCGCTCGAGTGCCCACGAAACCGCACATCCCGCACCCCAGGGCGCCCTCAACCCGGAGCCCGCCGAAGGGTGAACCCGGTGGAGATCTCGGTACCGAACCGCACCTCCGCGGCCCGATGCGTACCAAGATCTCCACCGCCCCCGTTGAGCAAAACGTTCACCCACCCGCGCTGATCATGAAGTTGGCGGGCTGACACGCCGACAATCCGGCAGCCAACTTCATGATCAGCGTGGTGGGGCGGGCTCCTGCCGCCCAGGCGGACCGGTTGGGTGCGCCGAGGGTGTCGGCACTTCGGCTGGGTGGTCATGCGGTGAGCAGGGCGAGCAGTGCGTCGCGGGTGGCGCGTACCGCGGCGCGCGACTCCTCGGTGTGGTCCAGGGCGTCGAACCCGTGTCGTCCGTCCGGCACGTCGACCAGGTGCAACGGCAGCCCGTGCCGGGTTGCGGCAGCCGTGAACGCCGCGATGGTGGACGTGACCTCGGGCCGCTCCCGACCGGCCCGGGTCAGCACGAGCGGTGGCCGGCCGTCGTCGCCCGCCGTCAGGGCGTCGAGCGGGTGGAAGCGCGGGTCGACCGGGGGCCAGTCGGGGAGCGGGGCCAGCAGCGGGTACGTCGCGGCGAGGCCGCGCAGCCAGCGGGGCGGGTCGCGGAGCCAGTCGCCGAGCAGCAGCCCGGCGCCGGAGAAGAACCAGAGTGCCAGCCGCTCCGGGTCGACGCGGGGATCGGCGCGGAGCAGGTCGGCCGCGTCGGCGACACGGGCGGCGACCGTGCGCAGGTCGTCGGGGCTGGTCACGGAGAGCCGGGGGAGTGCGACCACCACGCCCTGGTCGGCGAGGAGCGCGCCGTATCCCCGGTAGAGCGGCCAGTCCCGGGCGTCGGGTGCGTCGGGCGGCCCGGGAACGCCGTGCACCACCACGACCGCGGGGTGGGGGCCGCCGCCGGTCGGCAGGTGCAGGTCGACCTCGCCGTGTCGTTCGACGGGGGCGGCCGGCGGGTCGAGCACAAACTGTGTCTCCCAGAAACTGTTTCCCATGACGGCGATGTTAGGGCAGCGCGTCGTCGCGCGCCGCCCCGGTTGTCGCCGGATCAGGAGGAGGACGCCTTGGCGTGCCGTTCCCGCAGCCGGTCCCGGATCTCCTCCGGTGTGTACGCCCGGCGCTGCCGCTCCGCCCGGGCCACCACCACGCCCGTCGCCGCGACGCCCGCCAGGCCGGCCAGGCCGAGCACCTTCCACCACCGCATCCGTTGCCGCATCGGCTTAGGGTAGTCCTCCATGAGCATCAGCCTGGACGAGGCCGTGGAGCTGACCCGCACCGGCGACCTGTGGGTGTTCCGTGGGCGCAGCGTGCCCGATCGCGCCATCCAGTTCACCACCAACAGCCCGGTGAACCACGTGGGCATGGCGGTGGTGCTGGACGACATGCCGCCGTTGATGTGGCACGCGGAGCTGGGCCGTTCGCTGCCGGACATGTGGACCGGCACCCGCCAGCGCGGCGTGCAGTTGCACGACCTGCGCGACGCGGTCTGCGTGTGGGCCAACCGGTACGGCCAGCGGGGCTGGCTGCGTCAGCTCGAACCGCCCGCCGACGGTGCCATGGAGGAGGCGGTGCTGCGTACCGTGGCGCGTCTGGACGGCACCCCGTTCCCGTCGACCGCGCAGCTCGCCTGGCGCTGGGCCCGGGGTCGGGTGCCGATGCCGCGCCGGCGACCGTCCAGCCCGGACACTGGCGGGACACCGGGCGCGGGCCGGGCAGCGGGCGGTGCCGGCGCACCGGGTGCGGACGGGGCGTCGGTGCGTGACCGGGCGCTGGAGACCGCGTACTGCGCGGAGGTGGTGGCGGTGACCTACGAGGCGATGGGGTTGCTGCCGGCCGGCCGCCGGCCCAACTGGTACGACCCGGGTCGGTTCTGGAGCGGTGACGACCTGGCCCTGACCGGCGGCGCGCAGCTCGGCAAGGAGATCGAGGTGCGCATCCCACCGCGCTGACCAGGTTTGCCGGGCTGGCGGGCCGGTAATGGAGAGCGTCGTGACGGCTTCCACCGACCTCGACACGCTCTCCGACTTCTTCGACAGGTACGGCGTGGCGCTGACCACCGCCGACGTGCCGGCCATCGCCGCCTGTTACGCCCTGCCCGGGCTGGTGGTCGCCGACACCTACAGCTTCTCGTTCACCTCGCCGGCGGCGGTCGCGCTGAGCTTCGTCGGCGCCGCGCCCGACTACCAGGAGCGGGAGCTGGTCGCCGCGAACGCGCAGATCGAAGAGGTGCAGCAGGTGTCGGCGCTGCTCACCGAGGTGGCGGTGCGGTGGGAGTTCCTGGACAGCCAGGGCGGCGCGGTGCCCGGCGAGCACTACCGCTACCTGCTGCGGGCCACCGACGAGGGCCCGGCCATCTGCACCGTCATCCGCACCGCCTGAGCCCCGCTCCACGGTGGTGAGCGGGGGCCCCTTCTCTGCCGGAGGCGTCAAGAAGGGGCCCCGCCTTACTCGTTCAGCGGTGGCTGCGGGCCCAGCGGTCGGGCTCGGGAGCCGAGTGCAGGCCGGGCTCGTGCAGGCCCTCCTCGTCGAGCTGGCCGATCCGCCGGTAGGTGTCCGGCCGGCTGGTGCGCAGCACGCCACCCCAGATCAGGCCGAGCACGCCGGCCACCACCGGGATCGCCGGCAGCAGCCACTTGAGGTAGCCGGCGGTGTCCGGCGCGAGCAGCGCGTCGAAGTTGAACAGCAGCACCAGCAGCACGGCGGTGAGCAGGACGGTGCCGAGCGCCGGGGCGATCGCCCGCTGCCAGGCCGACTCCGGGCCGCCACGGCCGCGGAAGAAGCCGACGACGGAGGCCGAGGTGAGCGTCATCAGCAGCACCACACCGACCGCGGCCGAGCCGGACAGCCAGGTGAACAGGTCGATGACCGGGTCCCGCCCGGACATCGCGAACCCCACGAAGACCACCACGGCCAGGATGCTCTGCACCAGTGAACCGGCGACCGGGGCGCCGCTGCGGCTGGAGGTCGCGCCGAGGAAGCGGGGCAGGACGTTCTCCCGGCCGAGCGCGAACAGGTAGCGGGCCACGCCGTTGTGGAACGACAGCAGGGCGGCCAGCACGCTGGTGATGAACAGGACGTTGGCGATGTCCGCGACCACGGCGCCGGAGTACTGGTCGAGCGCCCCGAAGATCACGCCGGGGCCGGCCTCGGCGCTGGCCTGCGGCGCGTTCTCCGGGCCGGTCAGCACCGTCAGCGCCCAGGCGGAGAAGGCGTAGAACAGGCCGGTGAACGCGACCGCGATGTAGGTGGCCCGGGCCACGGTGCGCCGCGGGTCCCTGACCTCCTCGCTGTAGATGGCGCCGCTCTCGAAGCCGGTGAAGGAGGCGATGGTGAACGCCAGCACGGCGCCGAACCCGGCCCCGAACAGGTGGCCGGGGCTGATGCCGGCGGTGGTGACGGCGCCGCCGGCCGGGTGGGCGAACGCCACCAGGTCGAAGATCAGCACGGCCACGCACTCCAGGACCAGCAGCACCGCGAGGACGCTGGCGTTCAGGTCGATGCGCAGCACGCCGAGCACGCCGATGAAGACCCAGGCCAGCAGCGCCCAGACCCACCACTTGAGGTCCAGCCCGGCCTTGGCCGACATGAAGTCCGACATGATGGCGCCGAACAGCCCGTAGAGACCGATCTGGATGGCGTTGTACGCGGCCAGCGCGACCGCCGAGCCGGCCACCCCGCCGGCCCGGCCGAGGCCGTTGGCGATGTACGCGTAGAACGCGCCCGCGTTGGCGACGTACCGGCTCATCGCGGCGTAGCCGGTGGCGAAGATGGCGAGCACGGCCGCGAGCAGGACGTAGCCCAGTGCGGCGCCGATGTTGCCGCTGACCGCGTACATGGTGGTGACGCCACCGCCGAGAACGGTCAGCGGGGCGGAGGCGGCGACGGTGAAGAAGACGAGATGGGCGGTGCCGAGACGGCCACGGCGTAGCCCACCGTCGGAGAAGAACGGATCGGAGGACAAGGCTTCTCCAGGGGAGGGGAAGGGGTTGAGGATGTCTACTTCGGAACAGCCTCAGGCAGGGTATTGGTGATCACGGATCGTCACAACCCCGCTTCGATATCGATTAGGGCGCGTGTGTACGACCGGAATTGAGCTGTGCGTGGTCATGCCGTACCGTCCCGTGTCGACGATCACGGCCACCGTTCGAGGATGGACCATGACCTACCCCGGGGCACAAGCCACGTACCGGCTAGCCGATGCGCTGTTCCTCATCGGACATGACGAGTTCACCGGTAAGCCGCATGTCGCCGTCGACCGGCTGGAGTGCGGGTTGGCCGGCGCCGCGCTCGCCGAGCTGATGTTCGAGGGAAGGATCGCGCTCGACGGTGGCGGCATCGCCGCGGTCGACCCGCGGCTCTGGCAGGAGCCGTTGACCGATCTGCTGATCACCGAGATCCTGCGTCGTGAGGGCGCGCATCCGGCCCGGTTGTGGATCCGCTACCTGCGGACCCAGCTCAACATCAACGAGCGGGTCGGGACGCGGCTGGTCACCGCCGGCGTGCTGCGTCGGGAGCAGGGCAAGCTGATCGGCCGTCAGGTGCGCTGGCCGGCCACCGACCCGAACCAGGCGGCCTCGCCGCGGGTACGCCTGACCGCGATGCTGATGCACTCGTCCCCGGCCGAACTGGACCCGGGCACGTTGCTGCTGGCGAGCCTCGCCGAGGCCGTCGGGCTCGCCGCGCACATCTTCGACCCGCAGGTCGGCGGCCGGATGCGGGACTGCCGTCGGTTCCTGCCGGCGCAGCTCGACGGGCTGCTGGCCGCCGTGGTGGGCGCGTTGGACGCCAGCACCACGACGGTCCGTCGGTGACCTGCCGCCGATGACGTCCCGCCCCGGCGGACCGGGACGGGACGGGCTCGGTCAGGCCGGCTCGCGCCACATCGGGTAGAGGCTGGGCCCGTCCGGCAGGTCCAGGGTGTTCGGCCGGCGGCGGAAGCCGAGCCGCTCGTAGAGCGCCGCGTTCCGCGCCGAGCTGGCCTCCAGGTACGCGGCGGCGCCGGCCCGGTCCAACTCGGCCAGCTTGTCGCGCAGCAGCGCCGAGCCCACGCCCGTGCCGTGGTGCGCCGGGTGCACCGCGATGAACGGCAGGTACCAGTGCGGCTCGGCCGGGTGGTTGGCGGTCATCTGCTCGTCGAGCATGCCGAACCGCTTCATCGCGTCCGGCCCGATGGTGGCCTCCAGCTCGGCGAACTCGTCGCCCTCGTCGGCGCCGTGGTCGTCGCCGACGGGCAGCCAGAGCGTGGCGCCCAGCCCGTCGCCGGCCACGTGGACCTCGCCGGTCCGCAGCGCCAACGCGACGAACGGCCCGAAGAAGGCGGGGTGCACCCGCGCCCGGTGGTCCTCCGCCGGGAAGATCCAACCGCTCACCGGGTCCCGCATGAACGCCTCGGCGAGGATCCCGGTCACGACGGCGGCGTCGGTTGTGGACGCCCGCCGGATGTTGCCCTGCCACTCTGTCACTGGCCACCCGTCCTGCCGCTGCACGAGCCACTGTGGTCATCGATCGGCGTGCAACGTATCAGGTCGCCGAGCCGCGGGTCAGGCCCGAACGGACCGCTCGCCGTCCCCGGGTGTCGGTGGCTAGGCTGGCCCGGCCCGGCGAACAGGAGGAACATGTCCCGCACGCGTCGCGCCACCCCGTCGACCGGGTCCGCCATCACCTCGTCGCCCTGGGTGGTCGTCGCGATCGGCGTGATCGTGATGGTGGTGCTGCTGGTGGTGGCGCTCGGCTCGGTGCGGGGCCGGCGGACGTTCCCGGCGTCGCCCACCGATCCGGCGATGTCGCTGCCGGAGCTGCCGACCGCCACGGCGACCTCGCCCAGCGTGACGGGCGGTCCGCCGAGCACGGCCGGCCGCCCGGTGGTCCCGGGGCTGTCGCCCCGGTCGACGGTGCTGCCGGCCAGGCCGACGCCGGCCGTGTCGACCGGCGGTCCGCGGGGTGAGGTACGTCCGGCGCCGCTGTCGCCGCCGCCGCCCCCGCCGGCGCCGCCGTCCGCGGTGACCGGCCGGTACGCGGTGGTGAGCAGCTTCGACGGCGGCTTCATCGGCGAGGTGCGACTGGTCAACGCCGGAGGTGCGGCGCACGGCTGGACGGTGCGGCTGACGTTCCCGCAGGGTCGGCTGGTCACCGCCTGGGTGGAGGGCGCCGAACAGGGCACGTTCGGCTTCGACGGCGGTGTCGTCACGTACCGCAGCGGCGTCGACCTGGCGGCGGGCGCGTCGGTGCCGGTGCGCTTCCACCTCGAACGGACCGGGACCACCCGTCCGGAGAGTTGCGCGGTCGACGGCGTGACCTGCGCCGGGCTCTGATCCAGCCGTCCGGACGACGGCGCGTGGTCCGGACGGTTTTGCAAGACGGCTGTCGTGTTTCGACTTTGTTTGCAAGCTATTGCAGAATGTTTCGGCAAGAGCTAGCGTGCGGGCGAATCAGCGACCAGAGAAAGGCCGTCGATGAAACCGACGCCGATATCCCCCAAGGCGTTGCTCGCCCTGGTCTCCTCCCTCGTACTCACCCTCGTCGGCGTGCCGGTGGCCCTCCACCAGCTCGGCGCCGACAGCGCCGACCGCGCCGTCACCCCCGACGTGCTGGCCGCCGGCAACGCCCCCCAGTGGAACCGGGAGCCGTCCGCCGAGGCGCTGCTGAAGGCGGGCGCCACCACCGCCAAGGCGGAGCAGTTCTACTTCGTGCTGCCGGACCGCTTCGCCAACGGCGACAAGCGCAACGACACCGGCGGCCTGCGCGGCGACCGGCTGGCCACCGGCCTCGACCCGGCGGACAAGGGCTTCTACCACGGCGGTGACCTCAAGGGCGTCATCGACAAGATGGACTACATCCAGGGGATGGGGACCACCGCCATCTGGCTCGCCCCGATCTTCAAGAACCGGCCCGTGCAGGGCACCGGCGCCGACGTCTCGGCCGGCTACCACGGCTACTGGATCACCGACTTCACCCAGGTCGACCCGCACTTCGGCACCAACGCCGAGCTGGAGAAGCTGGTCGACCTCGCGCACCGGCGCGGCATCAAGGTCTACCTCGACATCATCGTCAACCACACCGCCGACGTCATCCGCTACGCCGAGGACAAGTACGGCTACGTCGACAAGAAGACCGCCCCGTACACCGACGCGCAGGGCCGGGCCTTCGAGGACCGCAACTACGCCGACGGCACGCGGAAGTTCCCGCAGGTCAACCGGGAGTCGTTCCCGTACACCCCGACGTTCGCCAGCCCGGCCGACGCGAAGGTCAAGGTCCCGGCGTGGCTCAACGACCCGACCATGTACCACAACCGTGGTGACTCCACGTTCGCCGGGGAGAACAGCGAGTACGGCGACTTCTTCGGCCTCGACGACCTGTGGACCGAGCGTCCCGAGGTGGTCCGCGGCATGACCGACATCTACGGGCAGTGGATCGGCAAGGCCGGCGTCGACGGCTTCCGCCTGGACACCGTCAAGCACGCCAACCTCGACTTCTGGCCGCAGTTCACCCGCGGCATCGACGCCTACGCGGCGAAGGCCGGCAAGGAGGACTTCTTCATGTTCGGCGAGGTCTACAGCGCCGACCAGGAGATCGAGTCGACGTACGTGCGGCAGGGCGGCCTGCCGGCCACGCTCGACTTCTCGTTCCAGGAGGCGGCGCGCGGCTACACCGCCGCCGACGGCTCGGCCAAGGCCCTCGCCGACGTGTACGCCAAGGACGACCTCTACTCGGCGCGCGACACCGACGCCAACCGGCTGCCCACCTTCCTCGGCAACCACGACATGGGCCGGATCGGCTCGTTCGTCGCCGCGGCCGGCGGGGACGACGCCACCCAGCTCCGCCGCGACCAGCTCGCGCACCAACTGATGTTCCTCACCCGCGGCCAGCCGGTGGTGTACTCCGGCGACGAGCAGGGCTTCACCGGCCCCGGCGGGGACAAGGACGCCCGCCAGGACATGTTCGCCTCGAAGACCGCGGACTACCTCGACGACGACCTGATCGGCACCACCCGCACCCACGCCGTCGACCAGTACGACACCCGGCACCCGCTCTACCGCACCATCGCCGAGCTGGGCAGGCTGCGGGCGGCGCACCCGGCGCTGCGCGACGGCGTCCAGGTCACCCGGTACGCGGCCGACGGCCCCGGCGTGTTCGCGTTCTCCCGTGTGCTGCCCGCGCAGCGGGTGGAACACGTCGCGGCGGTGAACAACGCCTCGACCCCGCAGACTGTCACGGTGGACACCTGGTCGGCCGGCACCCGCTTCACCGCAATCTACGGCGACGCCGCGACCGCCACGGCCGGCGCCGACGGCAAACTGAGCCTGACCGTGCCGGCCATGTCGGCAGTGGTGCTCAAGGCCGACCGGGCCATCCCGCAGGCCGGCGCGGCCCCGACGATCACGCTGATCGAGCCGGGTGACGCCCCGGTGGCCGGCAAGACCGCGATCACCGCCCAGATCGGTGGCGACCCGCTCGCCACCGTCACGTTCGCCGCGAAGGTCCCCGGCGGGAAGTGGACGCTGCTGGGCACCGCCGACCGCGCGCCGTACACGGTCCACCACGACCTGACCGGCCTGCCCGGCGGCGCCACCGTCGAGTACAAGGCGGTGGTCCGCGACGGCAAGGGCCGGACCGCCACCGTGCGCACCACCGGCACGGTCGGCACCCCGGCCCAGGGCGCGTCCCGGGACTGGGCGATCGTGCACTACCAGCGCCCGGCCGGCGGCTACGCCGACTGGGGGCTCTACGCCTGGGGCGACATCGACCCGGCGTACGCCACCGAGTGGCCCAAGGGGCAGCCGTTCGCCGGAGAGGACGCGTACGGCCGGTTCGCCTGGGTGAAGCTCAAGCCCGGCGCGAAGTCGGTCGGCTTCCTGGTGGTCGACTCCGACGGCAACAAGGACGTGGCGAACGACCGCACCATCGACGTGACGCAGACCGGCGAGGTCTGGGTCAAGCAGGGCGACCCGACGCTCTACCCGACCCGCGAGGCGGCCACCGGCGAGCCCGCCCCGCCGGTCGACCAGAACACCGCGGTCATCCACTGGCGCAAGGCCGACGGCAACTACGACGGCTGGGGCCTGCACCTCTGGGACGGCGCGGCCAACCCGACCGACTGGGCCGCCCCGCTCAAGCCGGAGAGGATCGACGCGTACGGCGCGGTGTTCCGGGTGCCCCTCGCCGCCGGGGCGACCGGGCTCAGCTACATCCTGCACAAGGGAGATGAGAAGGATCAGCCGGACGACCAGCGGCTCGACCTGACCGGCGTGGGGCACGAGGTCTGGCTGCTGGCCGGCGTCAAGGGCCGGCTGCTGCCGGCGACCAGCTCCGGCACGGCCAAGGACGTCGACATCGCCAAGCAGAAGGCGCAGTGGATCGACAGGTCCACCGTCGCCTGGGCCACCGGCCCGACCGACGGCAAGAAGTACGCGCTCGTCGCCGCCGGAGCCGGCGGGATCGGGGTCGCCGACGGCGAACTGACCGGCACGTACACCACGCTGCCGCTGCGCGCGCAGCGCAACGGGCTGACCGAGGCGCAACGGCAGGCGTACCCCCAGCTCTGGGCCTATCACGCGTTCACGCTTGACCGCGCCGACCTGGCCAAGGTGCCGGCGGCGCTGCGCGGGCAGCTCGTGGTCACCGAGCGGGACGCCGAGGGCGCGCTGCTCAGCGCCACCGGCGTGCAGATCCCCGGCGTGCTGGACGACGTCTACGCGGCGGCCACCGGGGTGAAGCTCGGCCCGACGTTCGCCGGCCGGGTGCCCACGCTCGCGGTGTGGGCGCCGACCGCGCGGAAGGTGTCGCTGCAACTGTTCGACTCGCCCACCGCGCAGCCGAGCACGGTGGCGATGACCCGCAACGACCGCACCGGTGTCTGGTCGGTGCGCGGCACCACGGCGTGGACCGGCCGCTACTACCGCTACCAGGTCGAAGCCTGGCAGCCGGCGGCGCAGAAGGTGGTCACCGCGTCGGTCACCGACCCGTACTCGGTGGCGCTCGCGCCGGACTCCACGCACAGCCAGATCGTCGACCTGACCGACCCGGCGCTGGCGCCGGCCGGCTGGGCGAAGCTGCGTAAGCCGGCGGCCGTGCCCGCGTCGAAGGCGCAGATCTCCGAGCTGTCGGTACGCGACTTCTCCATCGCCGACACCACCGTCGCGCCGGAGAAGCGGGGCACCTACCTCGCGTTCACCGACCCGAACACGGCCGGGATGAAGCACCTGCGGGCGCTCGGCGACGCCGGCGTCAACTACCTGCACCTGCTGCCGGCGTTCGACTTCGCCACCATTCCGGAGAAGCGGGCCGACCAGGCCCAGCCGGCCTGCGACCTGGCCACGCTGCCGCCGGACTCGGACCAGCAGCAGAAGTGCGTCGCGGCGGTGGCCGACAAGGACGGCTACAACTGGGGGTACGACCCGCTGCACTACACGGTGCCGGAGGGCGGCTACGCGGTCGACCCGAACGGCGCGAAGCGCACCACCGAGTTCCGGCAGATGGTCGCCGGGGTGAACCAGGCCGGCCTGCGGGTGGTCATGGACGTGGTCTACAACCACACCTCGGCCGCCGGCACCGACGGAAAGTCGGTGCTCGACCAGGTGGTGCCCGGCTACTACCACCGGCTGCTGGACGACGGCACGGTCGCCAACTCGACCTGCTGCGCCAACACCGCCCCGGAGCACGCCATGATGGGCAAGCTCGTGGTGGACTCGCTTGTCACCTGGGCCAAGGCGTACAAGGTGGACGGCTTCCGGTTCGACCTGATGGGTCACCACCCGAAGGCGAACATCCTGGCCGTGCGGGCCGCGCTGGACAAGCTCACGCCCGCCCGCGACGGCGTCGACGGCAAGAAGATCATGCTGTACGGGGAGGGCTGGAACTTCGGCGAGGTCGCCAACGACGCCCGGTTCACGCAGGCCACCCAGGCCAACATGGCCGGCACCGGGATCGGCACGTTCAACGACCGGCTCCGCGACGCGGTGCGTGGCGGCGGCCCGTTCGACGCCAACCCGCGGGTGCAGGGCTTCGCCTCCGGCCTGTACACCGACCCGAACGGCGACGAGGTCAACGGCTCGGCAGCCGAGCAGAAGGCCCGGCTGCTGCACGCCCACGACCTGATCAAGGTGGGCCTGACCGGTAACCTGCGCGACTACCGGTTCACCGACTCCGCCGGGAAGACGGTCACCGGGGCGCAGGTCGACTACAACGGCTCCCCGGCCGGCTACACCGCCGCGCCGGGCGAGGCGGTCACCTACGTCGACGCGCACGACAACGAGATCCTGTACGACGCGCTGGCGTACAAGCTGCCGCAGGGGACCCCGGCGCAGGACCGGGCCCGGATGCAGGTGCTGGCGCTGGCCACCACCGCGTTCGGGCAGGGCACCGGGTTCGTCACGGCCGGCTCGGAGCGGCTGCGCTCGAAGTCGCTGGACCGCAACTCGTTCAACTCCGGGGACTGGTTCAACCAGATCCGCTGGGACTGCGCCCAGGGCAACGGCTTCGGCGCCGGCCTCCCGCCGGAGCAGGACAACAAGGACAAGTGGCCGTACGCCAAGCCGCTGCTGGCCGATCCGAAGCTGGTGCCGGACTGCGCGGCGGTCGACCTGGCCGACGCCCGGTACGCCGAGCTGCTGCGGATCCGCCGGTCCTCGCCGGTGTTCGGCCTGCCCACCGCCGAGCAGGTGCAGAAGCGGGTCGCGTTCCCGCTGTCCGGGGCGAAGGAGACCCCGGGCGTGCTGACCATGACGCTCGACGCCCGTGGGTTGGGCGGAACGTGGAAGTCGGTGACGGTGGTCTTCAACGCCACCCCGGAGACGGCGAAGCAGACCGTGGCCGGCCTGCGCGGGGCGAGCGTGGCGCTGCACCCGGTGCTGCGGAACTCCGCCGACCCGGCGCTGCGGACCGCGTCGTTCGACCGGTCCGGTGGCACGTTCACCGTGCCGGCGCGCAGCGTGGCGGTCTTTGTGCAGAGCTGATCGCAGCAGCGGACCGGCCCTCCAGCCACGTGTGGCTGGAGGGCCGGTCCGTACCCCGGGTCCGTCAGGTCAGTTGAAGCAGTCCTTGACGGTGTTGGCGCAGTTGGTGGGGTCGTTGTCGCTGATGAGGGATTCGTCGTCGAGCTTGACGTGTCCTTCGTTGTTGAGGATGCCGCCGGCGACGCGGTGCAGCTTGCTGGTGTCGGTGGCGGTGTTCTTGGTGACGTGGGTCTTGGTCAGGGTGATGGTGGCCTTGTTGTTGAAGATGCCGCCGCCGTTGAGGGCGGTGTTGCCCTTGATGATGGTGTTGCGCAGGGTGAGGGCGGCGTTGTCGTCCTCGTCGTGGTCGCGGGTGAGGAAGCCGTCTTCGATCTTGACGAGCCACTCGCCGTTGTAGATGCCGCCGCCGAAGCGGTTGGCGGTGTTGTCGACGATGACGCTGTCGGCGATCGTGGCGCTGCCCTGGTCCTTGGTGTTGGGGTAGCCCCAGTGCTTGCCGCCGGTGGTGACCACGCCGCCGCCGTCGCCGTCGGCGTGGTTGTTGGCGACGACGACCTTGTCGAGGTCGAGGTCGGTGTTCTCGGCGTAGATGCCGCCGCCGTTCTCGCAGGCGGTGTTGCCGGTGATGTGGGTGAAGGAGACGGTGACGTAGCCGCCGCTGCTGAACAGGCCGCCACCGTTGCGCCCGGCGCGGTTGTCCGACAGCGAGGAGTTCTCGCCCTCCTTGCCACCGTTCTTGCCGTGGTCGGAACCGATGATCTCGACCGTGCCGGCCTCGTCGTGCTTGCCCGACGGGACGTAGCTCTTCAGCTCCGCGGCGTCGGCGCCGTGCTTGCCGGCGAGCCCGCTGCCGTTGGCGATGCCGCCGCCGTTGCCGCCGGCGGTGTTGTCGTCGACCTTGGTCTCCTCGACCTTGAGGATGCCGCGGTTGAAGACGCCGCCACCGTCGCCCTGGGCGTGGTTGTTGACGACCTTGCTGTCCTCCAGCCACACCCGGCCGTAGTTGGCCACCGCGCCGCCGTTGTGCTCGGCGTTGTTGTCGGTGAGCTTGACGTTGGACAGGTGGGCGCTGCCACCGCGCTCGACCAGGAGCGCGCCGCCGTCACCCTCGTTCCGCTTCTCCTCCTCGTCGGCCGGGCCCGAGACCGTGGTCGTGGTCGCCGCCGTGGTAACGGCCTGGGCCGCAACCGGTGCGGCCTGGGCCGCGCCGGCGGTGGCGGCCTGGGCCGGCGCGGTGACGGACGCGGTCGTGGCCTGCGCCGGTGCCACCTGCGCCGCCACCGGAGCGGGCTGCGCCGGAGCGGTGGCGGACTGGGCCGCGGTGGCGGCCGACGCACCCGCGACCGCCGGCTGCGCCGGGGCGACGGGGGCCGGCAGGGTCGCCGAGCCGTTCGCCGCCGAGGGCGCCACCGACGCCGGGCCGCCCGGGTACTTGAACCCGGACGCGTTCCCACCCTTGACGGTCAGGTCCTTGAGCGTGAGGTGGCCGCCGTCGGCGACGCGGAAGATGCGGAAGGTGTCCTCGGCGTCGCGTTTGATGGTGGAGCCGTTGCCCTTGATGGTGACGTCCTGGGTGATCTCGGGCAGGCCGCCGCCGACCTTGCGGTCCTTGACGCCGAGTTCGTAGGTGCAGTTCTCGGCGAGCTTGAGGGTGCCGCCGTGGTCGCGGTTGGTCAGTTCGAGCGCGTCGACCAGGGCGTCGTCGTCGCAGGGAACCTCGCGGGCCTTGCCGTGCTCGTCCTCGCCGCCCCACTCGCCGCGGTCCTGGCCCCACTCACCCCGGTCCCGGCCTTCCTGGCCGTGCTCGTCCTTGCTTTCCTTGCCGTGCTCGTCCTTGCCGTGCTCGTCCTCGGTGGCCTCGCCGCCGTGGTCGCCGTCGTTGAGCTGCTGCGCGGTCGACCACTTCACGTCGGCGAGCCGGTGCGGACCGGTCACCCCGGTGGTCGCGTAGGCAACGCCTGCGAGGCTGACCGCTCCGGTCAGGCCCACGACGCCGGTGGCGAGCCAGAGCCGGCGGCGCCGGAGCGGGGAACTGGTCTCGCGGGTGGTGGCGTCATTGTTATTGCGAAGGTAGTTGGACATCGGAGCTCTCTGCCCTCTCCTTGTACCTGACAAGGTCGCTTCGCCACGGCGAGGCGGCCTTCGCTACAAATCGGTTGTAGCTGCTGAAGACGAACTTATGAGAGCTTTGTTCGCCTCGTGGCCAGATACGAAAAAAACCCGCATAAGGGTGCGGGTGGGGCGGGCTGGCGCAGCGAGGGCGGGATGACCCGATGGTGCCCACAAGGTCGCTCGACGCCGTTTTGCCCGACGTGGCGACCTCCGGGCGGGTGCGACCCCGCGACAGCCGGCGGGTTGGTAGCCCTCCTTCCGCCCGGCGGGGCGGAAGGAGGGCTCCCGGTTATGTGGTGGTGCGATCAGTTGAAGCAGTCCTTGACGGTGTTGGCGCAGTTGGTGGGGTCGTTGTCGCTGATGAGGGATTCGTCGTCGAGCTTGACGTGTCCTTCGTTGTTGAGGATGCCGCCGGCGACGCGGTGCAGCTTGCTGGTGTCGGTGGCGGTGTTCTTGGTGACGTGGGTCTTGGTCAGGGTGATGGTGGCCTTGTTGTTGAAGATGCCGCCGCCGTTGAGGGCGGTGTTGCCCTTGATGACGGTGTTGTGCAGGGTGAGGGCGGCGTTGTCGTCCTCGTCGTGGTCGCGGGTGAGGAAGCCGTCTTCGATCTTGACGAGCCACTCGCCGTTGTAGATGCCGCCGCCGAAGCGGTTGGCGGTGTTGTCGACGACGACGCTGCCGGCGATCGTGGCGCTGCCGCCGGTGGCCAGCATGCCGCCGCCGTCGCCGTCGGCGTGGTTGTCGGCGACGACGACCTTGTCGAGGTCGAGGTCGGTGTTCTCGGCGTAGATGCCGCCGCCGTTCTCGCAGGCGGTGTTGCCGGTGATGTGGGTGAAGGAGACGGTGACGTAGCCGCCGCTGCTGAACAGCCCGCCGCCGTTGCGTCCGGCGCGGTTGTCCGACAGCGAGGAGCCCTCGCCCTCCTTGCCGTCCCACGCCCCGGCGATCTCCACGACGCCGCGGTCGCGGCCGGGACCGGTCGGCGTCCCGGTGCGGCCCGTACCGTGCCGCACGCCGACGTCGTTGCCGTTGGCGACGCCGCCGCCGCTGCCGGCGGCGGTGTTGTCGTCGACCTGCGACTTCTCGATGGTCAGAAGGCCCCGGTTGAAGACGCCGCCACCGTCGCCCTGCGCGTGGTTGCGCCGGACCGTGCTGTCGGTGAGCCACACCCGGCCGAAGTTGGCCACCGCGCCGCCGTCGTGCTCGGCGTTGTTGCGGGTGAGATCGACCCGCCGGAGGTGGGCCTTGCCGCCGCGCTCGACAAGCAGCGCGCCGCCGTCACCGGCGCCCTGTTCTCCGTCCGTGTCCGCCGGGCCCGTCGTCGCCGGTCGACCCGGGTACGCGGACACCGAGGCGTTTCCGCCGGAGACGGTCAGGTCGTCAAGGGTGAGGTGGCCGCCGTCGGCGACGCGGAAGATGCGGAAGGTGTCCTCGGCGTCGCGTTTGATGGTGGAGCCGTTGCCCTTGATGGTGACGTCCTGGGTGATCTCGGGCAGGCCGCCGCCGACCTTGCGGTCCTTGACGCCGAGTTCGTAGGTGCAGTTCTCGGCGAGCTTGAGGGTGCCGCCGTGGTCGCGGTTGGTCAGTTCGAGTGCGTCGACCAGGGCGTCGTCGTCGCAGGGAACCTCGCGGGCCTTGCCGTGCTCGTCCTCGCCGCCCCACTCGCCGCGGTCCTGGCCCTCCCCGTCGGGCCCGTCCCCACCCTTCGGGTCGGCGGCGGGCGGGTGGTCGCCGGCCTCCCGCGGTGCGGCGGGGCGGTTCTCCGCCACCCGTTCCGGATCGCCGGCCCTGTCGTTTCGGGCGGCGAGGCCACCCAGCGCCGCCAGCCCGACGACCCCGGTCAGCCCGGCCACGCCGGTGGCGACCCAGAGTGCCCGCCGCCTGTTCGCCGGCGGGGCCACGGTCGGCGCCCCGCCCTCGGGTGCCGTTATGTCGTGGGACATGCGCGCCCTCCACCCTTCGGTGTCTCCTCGAACGGGTCGTACCGCCATGGGCCGCACGAAAAGCTACAAAACGGTTGCAGCCCCTGAACCACACCGTAGGAGAAGGATCCTCGCGAGAGGCGTGTATCCGAAGAAAGCCCGCATAAAGGTCGTTGAAGGACGGCGGCGACACCAACGGCATCGGCCCCGCGACGCGGCAGGCGTCACGGGGCCGATGAGACGAACGGTCGGTGGATCAGCCCGGCAGGCGCGGGCCCGCCTCGCGCTGCTCGGCCAGCCAGGTCTCCACCTCGCCCGAGGCACGCGGCAGCCCGGCCGAGAGGTTAACCGGGCCGTCGGCGGTGACCAGGATGTCGTCCTCGATCCGGACGCCGATGCCGCGCAGCTCCTCGGGGACCAGCTCGTCCTCCGGCTGGAAGTAGAGACCGGGCTCGACGGTGAGCACGTACCCCTCGCCGAGCGGCCCGTCGCGGTACGTCTCCTTGCGCGCGTTCGCGCAGTCGTGCACGTCGATGCCGAGCATGTGGCTGGTGCCGTGCAGCGTCCAGCGGCGGTAGACCGTCGAGGCCGGATCCATCGCCTCGTCCACGCTCACCGGCAGCAGCCCCAGGTCCTTGAGCGCCTCGGCGAGCACCCGCATCGACGCCAGGTGGACGTCGCGGAACCCCACCCCCGGCTTGCACATGTCGATGCCGGCCTGCTGGGCGGCGTGGACCGCGTCGTAGACCTGACGTTGCAGCGGCGTGAACCGGCCGTCGACCGGCAGCACCCGGGTGACGTCGGCGGTGTAGAGGTTGCGGTTCTCCACGCCCATGTCCATCAGCAGCAGGTCACCCGGGCGGGTGGCGCCGTGGTTGTGCACCCAGTGCAGGATCGTGGCGTGCTCGCCGGCCCCGACGATCGAGCCGTAGCCGACGTCGTTGCCGTCGTGCCGGGCCCGCAGCGCGAACAGCCCCTCCAGCAGCCGCTCGGAGATCGGCCGGTCGGCCGGCAGCGCGCGGGCCACGTCCTCGAAGCCGCGCACCGTGGCGTCGCACGCCTCCTGGAGCTGGGCGATCTCCCACTCGTCCTTGACCAGCTTCAGCTCGGAGATCGCGATGGCCAACTCCCGGTCGCGGCCCGGCTGGCCCTCGGCGCGTGCGCCGTCGTACCGGCGCACGGCGGCGTCCACCCGGGCGTCGAAGCCGCGCAGCACCCGGGTGCGCCCCGGGGCCAGCTCGGCCAGCGCCGCGTCCAGCTCGCTCAGGTCGGCGGTCGGCAGGCCCAGCTCGGTCGACTTCTCGCGCAGCGTCGGCCGGCGACCCACCCACAGCTCACCGTGCCGGCTGCGGAAGAACTCGTCGGTCACCCGGGACGACCGGGGCCGCATGTAGAGCGTGGCCTCGCCGCCCGGCCGCAGCACGAGGACGCTGTCGGGCTCCAGGTCGCCGGTCAGGTACGCGAAGTCGCTGCCCGGCCGGAACCGGTGCTCGGTGTCGTTGGCGCGGACCTTCTCGTTGCCGGTGGGGATGACGAGCGTCTCGCCCGGGAACGCCTCGGCCAGCGCGGCCCGTCGTTTGGCGTGGTTGGGCACCTCCGGGCGGGGTGCGACCGGCAGTTCGGTGTCCCGCCAGCCCTGCCGCATGAACGTCAGGAACGCCTCCGGGAAGTCGGGGTCGTGCGACTCCGTGCCGTCCGCCGCTTTGCCCTGTTGCGTCCGCTCCTCGGTCATGATCCGCCCCTCCCTGAGCCCCATCGCTGGTCCCGACGGTACCGCGCACACGTCAGCGGGGAGTGCCTGCGGTGCCGCGACGGCGGCTTCCGGCGCGTGGAAAGATGGCCGGCATGTGCGGACTCCTGGCCTTCTTCAGCGCGCGCGGTGACGCCGCCGCCCACCGCGACAACATCGCCGGCGCACTGGAGTGCCTGCACCACCGTGGCCCGGACGAGACCGGGGTCGAGGTGGTCGGCGACGCCTCCGGCCGGTACGCGGACGGTGTGTTCGCGCACAAGCGGCTGGCGATCATCGACGTGGCGCTCAGCCACGAACCCCTGCCCTACGCGGGCGGTCGTTACCTGCTCACGTTCAACGGCGAGATCTACAACTACATCGAGCTGCGCGACGAGCTGATCCGCGACTACGGCGCCCAGTTCGCCACCAACGGCGACGGCGAGGTGATCGTCGCCGGCTACCACTACTGGGGTGAGCGGGTGCTCACCAAGCTGCGCGGCATGTTCGCGTTCGTGATCTGGGACCGGCAGGAGCGGCGAGCCTTCGGCGCCCGCGACTACTTCGGCATCAAGCCGCTGCACTACCTCCAGACCGCCGACGGCCTCTACCTCGCCTCGGAGAAGAAGGCGCTGCTGCCGTTCGCGCACTCCGCCTACCAGGGCGACGCCGGGATCGACACGGCGAACCTGAGCCACTACCTGACCCTCCAGTACGTCCCGGAGCCGGGCACGCTGCACAAGGGGATCAGCCGGATCGGGTCGGGGGAGTACCTCACCTGGACCCCGGACGGCCGGATCGACGTGCGCCGCTGGTACCGGCCGGTGTTCCGCCCGGCCCCGGTGACCGACGAGCAGAAGCTCTACCACGAGATCCGGGAGACGCTGCGGGAGAGCGTCCGGATGCACATGCGCTCGGACGTGCCGGTCGGCTCGTTCCTGTCCAGCGGCATCGACTCCACCGCCGTGGTGGCGCTGGCCCGCGAGTTCAACCCGAACATCCTCACCTTCACGGTCGGGTACGACGTGCCCGGCTACTCCGAGATCGACGTGGCCCAGGACTCGGCCCGGCACCTCGACGTGACCACCATCCCGACCAAGATCGGGCCGCAGGACATGATCGACGCGTTGCCGAAGATCGTCTGGCACCTGGACGACCCGGTGGCCGACCCGGCCCTGGTGCCGCTCTACTTCGTGGCGAAGAAGGCCGCCGAGCACGTCACCGTGGTGCTCTCCGGCGAGGGCGCGGACGAGTTCTTCGGCGGCTACACGATCTATCGGGAACCGCTCTCGCTCAGCTCGGTCAACGGTCTCCCGGACGGCGTGCAGAAGGGCCTGCGGGCCGTCTCCAAGGCCATCCCGCAGGGCGTCAAGGGCAAGAGCTTCCTGGAGCGCGGCACCACGCCGATCGAGCAGCGCTACTACGGCAACGCCCGGATGTTCACCGAGGAGGAGAAGCAGCACCTGCTGCGCCGGTACGACCCGTCGGTGCGCTACACCGACGTGACCGCGCCGATCTACGCCGAGTGCACCGAGCTGGACGACGTCACCAAGATGCAGTACGTCGACCTCTACACCTGGCTGCGCGGCGACATCCTGGTCAAGGCGGACCGGATCTCGATGGCGCACTCGCTGGAGGTCCGGGTGCCGTTCCTGGACCGGGAGGTGTTCAACGTCGCCGCCGGCATCCCGGTCGACCTGAAGCTGCCGCCGCGCTCCGAGGCCACCAAGTACGCCATGCGCCAGGCGTTGCAGGGCGTCGTGCCGCCGGCCATCGTCAACCGCAAGAAGCTGGGCTTCCCCACCCCGACCCGGGTCTGGCTGCGCGGCGAGATGTACGAGTGGGCCCGGCACGTGCTGGCCACCTCCGGTGCGGGCGACCTGATCGACCTGTCGTACGCGATGCGCCTGCTCGACGAGCACAAGCGGGAGGAGGCCGACCACTCCCGCAAGGTGTGGACCGTGCTGATCTTCTGCGTCTGGCACGCGATCTTCGTGGCGAAGACGCTCGACCCGGGCATCCAGCGCAACCAGTCGGCGCTGCTCACCAAGCCGGTCGTGGGCAGCATGGTCCGCTGATGCGGGCGTGACGAAGGGCCCCCGGCGCGCTGCCGGGGGCCCTTCTCAGTGCGATGTCACCGGCCGGTACAGGTGACCGTGGGCAGGGTGTTCTGGCCCGAGAAGTTCGCGGTGAAGCCGAACGTGGTGGTGCCCTCCGGCGCGACACTGCCGTTGTACGCGGCGTTGGTGACCGTCACCGACGCCCCGCTGCCGCTCAGCGTGCCGTTCCACACCTGGTTGATGGTCTGGCCGCTGGGCCAGGTCCAGCTCGCGGTCCACCCGCTGTACGTGCGGGTGCTGTGGTTCATGATCATGACCTCGCCCTGGAAGCCACCGCCCCAGGCGCTGACCACCTTGTAGACCGCCATGCAGTTGCCGGCCGGCATGGTCGGCGTCGGCGTGGGGCCGGTCGGCGTCGGCGTCGGCGTCGGGCTGGTGGGCGTCGGCGTCGGGTTGGTCGGGGTCGGGGTCGGGCTGGTCGGCGTCGGCGTGGGGTTGTTGCCCGAGCCGATGCCGGTCACCTCGCCGTTGCCGCCGTCGAACGTCACGTCCGAGCAGCCGAAGAAGTTCTCCTGGCTGTCCGAGCGGACCCACCGCGAGTAGATGATGTGCCGGCCGCTCTTGTTGCTCGGCAGCGTGCCGTTGAAGTAGTAGTGCCCGTCGTTGGTGCCGACCGCGCCGCTCTGCGGCGGGTTGGTCACCTGGAGGAACGGCTGCTCCTCCAGGTCGCTCCAGGCCAGCGCCCGGGTCGGGCTCCAACTGTCCTTGGTGACGTAGAAGTAGAACGTGCCCGGGTGGTGCGCCCAGTTGCTGTAGCGGAACTCCATCGACCGCCCGGCCGTCAGGTGCGTGATCGGCCAGTCGTTGCGGGCCGCGTCGTAGCCGCTGAAGTTCGGGTTGCCGCCGCTGCACAGCTTGCCGTCGGGGATGAACCCGGTGGTCCGGCCGCCCGCGTCGGAGCGCAGCACGCTGAACCAGTTGTAGAGCGAGTTCGCCCCGTTCTGGGCGACCGCCGCCGAGCAGGCGGGGTTGTTCGGCCGGATCTCACCGGTGCCGGTGAGGCCGTCCTTCCAACACAGGTAGGTGCGGGCGCCCGGCGTCATCGCCGCGCCGTGCGCGGCGGCCGGGTCGGGCCCGCTGGCCAGGGCGAACGCGCCCACGGCCAGGGTGAGGGCCGCGGTGACGAGCGCGGCCGTACGGGATCGGTGCACGGGGATCTCCTGACTCGCGGAGCGGCCCACCCTCGGCCTGCCCCGCTGCGACGAGCGGATGCGACGATCGCGGTGCCCGCGCCCGGCGGTCGGCGTGCGGCCGGGGCCGTCGGGGAACGCGCACTGCCTGCGGTCCGTGCCACGGACCGCGGATGCCCCTCGCGTCGGCTCGACCCGGCGGCGCGGCAGCCCACCGCGCCCTCCCGTCAGCGCAATCCCATCACGTCCGACCGCCGCATGCAATAGCCGCCGGTCGATGCGTCGGGGTTCCGTCGCGCCGGTTCCCGGCATGCGCCAGGATCGGGGGAGGACAACCGGGAGGAGCAGGCATGGGGTACGCGGTGGTGCTCGGCGAGGCGCTCGTCGACCTGCTCGACGCCGAGCACGACGGGGCGCCCGTCTACCGGCAGGCGGTCGGCGGCGGGCCGCTCAACGTGTCGGTGGCGATCGCCCGGCTCGGCGGGGACGTGCAGTTCGTCGGGTCGCTCGGCGACGACGCGCTCGCCGGCCGGGTCCGCGCCTTCCTCACCGACGCCGGGGTGGGCGTGGCCGGGGCGGTGACCGTGCCGGCCCCGACCGCGCTGGCCGTGGCCACCTTCGCCGGCCCCGAGCCGGAGTTCCGCTTCTACGGCGAGCCGCGCTCGTACGCCCTGCTCGGCCCGGACGACCTCGACGTGGCCCTGGTCGAGGGCGCGGACGTGCTCTACTGCGGCTCGATCGTGCTGCTCGACCCGCCGGTGCTGGCCGCCGCGCGTCGGGCCTGGTCGATCGCCGGCGGGCTGCGCGTGTTCGACCCGAACGTGCGCCCGAGCCTGCTCACCGCGCCCGGCGCGCTGGACGGGCTGCGCGGGGTGGTCGCCGAGTTCGCCGCCGCGGCGCACCTCGTGAAGCTGAGCAGCGCGGACGCCCGGGTGCTCTATCCGGACGAGCCGGTCGAGGGCGTCGCCGCGTACCTGCGGGAGTTGGGCGCGACCACCGTCGTGGTCACGCTCGGCGCGGACGGCGCGCTGGTCGCCGCCGCCGACGAGGTGGTGCGTGTGCCCGCGCCGACTGTCGACGCGGTGGACGCCACCGGCGCCGGTGACTCGGTGATGGGCGCGCTGGTGGCGGAGCTGCTCGCCGCCGGCGAGCCGGCCGACGCGCGCGGCTGGCGCGACCGGGTCGCCTTCGCCCTACGGGTCGCCGGGCTGGTCTGCGAGTCCCCCGGCGGCGCCACCGCCATGCCCACCCGCGCCGCCGTCACCGCCCGCTTCGCGTGAAAGGCGGGGCCCCCGGTTAACGCCTCCGGTAGAGGCGGGGGCCCCTGTTAACGCCGGCTGGGCGGCCCGCGCCGGAGATCAGCGGGGGCGGGCGAGCGCGCGGACGGCCAGCAGGGCGAGTGCGGCGGCGCCGGTCAGGACCACGGCCATCGGGAGGGCGCTGCCCTCGCCACCGAGACCGACCAGGGGCGCGGCGAGCGCGCCGACCACCGACTGGATGCCGCCCATCAGCGCGGCGGCGGTGCCGGCGTGCCGGGCGTGCGCGTCCAGCGCCAGCGCGGTGCTGTTCGGCATCACCATGCCCAGCGACCCGACGAACACGAACAGCGCCACCGCGGTGCCGGCGAGGCTGCCGGTGAGCGCGCCGGTCAGCACGCCGAGCGCGGCGACCAGGCTGACCGCGAGCGTGGTGACCAGCAGCCGGCGCGGGCTGAACCGGTCGAGCAGCCGGGCGTTCGCCTGCCCGGTGGCGATCAGCGCGAGCGAGTTGACGCCGAAGACCACGGCGAACCCGACCGCCGAGACGCCGAAGACGTCCTGGAACACGAACGACGACCCCGAGATGTACGCGAACAGGCCGGCGAACGCGAAGCCCTGGGTCAGCGCGTACCCGAGGTAGACCCGGTCACCGGCCAGCGCGCGCATGGTCCGCGCGGTGGCGGCGAGGCCGCCGGTGCTGCGGCGCTCGGCCGGCAGCGTCTCCGGCAGGCGCAGCGCGACCGCCACGGCGAGCACCGCCCCGATGACGGCCAGGGTGAGGAAGACCGCCCGCCAAGAGCCGAACCGCAGCACCAGGCTGCCGACGCTCGGCGCGGCCACCGGCGCCACCCCGAAGACCAGGGTGAGCCGGGAGAAGTACTTCGCGGCGTCCCGACCGGCGTAGAGGTCACGGACGACCGCGCGGGCCACCACGATGCCCGTACCGCCGGCCAGCCCCTGGGCGAACCGCGCGGCGGCCAGCAGCGGGGCGCTCGGCGCCGCGGCGCAGGCCAGCGCCAGCACGGCGTACGCGACGACGCCGACCAGGACCGGCCGGCGTCGCCCCCAGCGGTCGCTGAGCGGGCCGGTGACCAGTTGACCGAGCGCCAGGCCGATCAGGCAGGTGGTCAACGAGAGTTGGATGCCGGCCTGGTCGGCGTCGAGTTCGCGGGTCATCGCCGGGAACGCCGGGAGGTACATGTCCAGCGAGAGCGGGCCGATCGCGGTGAGCGTGCCGAGCAGCACCAGCAGGCTCACGCCGCCGCCCCGTCCGGCGGGTCGGTCGACGGGTGGGCGCGCGGCGGGCCGCACGGTCTGGTGCACGAGAGGTCCCCCTGGATCCGGTGGTCCGGGTTACCTTAGCTCTGTAGTCAGAACTGTTGCGATGTGAAGCAGGTGACCCGGTGGCGGGCGACGAGGAGATCGCGCGGTTCGGCGCGGGGCTGGGGGAGCTGCACCGGCTGCTGCGCCGCCGGACCGTCGCCCGCGCCGACCGGGAGCCGCTGCCCGAGGCGCAGGTGGAGGTGCTCCTGCTGGTCCGGGCCACGCCGGGGATCAGCGGCAAGGAGGTGGCCCGGCGGCTCGGCACCGCGCCGAACACGGTCAGCACACTGGTCCGCGACCTCACCGACGCCGGGCTGCTGGTCCGCGACCGCGACCCCGCCGACCGCCGGGTGATCCGGCTGCGCCTCACCGAGGCCGCCCGTCGACGGATGGCCGACCACGAGGTCCACCGCGCCGCGCTGCTCGCCGAGGCGCTCGCCGAGCTGGACCCGGTGGCCCGGACTGCCGTGCTGGCCGCCGCCCCGCACCTCGACGCGCTGCTCATCGCGCTGCGCGCCCGCCCCTGACCGGGGCCGGGGAACGGGGATCGGCGGACCGCCTCCGGCCGTGCCGTCGAGACCAGGCCGAGCCGGGCGGCGATCAGGCCGTGCCGTCGAGACCAGGCCGAGCCGGGCGGCGATCAGGCCGTGCCGTCGAGTTCGGCGTAGCCGCGCCGCGCCGCGATCAGGCCGGGCCGGGCGCCGAACGGCGACTCCGCCGCCACCCGCTCCGGCGGGGCGCTGCCGGTGTGACCGGCCCGGATCAGCCACGCCTGCCGGGCGAGCTGGGCGTGCTGCTCGCGCACGAACGCCACGTCGACCGGCTCGCCGTGACCCGGGACCACCACGGTGGCCGGCGTGGTCAGCCGCAGCAGGTCGGCCACCGCGTCCGGCCACCGCAACGGGTACGACTCCTCGAACGCCGGCGGCCCGCTCTGCTCCACCAGGTCGCCCGCCACCAGCACGTCCGCGTCCGGCACGTGCACCACCAGATCGGCGTCGGTGTGCCCGTGCCCGGGATGGCGCAGCACCACCCGCCGCCCGCCGACGTCCAGCACCGTCTCCTCGCGGACCTCGTGCGTCGGCGTCCGCAGCTCGGTGCGCGCCAGCTCCTCGGCCAACGCCGGCTGCTCGGCGCGCATCTCCTCGTACGCCGCCCGGCGCAGCGCGTCGGGCTGGTCGCGCAACGCCGCGACGGCCTGGGCGTGCGCGTACACCTCGGTGCCCGGCTCGGCGGCCAGCGTGGCGTTGCCGAAGCAGTGGTCGAAGTGGTGATGGGTGTTGACGATCACCCACGGGTGCGGCGTCACCACCCGGGCGGCCGACGCCAGCTCCCGCGCCTGCCCGGCGGTGGAGAGCGTGTCCACCAGCAGCGCGGCGCCGTCGCCGACCACCAGCACCACGTTGACCCGCAGCAGCGGCTCGCGCAGCAGGTGCACACCGGCGGCGATCTCGGTGAAGCGGACGGTCACGGCGTGCGCCCGGCCCGCTCGACGAAGCGCCGCCGGTCGACGAGCGCCCGCTCCACCCGCCCCTGCGCGGCCACCGCGGGCCCGTCCGTGACGGTCACCTCGAAGACCAGTCGGCGGCCGTCCACCTTCACCAGCTCGGCGTGCGCGGACACGGTCCGCCCGACCGGGGTGGCCGTCCGGTGCTCCAGCTCGACCCGGACGCCGACCGTGGTCGACCCGGCCGGCAGCCGGGCCGCGACGGCCGCCACGGTCGCCGCCTCGGCCAGCGCCACCACCCGGGGCGTGCCGAGCACCGGCACGTCCCCCGAACCCACCGCCTCGGCGGTGTCCGCGTCCGTGACGGTCAGCTCGACGCGGGCGGTCAGGCCCGGTGCGAAGGGCGACTCCGACTGCTCCTGCATGCGGCCGAGCCTAGTGCAGCGCGGTCGGAGTCGTACCGCGTCCGGGTGACGGCCCGGACCGTTCCCCGGACGGTCGGCGTCGGCCGGCCGGACGCCCGCCGTTAACCTTGTCGGCGATGGCCGTGCTGACAGATCCCCCGCCCCCCGCCCCCGCCGGACCCACCGCCTCCCCCGACGGCGGGCGCCGTCGCGTGATCGCGATGGCTGTCTGGAGCGTCGCCTTCGTCGTCACCTGGCTCGCCATCGGCCTGCCCACCGACCCGGCGTACGCGTTCCTCTGGATCTGGGCCGGCACCGTCGCGTGGAACTCGAACCGCCCGTGGCGCAGCCACCTGCGCTTCGCCCGGGACTGGATCCCGGTGGTGCTGCTGCTCGCCGCGTACAATCTGTCCCGCGGGTTCGCCGACAACGGCGCGACCCCGCACGCCATGGAGCTGATCGTCGCCGACCGGTTCCTGACCGGATGGGCCACCGGCGGTGAGGTGCCGACCGTCTGGCTCCAGCAGCGCCTCTACGACCCGAGCCAGGTGCGCTGGTGGGACGTGCTGGTGAGCTGGATCTACTTCTCGCACTTCGTGGCCACGCTGGCCGCCGCCGCGGTGCTCTGGATGCGCAACCGGCAGCGCTGGATCGGGTACATGACCCGGTGGGGCTTCCTGTGCGCGGCCGGGCTGGTCACCTACTTCGTCTATCCGGCTGCCCCGCCGTGGTGGGCGGCCCAGAACGGGCTGCTGACCGAGGTCGCCCGGATCTCCACCCGGGGCTGGAAGGAGATCGGCATGCACGGCGCGGGCAACCTGCTCAACGCCGGGCAGATCGCCTCCAACCCGGTGGCCGCCATGCCGTCGCTGCACACCGCGTTCGCGCTGTTCGTGGTGCTGTTCTTCCTCCGCTCGGTGCGCAAGCGGTGGTGGCCGCTGCTGCTGGCGTACCCGCTGGCCATGACGTTCACGCTGATGTACAGCGGCGAGCACTACCTGATCGACGTGCTGGTCGGCTGGGCGTACGTGGGGATGACGTTCCTCGTGGTCGGCCTGGCCGAGCGCTGGTGGCGGGCCCGACGGGCCCGCCGGGACGGGACGCCGGCCGCCGTGACCGGCGTCACCGCGCCGGCCGCCGGCCCGGACACCACCCTCGCCGCCGACCAGGACGCGGTGCCCGCCGACCGCCGCTGAGCGGCCCCGGGCGCCGCCGGGTCAGCGGCTCCGGTCGGCCGAGCGCGCGGCCTGCGCCCGCGCGGTCAGTTCCGCGGCCAGCTCCCACGCGTCGGCCAGGTCCCGGTCGACCGCCGCCGCGCCCGCCCCACCGGCGGTGTCCGCGTGCACGGTGGCCAGCCGCAGCCGTCGCTGCGCCGGCCCCTGGGTGACCCGCACGCTCTGGATCCGGGCGTACGGCACCAGCGTCACCGAGCGCGTCAGCAACCCGGACCGGGCCACGAAGACCCGCTCGTCGAGCCCGACGCCGACCACCGCCCGACTCAGCGGGCGCAGCCAGCGGGCCCGGCGCGGCGGCGGCGTGCCGGGCAGCGCGTCCAGCCGCACGCCGGGCAGCACCTCGGCCACCACCCGCTCGCCGGTGCCGGCGTCGCCGACCGGCAGCAGCCGGTCCGGGCGGTTCCGGTCGTCCGGCTCGCCGGCCGAGTAGCCGGCCACCTCCAGCCGCAGCCGCAACCAGCCCTTCATCCGCCAGAGCAGCGGCCAGGTCACCCCGACGGTCTGCACCCGGTGCAGCGGCACGGTCTGCACCCGCGTCTCCAGCAGCCCGTTGTGCACCCGGAGCGTGTCGCCGTCGGCGTCCAGCCGGAAGCTCCAGTCGTCGAGCACCCGGCGGACCGGTTGCAGCAGCACGCCGGCCATCGCGGTCAGCGTGCTGGCCACCGCGATGAACGACCAGGAACCCTCGGACAGGAACTGCGCCACCACGAACGCCAGACCGAACGGCAGCAGGAACGCCTGCGGCGTGAGCAACTGGCTGACCAGCAGATCCTGATTGCGTACGGCGTGCAGCCGCCGGCCGGCCGGGGCAGGGGTGGATGGCGCGCCGACCGTGGCCGGCGCGGACGCCGGGGCGCGGCCGGCCACGGCGAGCAGCCGCTGGCGCAGCGCGGCGGCCTCGGCCACCCCGAGGTACGCCAGCGGCGCCTCGGTCTTGCCGCCGCCGACCACCTCCAGCCGCAGCTCCGCCAGCCCGGTGAGCTGGGCCAGCAGCGGCCGGACCACCTCCACCGCCTGCAACCGCTCCAGCGGGATGGCCCGGGTACGCCGCCACAGCAGCCCCTCGTACACCCGCAGCTCCCGGCCGACCACGTGGTAACCGGTGTTCCACCAGCTCACCACGGACAGCACGGTGGCGCCGAGGACGAAGACCGCGACCAGCGCGGCGAACCAGCCGAACCCGACCCGGGACAGGGTCGACCAGGAGAGCCCGGCGATCACCACGACCAGCGACTTCGCGCCGTGCAGCGCGGGACTCAACGGGTGCAGCCGCTGTCGCGGCTCCGTCTCGCCCGGCGGCCCCCACGGCGCCGGCACCCACGCTCCGGGAGGCGGCGGCACCGGCCCGGACCCGGGGCCCGGCGCCGGCTGCGGACCCGCCCCGGGCCACGGACCCGGAGCAGGCCCGGGTGCTGGGGCGGGGCCGGGCGGTGGGGTGGACGGCGGACCGTGGACCGGCGGTGGCGGCCACTGCTGCCCGTCCGTCACGGCTCGCTCCTCGCGCTCGCGGTGCCGTCCTTCGTTCGCGACTGCGGGGCTCGCAGGACCGGCTCGCTCCTCGCGCTCACAGGCCCTCCGCCCGGTCCTCGCCCAGCGCGGTGAGCCGGTCGCGCAGCCGCGACGCCTCGGCCGGCCGCAGGCCGGGCACCCGGGCGTCGCTGGCCGCCGCGGCGGTGTGCAACTGCACGGTGGCCAGGTCGAAGGCGCGCTCCAGCGGACCGGCGCTCACGTCGACGAACTGCATCCGCGAATACGGGACGATGGAGAGCCGCCGCACCAGCAGGCCGTGGCGCACCAGCAGGTCGTCGGCGCGCTCGGCGTACCCCCAGGCCCGCACCGCGCGCACGATGGTGACCACCCGCCACGCGGACAGCAGCAGCGCCACCGCGACGGCGGCGCCCAGCAGCCAGTGCCCGGAGAGCGCCCAGGCCGTGCCGAGCACCACGAGCGCCACGGCGAGACCGATGCCGAGCCGGATCAGCTCCACCCAGATCAGGTCGCGGGAGATCGGCTGCCAGCGGACCGTGTCCGGCCAGGGCTCCAACGGGCCGGGCGGGGACGCCGGCCGGCCGGCGTGGCCGTCGGCGCTCACCGGGGGGAACCGCCGCGTCCACCGGCGGCGCGGAATCCGATCGTCTGCGCGCTCACGCTTCGAGCGTAGGCGATCCGGGCAGCGGCACCACCTCGCGCAGGAAGCCGCGCGCGTCGAGGAAGTCACCCAGCGAGGCGCGGTGCGCCGGGCAGGCCAGCCAGGTCTTGCGCCGGTCGGGCGCGTGCAGGCGGGGGTTACGCCAGCGCAACTGGAACACCGCGGGGGCGCGACACCCCCGCGCCGAGCAGATCGGCGCGTCATCAGGGTGGGGAGTGGTCACCGGGGCGAGTCTAGAGCCGCACACCGGGGAGTTTTAGCGCCGGGCGGCCACGGGGGGAGCCGCCCGGCGACGGGGTGAATCGTACACGCGCCGGACCCCTTGTTGTCCACCCGTGTTCAGCGTTTTCCACCGGACTCCGACGGCGTGGCGAAAATCGTGCCTCTCCCACCCTCGGCTCTCAGCAAGGCATGACAGTCTTGACACGCACCACGCCGCGACGACTACCCAGCTGTGGAGGACCGGTGGCCCAGCCGACCACGCCCGACGTGCCGAACCCGACCGAGGCGACGCCGGACCCGCCGCCCCCGGCCGTCACCACCCCGGCGCAGGACGCCACGCTGCTGGAACGCGCGTTGTTCGAGATCAAACGGGTGATCGTCGGGCAGGACCGGATGGTCGAGCGGATGTTCGTCGCGCTGCTGGCCCGGGGGCACTGCCTGCTGGAGGGGGTGCCCGGCGTGGCCAAGACGCTCGCCGTGGAGACGCTCGCCCGGGTCGTCGGCGGGTCCTTCGCCCGCGTCCAGTTCACCCCCGACCTGGTGCCCGCCGACATCATGGGCACCCGGATCTACCGGCAGTCCAGCGAGAAGTTCGACGTCGAGCTGGGCCCGGTCTTCGTCAACTTCCTGCTCGCCGACGAGATCAACCGGGCGCCGGCGAAGGTGCAGTCGGCGCTGCTCGAGGTGATGAGCGAACGGCAGGTCTCCATCGGCGGTGAGTCGCACCGGGTGCCCGACCCGTTCCTGGTGATGGCCACCCAGAACCCGATCGAGCAGGAGGGCGTCTACCCGCTGCCGGAGGCGCAGCGGGACCGGTTCCTGATGAAGATCGTGGTGGGCTACCCGACCGACGCCGAGGAGCGGGAGATCGTCTACCGGATGGGCGTGGCCCCGCCCGAGCCGGCCCGGGTGTTCGACACCCCCGACCTGATCGCGCTCCAGCGCAAGGCCGACCAGGTCTTCGTGCACAACGCGCTCGTCGACTACGCGGTCCGGCTGGTGCTGGCCACCCGCGCCCCGGCCGAGCACGGGATGCCCGACGTGGCCCAGCTCATCCAGTACGGCGCCAGCCCGCGCGCCTCGCTCGGCCTGGTCCGGGCCACCCGTGCGCTGGCGCTGCTGCGCGGCCGGGACTACGCGCTGCCGCAGGACGTGCAGGACATCGCGCCGGACATCCTGCGCCACCGGCTGGTGCTCAGCTACGACGCGCTCGCCGACGACGTGCCGGCCGACCACATCGTGCACCGGGTGATGTCGACCATCCCGCTGCCCGCGGTGGCCCCCCGTCAGCAGGCCACACCACCGCCACCGGCCGTGCCGCACAACGGGTGGCCCGGGCAGCGCCCGTGACGCCGCCCACCCGGCTGCCGGCCGCCGGCGAGCGCTCCGGCGCCGTGCTGGCCCGGCTCCAGCTCATGGTCACCCGCAAGCTGGACGGGCTGCTCCAGGGCGACTACGCCGGCCTGCTGCCCGGCCCGGGCAGCGAGGCGGGGGAGTCCCGGGAGTACCGGCCCGGCGACGACGTGCGCCGGATGGACTGGCCGGTGACCGCCCGCACCACCATGCCGCACGTGCGGCGTACGGTGGCCGACCGCGAACTGGAGACGTGGCTGGCGGTCGACCTCTCCGCCAGCCTCGACTTCGGCACCGGGCGGTGGCTCAAGCGGGACGTGGCGGTCGCCGCGGTGGCCGCGCTGGCCCACCTCACCGTGCGCGGTGGCAACCGGATCGGCGCGGTGGTCGGCACCGGCGCGACCACCGGTGCGCCGGGGACGCTGCTGCGGCTGCCCGCCCGGGGCGGACGCAAGGAGGCGCAGGGGCTGCTGCGCGCCGTCGCCGGCACCGAGATCCGCCCCGGGCGCAGCGACCTCGGCGCGCTGGTGGACGCGCTCAACCGGCCGCCCCGGCGGCGCGGCGTGGCGGTGGTGATCTCCGACTTCCTGTCACCGCCGGCGCAGTGGGGCCGGCCGCTGCGTAAGCTGCGGGTCCGCCACGACGTGCTGGCCGTCGAGGTGGTCGACCCGAGGGAACTCGAACTGCCCGACGTGGGGGTGCTGCCGGTGGTCGATCCGGAGACCGGGGAGCTGCACGAGGTGCAGACCGCCGATCCGGGACTGCGCCGCCGGTACGCCGAGGCGGCGGCCGCCCAGCGCGGGGCGATCGCCGCCGAGATGCGCGCCGCCGGCGCGGCCCACCTGCGCCTGCGTACCGACCGAGACTGGCTGCTGGACATGGTGCGTTTCGTCGCCGCGCAGCGGCACGCCCGTACCCGAGGGACGACCCGATGATCCGTTTTCTGCAACCGTGGTGGCTGCTGGCCGTGCTGCCGGTGCTGGCGCTCGCCGCCGCGTACGTCTGGCGGCAGTTGCACCGCCGGCAGTACGCGCTGCGCTTCACCACCGTCGACCTGCTGCGTACCGTCGCGCCCAAGGGGCTCGGCTGGCGGCGACACGCGGCGGCGACCGCGTTCCTGCTCTGCCTGCTGGTGTTGGCGACCGGGCTGGCCCGGCCGGCGATCGACACCCGGGAGCCGCTGGAACGGGCGACCGTGATGCTCGCCATCGACGTGTCGCTGTCCATGCAGGCCGACGACGTGGCGCCGAACCGGCTGGAGGCCGCGCAGGAGGCGGCCAAGCAGTTCGTCGGCGAGCTGCCGGAGAGCTACAACCTGGGCCTGGTCTCGTTCGCCAAGTCGGCGAACGTGCTGGTGCCGCCCACCAAGGACCGGGGCGCGGTGACCACCGCCATCGACGGGCTGGTGCTGGCCGAGGCGACCGCCACCGGGGAGGCGGTGTTCACCTGCCTGGAGGCGATCCGGTCGGTGCCGGCCGACGGCGCCGCCGGCATCCCGCCGGCCCGGATCGTGCTGCTCTCCGACGGCTACCGCACGTCGGGCCGCTCGGTGGAGGAGGCGGCCGCGGCGGCGCAGGCGGCCAACGTGCCGGTCTCCACCATCGCGTTCGGCACCGACTCCGGCCAGGTGGACATCGGCGGCCAGCTCCAGCGGGTGCCGGTGGACCGCAGCGCGCTGTCCCAGCTCGCGGAGACCACCCAGGGCTTCTTCTACGAGGCCGCCTCGGTGAGCGAGCTGAAGCAGGTCTACCAGGACATGGGCAGCTCGATCGGCTACCGCACCGAGCCGCGCGAGGTCACCCAGTGGTACGCGGGCGTCGCGTTGCTGCTGGCGCTCTGCGCCGGGGCGCTGAGCCTGCTGTGGACGTCCCGGCTGATCTGAGCCGGGCCGGGCCGGGCCGGCGGTGGTCAGTGACCGCCGCCGGCCAGTACGAACAGGACGGCCACCCAGACGGCGGCGAGGGTGAAGCCCAGCGGTGCGGCGTAACGGCTCATGGTTGTGCTCCGTGGCGACTTCGGCCCGGTGAGGCGGGCCGTGCGGGGGACCGGGAGGGACACACACGAAGTCGTGACCGGGTGCTCCGCCGCGCGGCAGCGCCACCCCCGGCGGTGGAACGCCGGAGAGCGGGTGCGGTGCGGAGGGCGGGAAGCGGGTCAGCCGCGTCGACCGAGCCGTGGCTCAGCGGGGCTGACGGTGGGCCCGGCCACGACTAGGAGGATCGCTATCTCGCACAGCGATCACCTCCTGCGGTCGGCGGAGCCCGGAGCGCGGGCGCAGACCGGCCCGCAGACAGTGATCAGCGTACACCGGGGGTGGCGGTGTCGCGCGCCGGGCCGGGCGGGAGGACACGGCCGGCCGCTGAGCTGGGCGGGTTAGCGCTTACCTGTCGGTAACCCCTAGGCTCGCCACCGACCGAGAGATCAGACCGAGATTCAGGGGGACCCGTGGCCCGTACCGTGCTGGTGACCGGCGGAAACCGCGGCATCGGTCTGGCCATCGCGCAGGCCTTCGCCAAGCAGGGTGACCGGGTGGCGGTGACCCACCGGAGCGGGGACGCGCCGGAGGGGCTGTTCGGGGTGCGGTGCGACGTGACCGACGCCGAGTCGGTGGACGCCGCGTTCGCCACGGTGGAGGCCGAGCTGGGCCCGGTGGAGGTGCTGGTCGCCAACGCCGGCATCACCGACGACACGCTGATCATGCGGATGTCCGACGAGCAGTTCACCCGCGTGCTCGACACCAATCTGGCCGGCTCCTTCCGGGTCGCCAAGCGGGCCTCGACGAAGATGCTCCGGGCCAAGTGGGGCCGGATGATCTTCATCTCCTCGGTGGTCGGCCTCTACGGCGGCGCCGGCCAGGTCAACTACGCCGCTAGCAAGGCCGGCCTGGTGGGGGTGGCCCGCTCGATCACCCGTGAGCTGGGCGGGCGCAACATCACCGCGAACGTGGTGGCGCCCGGCTTCATCGACACCGACATGACCGCGGCGCTGCCCGAGGAGCGCCGCACCGAATACCGCAAGGCCATCCCGGCCGGCCGGTTCGCCCAGCCGGCGGAGGTGGCCGACGTGGTCACCTGGCTGGCCTCGGACGCGGCCGGGTACATCTCCGGCGCCGTCATCCCGGTCGACGGCGGCCTGGGCATGGGTCACTGACTGACGAGAGCACGGAGGAATTGCGCATGTCCGGACTCCTGGCCGGTAAGCGGCTGCTGGTCACCGGCGTCATCACCGACGCCTCGATCGCGTTCTCCGTGGCGAAGCTCGCCCAGGAGAACGGCGCCCAGGTCGTGCTCACCGGCTTCGGCCGCCTCTCCCTGGTGGAGCGGATCGCCAAGCGGCTGCCCGAGCCGGCGCCGGTGATCGAGCTGGACGTCAGCAACGACGAGCACCTGGCCGGGCTGGCCGACAAGGTGCGCGAGCACGTCGACGGCCTGGACGGGGTGGTGCACTCGATCGGGTTCGCGCCGCAGAGCTGCCTCGGCGGCGGGTTCCTCGACGCGCCGTGGGCCGACGTGGCGACCGCGTTGCAGGTCTCCACGTTCTCCTACAAGTCCCTCGCCATGGCGGCGTTGCCGCTGATGTCCGCCGGCGGCGCCGTGGTCGGCCTCACCTTCGACGCCACCAAGGCCTGGCCGGTCTACGACTGGATGGGCGTGGCCAAGGCCGGGCTGGAGTCCGCCTCCCGCTACCTGGCGTTGCACCTGGGCAAGCAGGGCATCCGCAGCAACCTGGTGGCCGCCGGCCCGCTGCGCACCATGGCCGCCAAGTCGATCCCCGGGTTCAGCCAGTTCGAGGACGCCTGGTCCGAGCGCGCGCCGCTGGGCTGGGACCTGTCCGACTCCGAGCCGGCCGCCCGGGCCTGCCTGGCGTTGCTGTCCGACTGGTTCCCGGCCACCACCGGCGAGATCGTGCACGTCGACGGCGGCTACCACGCCCTCGGCGCCTGAGCGGAAAGGAAGGGCCCCTTCTTAACGCCTGAGGCATAGGAAGGGGCCCCGCTTAACACCGACTCCCCGGGTCGTTACCGCGCTGAGCAGGGGGCGTCGCACGCGCGTCACGGCGGGCGGGGAAGAATGGGGCCATGGCGTACGACGCGTTGGTGCTGGTCTCCTTCGGTGGCCCGGAGCGGCCCGAGGACGTGCTTCCCTTCCTTCAGAACGTGACCCGCGGGCGGGGGGTGCCGCCGGAGCGGCTGGCCGAGGTCGCCGAGCACTACCTGCACTTCGGTGGCGTGTCCCCGATCAACCAGCAGTGCCGCGACCTGCTGGCGGCGATCCGGGCGGACTTCGCCGCCAACGGCGTCGACCTGCCGGTCTACTGGGGCAACCGCAACTGGGACCCGATGCTCGCCGACACGGTGGCGCAGATGCGCGACGACGGGATCACCCGGGCGCTGGCGTTCGTCACCAGCGCGTACGGCGGCTACTCCTCCTGCCGGCAGTACCAGGAGGACATCGCGTCGGCGCGGGCCGCGGTCGGTTCGGATGCGCCGCTGATCGAGAAGCTGCGCCAGTTCTGGGACCATCCGGGTTTCGTCGAGCCGCACGTCGACGCGGTCCGCGCCGCGCTGGCCCAGCTCGACCCGGCCCGGCGGGACAGCACCCGGCTGGTGTTCACCGCGCACTCGATCCCGGCCTCGGCGGCCGCCACCGCAGGCCCGCACGGCGGCCGGTACACCGCCCAGATGGAAGAGACCGCCCGGCTGGTGCACGCCGCCGCCGCGCCCGACCTGGCGTACGACCTGGTCTGGCAGAGCCGGTCCGGCCCGCCGCAGGTGCCGTGGCTGGAGCCGGACGTCAACGACCACCTGACCGGCCTGGCCGAGCAGGGCGTGACCGCTGTGGTGGTGAGCCCGATCGGGTTCGTCTCCGACCACCTGGAGGTGGTCTGGGACCTGGACACCGAGGCGCTGGAGACGGCCAAGCAGCTCGGCCTGGACTTCGTCCGCGCCGGCACTCCGGGCACCGACCCGCGCTTCGTGGCGATGGTCCGGGAGCTGGTCCTGGAGCGCACTGCCCCGGACGGGGAGCGGCTGCGCCGCCGGCTCGGCGAGTTGCCGGCCTGGGACACCTGCCCGGCGCTGTGCTGCGTGCCCTCGGCCCGCCGGCCCTGAGCCCGACCGACCACCGACACACCCCTGGGGACGACACGAGATGCATGACCGCAAGCCGGTGCAGAGCTGGCTCACCGACATGGACGGCGTGCTGGTGCACGAGGGGCAGCCGGTGCCCGGCGCTCCGGAGTTCGTCAAGAAGCTGCGCGCCTCGGGCAAGCCGTTCCTGGTGCTGACGAACAACTCCATCTACACCCCGCGCGACCTCCAGGCCCGGCTGGCCCGGATGGGGCTGGACGTGCCGGAGGAGGCGATCTGGTCGTCCGCGCTGGCCACCGCCCAGTTCCTGGCCGACCAGCGGCCGGGCGGGACCGCGTACGTGATCGGCGAGGCCGGCCTGACCACGGCGTTGCACGCGGTGGGATACGTGCTCAGCGACTTCGCCCCGGACTACGTGGTGCTCGGGGAGACCCGCACCTACAGCTTCGAGGCGATCACCAAGGCGATCCGGCTGATCGACGACGGCGCGCGGTTCATCTGCACCAACCCGGACGCCACCGGCCCGTCGGTCGAGGGGGCCCTGCCGGCGGCCGGCTCGGTGGCCGCGATGATCTCCAAGGCGACCGGCGTGGAGCCCTACTTCGTCGGCAAACCCAACCCGATGATGATGCGCTCCGCGTTGAACACCATCGACGCCCACTCGGAGTCGACCGCGATGATCGGCGACCGGATGGACACCGACATCCTGTGCGGGCTGGAGGCCGGGCTGGAGACCATCCTGGTGCTCACCGGCATCAGCACCCGGGCCGAGGCGGAACGCTATCCCTACCGACCGTCCCGGATCGTCGACTCGGTGGCCGACCTGATCGACGAGGTCTGAGCCGGCGGGCCTAGAGCCGCAGCGGGGCGTTGCAGGCGGCCACCAGCGCCTGCCGGCAGGCGGTGGTCAGCGGTCGGAGCGCCGCGTCCCGCTGCTGCGCCTCGTGGGTGTTCACCGCGCCGCCCGGGGCGCTCTCGCCGGCCAGGGCGAGCACCCGGTCCAGCACGGCGGCGCGGGCGAACAGCCGGCGGGACCGTGGGTCGAAGCCGGGTGGCAGGTCGGTGGCGCCGTCGGGGCGACGCAGTGCGGCGAGCGCGCCGGCCAGCTCGGGCCGCCACTGGGCGACGTCCAGCCGGGTCAGTGCCGCGGTCGTCTCGGCCAGCGCGGTGGCCAGTTCGGCTTCGGCCTCCGCCGCGCCCGGCGCGGTCAGGGACGCCTTCGGCGCGTCCGGCGGCAGCGCGTGGACCCGCCACAGCACCGTCTCCCAGGTCATCCCGGAGCCGGAGGTGTGCGTGCGGACCTCCGGCACCAGCCCGAGCCCGCTGGCCACCACCGCCTCGCCGGCCAGCAGCGCCGCCCCGGCGAACGCGCCGGGCCCGGGCAGCCCGCGCGGGTCGCCCGGTGCGGGCAGGACCAGGCGGATCTCGTCCGGGGAGTGCTTGGCCAGGCTCGGCAGCGCCTCCCGCAGCGACACGTCGGTCCAGGTGCCGGGCGCGTCCGCGACGAGGTGTTCCTCGTCACCGGCGATGGCGTCGGCGACCTCGTCGAACGGCACCAGGCCGGCGCGCCAGGCGCGTACCCAGGCGACGAACCGGCTTGACCGGCGCGCAGCCAGCGTGGCCGCGCCCGTTGCGGGGGAGGACATGCGGAAAGGGTACGTGGTGGCCGCCGCCGCTGTCTCGGCTGCCGCACGGGTGGCGTGGCCTGCCCCCAACTACCCCGTTCGCACCGTTTCGTACGCCCTCGGGTGGTGCCCGGGCCGGCGCGTCGGCGGGCGACCCGCCGGCCCGATGACTAGCGTGATCGCCATGGCGGGGCGATACGACGGGGACGTGCTGGCGGGCGACTGGCGGAGGCGGAAGGTGACCCCCGAGGTCGACGCCGAGCCCGACCTGGTGGTCGAGGACGCCGACTCCGGGTTCTGCGGCGCGGTGGTCGGTTTCGACTCGGGCGCCGTGGTGCTGGAGGACCGGCACGGTCGGCGGCGCAACTTCCCGCTGCTGCCCGCCGCGTTCCTGCTCGACGGCCGGCCGGTCACGCTACGCCGCCCGGCTCGCGCCCCGGTCCCGGCCGCCCGGCGTCGGACGGCCTCCGGCTCGGTCGCCGTGGACGGCGTGCGGGCGCAGGTCGCCAAGGCCAGCCGGATCTGGGTGGAGGGTGTGCACGACGCCGCGCTCGTCGAGCGGATCTGGGGCGACGACCTGCGCATCGAGGGCGTGGTGGTGGAGCCGCTCGACGGCATCGACGCGCTCGCCGACGAGGTGCGCACGTTCGCGCCCGGGCCGGGCCGGCGGCTCGGGGTGCTTGTCGACCACCTCGTCCCCGGTTCGAAGGAGAGCCGGATCGTGGCCCGGGTGACCTCACCCCACGTGCTGGTCACCGGTCACCCCTACGTGGACGTGTGGCAGGCGGTGCGGCCGGCGGCGCTGGGCATCGCGGCGTGGCCGGTGGTGCCGCCCGGGCAGCCCTGGAAGGAGGGCGTCTGCGCCGCGCTCGGGGTGGCCGAGCCGGCCGACATGTGGCGGCACATCCTGTCCCGGGTGGACAGTTTCGCGGACGTGGAGACGCCGTTGATCAACGCGATGGAGCGGTTGATCGATTTCGTCACCTCGCCTGAGTAGTGGTTGCGGTTGAGGGCCGGGCGCGACCGTGCCCGGCTCCGGGCGGTCAGGCTTGATCCCTGCGCCGGGCACGGTCGCCCCCGGCCCCGTCGTACGCCGGATTCGTGGCTCGGTTCCGGTGCGGGGTGGGGCTGTCGGGGCGCTACGAAGTTGATGGCGTGGACGGGTCGGGGGGTGAGTCGTCCATGTACTCAAGTTGGTAGGCGCCCGGGGATGCTCCTATGGAAGTCAAGGGGTGTTGAGGGTGGTGAAGTCAGCGAGGAGGGCGGTGTGGACCTCGCGGACGATGTAGCGCTTGAGGCAG
>NZ_JBEZCX010000035.1:0-24674 GCF_040647835.1 Micromonospora sp. NPDC049240
CACCACCTGCCCGGGACCGTTGAGCACCGCCACCACCGTGCCGGGCACACCCTCGATCCGCGCCTGCACCTCGTGCTCGGGCAGATCCACCGCCAGCATCCCGCCGGAACCCGCCAGAGTGGCCAGCAACCGCGCCCGCAGAATCACCGCCCTCGCCGCATCATCGAGCGACAGCACCCCGGCCACGCACGCTGCGGCCATCTCGCCCTGCGAATGACCGATCACCAACGACGGCTCCACCCCGGTAGCCCGCCACACCTCGGCCAGACACACACCGACCGCGAACAACACCGGCTGCAAGATCTCCACCCGGTCCAACCAGGCGTCGTCGTCACCGGTCAACACCGACACGAGATCCACATCCAGGAACGGCGCGAACGCCCGCTGACACTCCGCAAGACGCGCGTCGAACGGCGCACACCGACCCACCAGACCAGCCGCCATCCGCACCGACTGACCACCCTGACCCGGAAACACGAACACCGGACCCGGGCCGTGCTCGGCGACCGAACCCGACACCACGTTTCCGGTCGGGGTGCCCGACGCGAGCGCGTCCAGTGCCGTCAGCAGTTCGTCGCCGGTGGTGCCGACCACTGCGGCGCGGTGCTCGAACGTCGAGCGGGTGGCGGCGAGGGACCAGGCCACCGCCGCCGGGTCGAGCTGCCCGCCGGCGCGCAGGTGGGCGGCGAGCCGGGCGGACTGCGCGGCGACGCCGGCCCGGGTACGGGCCGACACCGGCCACAGCCGGACGTCGGCGTCCACCAGGCCCGGGGCGGCGGGCGCCGGCCGCGCGGCGGGCTCGTCGGCCTGTTCGATGACGACGTGGGCGTTGGTGCCGGAGATGCCGAACGACGACACCGCCGCCCGACGCGGCCGGTCCACCGCCGGCCACTCCCGCGCCTCGGTGACCAGCTCCACCGCGCCGGCCGACCAGTCGATGTGCGGCGACGGCTCGTCCACGTGCAGCGTCGGCGGCACCACCCCGTGCCGCATCGCGAGGACCATCTTGATGATCCCGGCGACGCCGGCCGCGGCCTGGGTGTGGCCGATGTTCGACTTGATCGACCCGAGCAGCAGCGGCGTCTCCCGCTCCTGCCCGTACGTGGCCAGCAACGCCTGCGCCTCGATCGGGTCACCCAACGTGGTGCCGGTGCCGTGCGCCTCCACCACGTCCACGTCCGACGTGGACAGTCCCGCGTCCGCCAACGCAGCCCGGATCACCCGCTGCTGCGACGGACCGTTCGGCGCGGTCAGCCCGTTCGACGCGCCGTCCTGGTTGATCGCGCTGCCGCGCACCACGGCGAGCACGGGGTGACCGTTGCGGCGGGCCTCGGAGAGCCGTTCCAGCAGCAGCACGCCGACGCCCTCGCCCCAGCCGGTGCCGTCGGCGCCGGCGGCGAACGCCTTGACCCGGCCGTCGGCGGCCAGTCCACGCTGGCGGGAGAACTCGACGAACAGCCCGGGTGTCGCCATCACGGTCACGCCGCCGGTGAGCGCGAGGTCGCACTCGCCACGTCGCAGCGCCTGCACGGCCAGGTGGAACGCGACGAGCGACGACGAGCAGCCGGTGTCCACCGACACGGCCGGTCCTTCCAGGCCCAGCGCGTACGACACCCGGCCGGACACCACGCTTGCCGCGTTGTCGGTGCCGCCGAAGCTTTCGTCCGGGGCGACCAGCACCAGCGCCCGGTAGTCCTGCCCGTTGGTGCCGGCGAACACGCCGGTCCGGGAGCCGCGCAGCGATTCCGGCACCACGCCGGCCCGCTCGATCGCCTCCCAGGACGCCTCCAGCAGCAGCCGCTGCTGCGGGTCCATGGCGGCGGCCTCGCGCGGCGAGATGCCGAAGAACACCGGGTCGAAGTGGCCGGCGTCGGCCACGAACGCGCCCTGGTCGGTGTAGGTGGTGCCGGCCGACGCCGCCGCCGGGTCGACGAGCGTGTCCGGGTCCCAGCCCCGGTCGGTGGGGAAGTCGCCGACCGTGTCCACGCCGTCGGCGACGATCCGCCACAACGCGTCCGGGTCGCTGACGCCGCCGGGGAAGCGGCAGGCCATCGCCACCACGGCCACCGGCTCCTCGCCGGACGCGACGGTGGTGACCGGGGTTCCGGCGGGCGCCGGGTCGGCGCCGAGCAGCGTGTCCCGCAGCAGCCGGGCCAGCGCCACCGGCGTGGGATGGTCGAAGACCAGCGTGGTGGGCAGCGGCTGGCCGGTGGCGGTGACCAGCCGGTTGCGCAGCTCCACCGCGGTCAGCGAGTCGAAGCCGAGGTCCCGGAACGCGGTGGTGGCCGGGATCGCGGCGGCGTCGGCGTGGCCGAGCACGTCGGCGGCGAGTTCCCGGACCAGGTCGGCGAGCGTCTCCTCGCGGCGGGCCGGGTCCAGGCCAGCGAGCCGGGCCCGCAGCGTCGCCGCCGGTCCGTCGTCGGCGTCGCCGTCGGCCGGCGCGCCGCCGTCGAGCGCGGCCTTCGCCTCCGGTACGCCCTCCAGCAGCGGCCGGCGCCGGGCGGACGCGTACGCGGGCGCGAACCGGGACCAGTCCACGTCGGCGACCGTGAGCGTCACGTCGTCGTGGTCGAGGGCCTGCCGCAGCGCGCTCATCGCGACGTCGGCGTCCATCGGCGGCACGCCCCGGCGGCGCAGCGCCCGGTCGGAGTCGGCCACGTGCATGCCGCCCTCGCCCCACGAACCCCAGGCGATGGCGGTGCCGGCCAGCCCGTCGGCGCGTCGCCGCTGCGCCAGCGTGTCCAGGTAGGCGTTGCCGGCCGCGTACCCGGCCTGCCCGGCGCTGCCCCAGGTGGCGGCGATGGACGAGTAGACGACGAACGCGTCCAGCTCGTCGTCGGCGAGCAGGTCGTGCAGGTGGGCCGCGCCGGCCACCTTGCCGGCGGTCACCTCGGCCAGTTCGGCGGCGGTGACGGCGTCCAGCGGGGTGGTCTGCGGCAGGCCGGCGGTGTGCAGGACGGCGCGGATCGGCGGACCCTCGGCGCGTAGCCGGTCGAGCAGCGCGGCGACGGCGGCCCGGTCGGCGAGGTCGCAGGCGGCGACCGTGACGCGGGTGCCCCGCTCGCGCAGCTCGGCGGCCAGCTCGGCCGCGCCGGGCGCGTCCGGGCCGCGCCGGCTGACCAGCACCACGTGTGCGGCGCCGGCGTCGGCGAGCCAACGGGCGGCGCGCGCGCCGAGCCCGCCGGTGCCGCCGGTGACCAGCACGGTTCCGGTGGGCGTGAAGTGGCGTACCGGGGGGCGGTCGCCGATCGGCGCGCGGACCAGGCGGCGGCGCAGGACGCCGGGGCCGCGCACGGCGAGCTGGTCCTCGCCGGCCGGCGCGGCGAGCAGCGCGGCGAGCCGGCCGGCGGCGCGCGCGTCGGGTTCGGTGGGCAGGTCGACGAGGCCGCCCCAGCGGTGCGGGGCCTCCACGCCGGCCACCCGGCCCAGCCCCCAGACCGCGCCCTGGGCCGGGTCGGTGCCCCGGTCGTACGCGGTGGCGGCCACCGCGTTGCGGGTCACCAGCCACAGCGGCGCGGCCAGGCCGGTGTCGCCGAGCGCCTGGGTGAGCGCGAGCGTGGCGGCCAGGCCGGGCAGGAGCGGGTCCGGGTCGGTGGCGGGCGCCCAGGACAGCAGCGAGACCACCCCGCCGACGTCGACGCGGCCGGTGCCGGCGTCGGTGGCGTCGGCATCCGTGGCGTCGGCATCCGTGGCGTCGACCCGCGCGGCGTCGGTGAGCGCGGCGGCGAGTGCGGGCCGGTCGGCGTCGGGTGTCACGGTCAGCGGGCGCACGTCGGCGCCGGCGGCGGTGAGCGCGTCGCGGACGGCGGCCACCGCCGGGTCGTCGTCGAGGCCGGTCGGCACCGCCAGCAGCCAGGTGCCGCCGAGCGCGGCGGTGGCGGGTTCGGGCGCGGCCTGCCACTCGATCCGGTAGCGCCAGCCGTCGAGCTGGTCGTGCTGCTGCTGCCGGCGTCGCCAGCCGGCGAGCACGGGCAGCAGCGTCCGCAGCGACTCGGCGGCCTCGGCGTCGTCGACGGCCAGGGTGTCGCGCAGCGCGTCCAGGTCGGCGCGGTCGACGGCGTCCCAGAACCGGTGGTCGAGCAGGGCGGCGCCGGCGGCCGGGACGGCCGGCTCGTCGGCGGGCACCCAGTAGTGCTGCCGCTGGAACGGGTAGGTGGGCAGGTCGACCAGGCGACCGGGCCGGCCGGCGAACGCGGGCTGCCAGTCCACCGTCGTGCCGGCGACGTGCAGCGCCGCGACGGACCGGTGGAACCGGTCCAGGCCGCCCTCGTCCCGGCGCAGCGTGCCGGTGACGGTGGCGGCGTCCGGGCCGCCGGCGGCCTCGGCGCTGTCCTGCACCGCCATGGTGAGCACCGGGTGCGCGCTGACCTCGACGAACGTGCGGTAGCCGGCGCCGACGAGGGACCGGACCGCGTCGTCGAAGTGGACCGTCTGGCGCAGGTTGCGGTACCAGTAGTCGGCGTCGAGGCCGGCGGTGTCCAGCCAGTCGCCGGTGACGGTCGAGCGGAACCGGACCGTGCCGCTGCGGGGCGTGACGTCGGCGAGCCGGGCCAGGAGCTGCTCCCGCAGCGGTTCGACGTGCGCGGAGTGCGAGGCGTAGTCCACCGGCACCCGGCGTACCCGGACGTCCCGGGCCTCGTAGTGGGCGACCAACTCGTCCAGCGCGGCGGAGTCGCCGGAGACCACCACCGCGGTCGGGCCGTTCACCGCCGCCAGGGAGATCCGCCCGGCCCAGCGGGTGATCGTCTCGGTCGCCTCGTCGGCGGTGGTCGCCACGGACACCATGCCGCCGTCGCCGGCCAGCTCCGCGATGACCCGGCTGCGCAGCGCCACCACGGCGGCGGCGTCGTCCAGGGTCAGGCCACCGGCGACGTGGGCGGCGGCGATCTCGCCCTGCGAGTGGCCGATCACCGCGGACGGCTGCACGCCGTAGGACTGCCACAACGCGGCCAGGGACACGCCGACCGCGAACAGCGCCGGCTGCACCACGTCCACCCGGTCCAGCGACGGCGCGTCCGGTGCGCCGCGCAGCACGTCGAGCAGCGACCAGTCGACGTACGGCCGCAGCGCCTCGGCGCAGGCGGTGAGCTTCTCCGCGAACACCGGCGCGGTGTCGAGCAGCTCGGCGGCCATGCCGATCCACTGCGAGCCCTGGCCAGGGAAGACGAACGCGACCTCGCCGGGCTGGCCGGCGGCGCCGGTGACCAGCGGCGGGGCGGACCGGTCGTCGGCGAGCGCGTCCAGCGCGGCGGTCAGCTCGTCCCGGTCGGCGGCGAGCACCACGGCGCGGTGCTCCAGCGGCGACCGGGACACCACCGACGTCCAGGCCACGTCGGCGGGCGCGAGGCCCGGCTCGGTGGCGAGCCGTCGGGACCAGCGTTCGGCCTGCTGGCGCAGCGCGGTACGGGTGCGGCCGGTGAGCAGCACCGGTCCGGTCCGGTCGGCCGGCGTGGCCGGGGCCGCCGTTTCCTCGGCGGGTTGTTCCAGCACGATGTGGGTGTTGGTGCCGCTCATGCCGAACGAGGAGACGGCGGCCCGGCGGGGCCGGTCCACGGCCGGCCACGGCGTCGGCTCGGTGACCAGCCGGACCGCGCCGGCGGTCCAGTCGACGTGCGGGGTGGGTTCGTCGACGTGCAGCGTGGCCGGGACGATCCCGTGCCGCATGGCGTGGATCATCTTGATGATCCCGGCGATGCCGGCGGCGGCCTGCGCGTGGCCGAGGTTCGACTTGATCGAGCCGAGCAGCAGCGGCCGGTCGGCGGGCCGGTCCTGCCCGTACGTGGCGAGCAGCGCCTGCGCCTCGATCGGGTCGCCCAGCGTGGTGCCGGTACCGTGTGCCTCCACCACGTCGACCAGGTCGGGGGTGAGCTTCGCGCCGGCCAGCGCGGCCCGGATGACGCGCTGCTGGGACGGGCCGTTGGGGGCGGTGAGGCCGTTGCTCGCGCCGTCCTGGTTGACCGCCGAGCTGCGGATGACGGCCAGCACCGGGTGGCCGTTGCGGCGGGCGTCGCTGAGCCGTTCCAGCAGCAGCACGCCGACGCCCTCGGCCCAGCCGGTGCCGTCGGCGGCGGCGGCGAACGACTTGCACCGCCCGTCGGCGGCCAGCCCGCGCTGCCGGGAGAACTCCACGAACGGGCCGGGGGTGGCCATCACGGTGGCGCCGCCGGCGACGGCCAGCCCGCACTCGCGTTCCCGCAACGCCTGACAGGCGAGGTGCACCGCGACCGACGAGGAGGAGCAGGCGGTGTCCACGGTGATCGCCGGGCCCTCCAGCCCGAACGTGTAGGCGAGCCGGCCGGAGACCACGCTGGCGGCGGTGCCGGTGAGCACGTACCCCTCGGCGTTCGGCGCGCGGTGCAGCACGGCGGCGTAGTCCTGGCCGGACGTGCCGACGAAGACGCCGGTGCGGCTGCCGCGCAGCGACAGCGGGGCCAGGCCGGCGCGTTCGAACAGCTCCCAGGTGACCTCCAGCAGCAGCCGCTGCTGCGGGTCCATGGCGACCGCCTCGCGGGGCGAGACGCCGAACAGCGCGGCGTCGAACTGCCCGGCGTCGGCCAGGAACCCGCCGGCCGCCGTGTAGGAGGTGCCGGCGTTCTCCGGGTCGGGGTGGTGCAGCAGGTCGAGGTTCCAGCCCCGGTCGGCGGGAAAGTCGCCGATGGCGTCGCCGCCGTCCGCGACGAACCGCCACAGCTCCTCCGGCGAGCTGATCCCGCCGGGGTAGCGGCAGCTCATCGCCACCACCGCCACCGGCTCGGACTCCTCGGCCGTGACCTCGCGCAGCCGCTGGCGGGTCTGGTGCAGCTCGGTGACGACCCGGGTCAGATACTCCCGGAGCCGTGCCTCGTCCCCGGCCGGTCCGGTGGTGCCCACTGCCGTGTCCGCCATGGTCGATTCCGCTCCCTGGTGTGCCACGCGTGCCTCAGGACAACCCGAGATCGCGGTCGAGAAGGTCGAAGAGCTCCTGGTTGCTGGCCGTCCGCAGCCGGTCGGCCACGTCCTCGCCCGGTTCCGCCGGCTCGTCGGCGCCGAGCCGTTCCAGCAGCCGGTGCAGCCGCATGGTGATCCGCACCCGGCCGAGGTCGTCGCGCTCCCGCAGGGTGAGCGCCTCCTCCAGCCGGTCCAGTTCCTCCACGGTGGGCAGTTCCCGCTCCGAGGACTCGTCGACGAGCTGGGCGCGCAGGTGCTCGGCGAGGGCCTGCGGGGTGGGGTAGTCGAACACCACCGAGCTGGCCGGCGCGAGGCCGGTGAGCCGGGCCAGCCGGCCGCGCAGCTCCACCGCGGTCAGCGAGTCGAACCCGAGGTCCCGGAACGGCCGGTCGGCCTCCAGGGCGTACGGGCTGTCGTGGCCGATCACCTCGGCGGCGGCGGTGCGGATCAGGTCGACCAGCAGCCGGTTCTGTTCGGCGGCGGTCAGGTCGGCGAGGCGCTTGCGCAGCTCCGCGAGCGTCTCCGCGCCGCCGGTGTCGGCCGGGTCGGCGCCGGTGGGCGGGGCCGCCACCTCGGGCAGGTCGCCGATCAGCGGTCGGGGCCGGGCGGCGGCGAAGACCGGGGCGAAGCGCGCCCAGTCCACGTCGGCGACGGTGAGCACCGGGTCGTCGCCGGAGATCGCGGCGCGCAGCGCGGCCATCGCCGGTTCCCGGTCGAGCAGCGTGACGCCGCGCCGGCTCATCGCGGCGGCGTGGTCGGCGTCGACCATGCCACCGCCGGCCCACGGTCCCCAGTTGACCGACACCACGCGCGCCGGCCCGGCCGGGCGGGACTGCGCCCAGGCGTCCAGGAACGCGTTGGCGGCGGCGTACGCGCCGTGGTCGCCGACACCCCACGCGGCGGCGATGGAGGAGAAGTAGACGACCAGCTCCAGCGCCGCCGGGTCGAGCAGTTCGTCCAGGTGGCGGGCGCCGGCGGTCTTGCCGGAGACCACGTCGGCGAGTTCGTCGGTGGTGACCGCGCGCACCGGGTTGAGGCGGCCGACGCCGGCGGCGTGCACCACCGCGCGGACCGTCTCGCCGTCGGCGCGCAGCCCGTCGACGAGCGCGGCGACGGCGGTGCGGTCGGCCAGGTCGCAGGCGAGCACCCGGGCCTGCGCGCCGAGGTCGGCCAGCTCGGCCACCGTCTCGGCGACGCCGGGGGCGTCCGGGCCGCGCCGGCTGACCAGGATCAGCGTGCGGGCGCCGTGCCGGGCGAGCCAGCCGGCGGCGTACCGGCCGATGGCGCCGGTGCCGCCGGTGATGAGCACCGTGTCCGGCGACGTCCAGGTCGGGGCGTCCGGCCGGGCCGGGCGCGGCGCCCGGACGAGTCGACGCAGGTGCACGCCGGCCGGGCGGACCGCGAGCTGGTCCTCGCCGTCGGTGTTGGTCAGCGCCCGCAGCAGGTGCTCCCCGGTGGCGGCGTCCAGGTCGGCCGGCAGGTCGAGCAGGCCACCGGCGTGCGCCGGGTGTTCCAGCGCGGTGACCAGCCCGAGGCCCCAGGTGGTGGCCTGCTCCGGCCGGGCGAGCGGGTCACCGGTGCCGGTGCTGACCGCCTGCCGGGTGAGCAGCCACAGCGGCCCGGTCGGCGCGACGTCGGTGACGGCCTGGACCAGCGCGAGGTTGCCGGTGAGACCGGCCGGCACACCCGGGTACGCCGGGTGCGGGCGTTCGTCCAGCGCCAGCAGCGACACGATCCGGCCGGGCCCGTCCGGCAGGTCACCGGCCAGGTCGGCGCGGGTGATGGTGGCCGGGTCGACGGTGAGCGTGCGCACCGTGCCGCCGTGCGCGGCGAGCAGCTCGGCGATCCGCTCCGCCGGTTCGGTCGCCGCGTCGGCGGGCGTCACGAGCAGCCAGTCCCCGGTGGCGGGGCCGGCGGTGAGCTGCCGCCGCGGCCAGGTGATCCGGTAGCGCCAGCCGTCGGCCACCGCGTCGGCGCGACGCCGCTGGTGCCAGTCGGCGAGCGTGGGGAGCTGGTCGCGCAGCGGCCGGTCCGGGTCCACGCCGAAGCGGGCCGCCAGGGCGTCGCCGTCGCCGGCGGTGACGACCTGCCAGAACGCGTCGTCGGCGGGGTCGGCGGCGGCCGGCGCGGCGACGCCGACCAGCTCGCCGTCGGCGACCGGCCAGAAGCGCTGGTGGCGGAACGGATAGGTGGGCAGCTCGACCGGGTCGGCGTCGGGCAGCAGCGCCGCCCAGTCCACCGGCGTGCCGTGGCAGTGCAGCCGGGCGAGCGCGCCGAGCAGCGTGGCGACCTCGTCCCGGCCGGGGCGTTGCACGCCGGTGACCAGCGGCCCGCCGTCCGGCAGCAGGTCGGCGGCGAGCGCGGTGAGCACCGTGTCCGGGCCCACCTCCAGCAGCGTGCCGACGCCGAGGTCGCGCAGGTGGGTGACCGTGTCGCCGAAGCGCACCGCCTCCCGGACGTGCCGCACCCAGTAGTCGGGGGTACGGATCAGGTCGGCGTCGGCGACGCGACCGGTCAGGTTGGACACCAGCGGCACGACCGGCGCGGCGTAGTCCAGGCCGGCGGCGACGGTGGCGAACTCGGCCAGCATCGGCTCCATCAGCGGGCTGTGGAACGCGTGGCTGACGGTGAGCCGCTTGGTGCGTACGCCGAGGGTGGTGAAGTGGTCGGCGAGCGCGGACAGCGCCTCGTCGGCGCCGGCGACCACGACGGCGGCCGGTCCGTTCACGGCGGCGACGGCGGCCCGGTCGGCGTGCCCGGCGAGCGCGTCGGTCACCTCGGCCTCCCCGGCGGCGACGGCGAGCATCCCGCCGCCGGCCGGCAGCGCCTGCATGAGCCGACCCCGCTGGCCGACGAGCGTGCAGGCGTCCGGCAGCGACAGCACGCCGGCGACGTGCGCGGCGGTGATCTCGCCGACGGAGTGCCCGGCCACCAGGTCGGGGCGGACGCCCCAGTCGGCGAGCTGCCGGTGCAGCGCCACCTCGACGGCGAACAGCCCGGCCTGGGTGAACGCGGTCTGGTCGAGCAGCGCGGCCTCGGCGCTGCCGTCGGGCGCGAACAGCACGCTCTTCAGCGGGCGGGGCAGGTACGCGTCGAGGTGCTGGCAGACCTCGTCGAGCGTCTCGGCGAACGCGGGCAGCGCCTGGTACAGCTCGCGGCCCATGCCGGCGTGCTGGGCGCCCTGACCGGAGAAGAGCATGGCGAGCGTGCCGGGGGTGGCCACGTCCCGCCGCACGGCGGGGTGGCTCTCCCCCGCCGCCAGCGCGCGCAGCGCGGCCTGCCGGGTGTCCGGGTCGGCGGCCAGCAGGACCGCGCGGTGCCGCAGGTGGGAGCGGGCGGTGGCGAGCGTCCGCGCCACCGCGGCGGCCTCGTCGTCGAGGTCCGTCGCGGCCAGGCGGGCGGCCTGCGCGCGCAGGCTCTCGTCGTCGGCGGCGGAGAGCGGCCAGGGCAGCAGCGGCAGCGCCGGCCGGGGCGCGGCGTGGTCCGGCTCGGCCGGGGTGTCGTCGGCGGGCGGGGCCGCTTCCAGGACGACGTGGGCGTTGGTGCCGCTGACGCCGAACGCGGACACCGCCGCGCGGCGCGGCCGGTCCGTCTCCGGCCAGGGCCGGGCCTCGGTGAGCAGCGCCACGCCGCCGTCGGACCAGTCGACGTGCGGGGTGGGCTCGTCCACGTGCAGCGTGGGCGGGAGCTGGCCGTGCTGGAGCGCCAGCACCATCTTGATCACGCCGGAGACGCCGGCGGCGGCCTGGGTGTGACCGATGTTCGACTTGACGGAGCCGAGCAGCAGCGGACGGTCGGCGGGGCGGTCCTGCCCGTACGTGGCGAGCAGCGCCTGCGCCTCGATCGGGTCGCCGAGGCGGGTGCCGGTGCCGTGTCCGTCGACCGCGTCCACGTCGGCCGGGGTGAGCCCGGCGTTCGCGAGGGCCTGCCGGATGACCCGCTGCTGGGCGGGGCCGTTCGGGGCGGTCAGGCCGTTGCTCGCGCCGTCCTGGTTGACGGCGGAGCCGCGCACCACGGCCAGCACCCGGCGGCCGTCGCGGCGGGCGTCGGAGAGCCGTTGCAGCAGCACCAGGCCGGCGCCCTCGCCCCAGCCGGTGCCGTCGGCCGAGCCGGCGAACGACTTGCACCGGCCGTCGGCGGCGAGGCCGCGTTGCCGGGCGAACTCCAGGAACGGCCCGGGGGTGGCCATCACGGTGACGCCGCCGGCCATCGCGAGGTCGCACTCGCCGGCGCGCAGCGCCTGCACCGCGAGGTGCAGCGCGACGAGCGACGACGAGCAGGCGGTGTCCACGGTGACGGCGGGGCCCTGCAACCCGAACGTGTAGGACAGCCGGCCGGAGACCACGGCGGCGGCGTTGCCGGTGGCCTGGTAGCCCTCGGTGTCGGCGCGGGCGGCCATCAGCAGCGTGGCGTAGTCCTGCCCGTTGGTGCCGACGAACACGCCGGTGCTGCTCTCCCGCATGTCGGCCGGGGCCAGGCCGGCGCGTTCGAACAGCTCCCAGCCGGTTTCCAGCAGCAGCCGCTGCTGCGGGTCCATCACCAGCGCCTCGCGGGGCGAGATGCCGAACAGGCCGGCGTCGAAGCCGCCGACGTCGGTGACGAAGCCGCCCTCCCGGGCGTACGAGGTGCCGGGCGTGTCCGGGTCGGGGTCGTAGATGGCGTCGAGGTCCCAGCCCCGGTCGGCGGGGAACGGGCCGATCGCGTCGCGGCCCTCGGCGACCAGCCGCCAGAACTCCTCGGGGCTGTCCACGCCGCCCGGGTAGCGGCAGCTCATCGCCACCACGGCGATCGGTTCGTCGAGTGCGGCGACGGCCCGGGTGGGCGTGGGCGCCGCGTCGGTGACGCCGAGGATCCGGTCGGCGAGCCAGCCGGCGAGCAGCGCCGGGGTGGGCCGGTCGAAGACCAGCGTGGCGGGCAGCCGCAGCCCGACCGCCTCGGCGATCCGGTTGCGCATCTCGACCGCGCTGAGCGAGTCGAAGCCGATGTCGCGGAACGGCCGGTCCGCGCCGACCGCCTCGGCGGAGGCGTGGCCGAGCACGGCGGCGGCGTTGCTCCGCACCAGTTCCAGCAGGGCGCGACGGCGGTCCGGTTCGGCCAGGCCGGCGAGCCGGCCGCGCAGCGGGGACGCCTCGGCCGGCTCGTCGTCGCCGCGGGTGGCGGCGAGCAGGCGGGCCACCTCGGGCAGGTCCTCGATCAGCGGGCGTGGGCGGGCCAGCGCGTACGTCTGGTGGAACCGGTCCCAGGCGATGTCCGCGACGGCGAGCGTGACCTCGTCGGTGGCGAGCGCCCGGGCCAGCACGGCGACGGCCAGGTCGGGGCGCATCGGCCGGACGCCGGAGCGGAACATCTGGTCGGCGGCGCCCTCGGTGTCCATCATGCCGCCGCCGTCCCAAGCGCCCCAGGCGACGGCCGTGGCGGGCCGGCCGCGTCGGCGGCGGTCCTCGGCGAGCGCGTCGAGGAACGCGTTGCCGGCGGCGTAGCCGCCCTGGAGGCCGCCGCCCCAGACGCCCGCGCCGGAGGAGAAGAGCACGAACGCGGCGACGTCGTCGCCGAACGTCCGGTCGAGGTTGACCGCGCCGGCCACCTTGGCGTGCAGGCCGTCGGCGAGCGCGGCCAGGTCGGTGCCGTCGAGCGGGCCGGCGTGCGCGACGCCGGCGGCGTGGAAGACCGCGTCGACGCGGACGTCCTGCCCGGCGAGCCGGTCGACCAGGTCGCGCAGCGAGTCGGGCTCGGCGACGTCGCAGGCGGCCACCGTGACGCGGGCGCCGAGCGCGGTCAGCTCCGCCTCCAGCTCGGCGGCGCCGGGGGTGGCCGGGCCCTGCCGGCCGGTGAGCACGAGATGGTCCGCGCCGTCGGTGGCCAGCCAGCGGGCCACGTGCGCGCCGAGCGAGCCGAGCCCGCCGGTGACCAGGACCGTGCCGGCGGGTCGCCAGCCGGTGGTCCCGGGCGGGGTGTCGCCGCCGGCGCGGGCGAGCCGGCGGCCGAACAGCCCGGAGGGACGGACCGCGAGCTGGTCCTCGTGTCCGACGCCGGCCAGCACGACGGCGAGCCGGCCCCGGGCACGGCGGTCCAGGACGGTCGGCAGGTCGACCAGGCCGCCCCAGCGGTCCGGGTGTTCCAGCGCGGCGACCCGGCCGAGGCCCCAGACCAGGGCCTGCGCGGGGTGGTCGAGCGGGTCGGCGCGGCCGGTGGTGACCGCGCCCCGGGTGGCGCACCACAGCGGCGCGGCGCAGCCGACGTCGCCGAGCGCCTGCACGAGCGCGAGCGTGCCGGCGAGCCCGGCGGGCACGACCGGGCGGTCCGGGTGGCCGGTCTCGTCCAGCGCGAGCAGGGACAGCACGCCGGTGAGCGCGTCGGTGTCGAGCCCGGCGAGCTGCCCGGCGAGGGCCGCCCGGTCCGGGTCGTCGACGGTGACCGGCACGACGCCGGCGCCGGCCTCGCCGAGGGCGGCGACGACCTGACCGACGAGCGGGTCACCGGCGTACGCGGCGGGGGCGACGAGCAGCCAGGTGCCGGTGAGCCGGGCGGATGTCGCGGCGGCGAGCGGCGTCCAACGCACCCGGTACCGCCAGGCGTCCACGGTGGACTCGTCGCGGCGGCGTTGTCGCCACTCGGTGAGCAGCGGCAGCGCCTCGCCGAGCGCCCGGGCGGCGCCGCCGTCGACGTCGAGGGTGGCGGCGAGCGCGTCCGCGTCGGCGCGTTCGACGGCGTCCCAGAACTGCCGGTCGGCCTGGTCCTCGACGGTCGCGACCGGGCCGGTGCGGACCGGCGACTCGGGCCAGTAGCGCTGCCGGTGGAACGCGTACGTGGGCAGCGGCACGGGCGCGGCGGCGCTGACGCCGCAGACCGCGGCCCAGTCCACGCCGACCCCGTGGGTGTGCAGCTCGGCGAGCGCGGTGAGCACGCGGGGCCATCCGCCGGCGTCGCGGCGCAGCGTGTTCACCACGGCGGCGTCGTGTTCGGCGTCGTCGATGGTCTCCTGCATGCCGAAGCTGAGCACCGGGTGCGGGCCGACCTCCAGGAACACCTGGTGCCCGTCGGCCAGCAGGGTCCGCACGGCCTGCTCGAAGTTCACCGTCTGGCGCAGGTTGCGGTACCAGTAGTCGGCGTCGAGCGTGGTGGTGTCGGTGGGCTGGCCGGTGAGCGCGGAGTAGAACGGCACCTCGGCGGGGCGGGCGGTGATCCCGGCCAGGCTGGCCAGGAGCCGGTCGGCGACCGGTTCGACGTGCGGCGAGTGGGAGGCGTAGTCGACGTCGAGCGGGCGGACCCGCACGTCGTCGGCGGCGCAGGCGGCGACCAGCTCGGCGAGCGCGTCCGGGTCGCCGGCGACCACCACCGAGCCGGGTCCGTTGACCACCGCCAGGCAGAGCCGGCCCGGCCAGCGGTCGAGCATCCGTTCGACCCGCTCGGCGGGCAGGCCGACGGAGGCCATGCCGCCCCGGCCGGCGATGTCGGCGAGCACCTGGCTGCGCAGCGCCACGATCCGGGCGGCGTCCTCGAGGGAGAGCGCGCCGGCCACGCAGGCGGCGGCGATCTCGCCCTGGGAGTGCCCGACCACGGCACCGGGCCGGACGCCGAGGGACCGCCAGAGCCGGGCCAGTGAGACCATGACGGCCCAGAGCGCGGGCTGGACGACGCCGGAGGCGACAAGCGGCGGTGCGCCGTCGGCGCCGCGCAGCACGTCGGTCAGCGACCAGTCGACCCAGGGCGTGAGGACGGCTTCGCACTCGGCGATGGACGCGGCGAAGACGGGCGAGGTGTCCAGCAGGTCGACGGCCATGCCGGGCCAGTGGCCGCCGTGGCCGGAGAAGACGAAGACGGGCGCCGGGTTGCGCAGCGCGGTGCCGGTGACCACGGTGGGCACGGTCTCGCCGTCGGCCAGCGCGGTGAGGCCGCGGGTCAGTTCGTCGGCGTCCCGGCCGAGCACGACGGCGCGGTGCGGGAAGGCCGCCCGGCTGCTGGTCAGCGCGTGGGCCACCTCGGCGGGCGCGAACTCGGGGTACGCGGCGAGGTGGGCGCGCAGCCGGACCGCCTGGTCGGGCAGCGCGGCCCGGTCGGCGGCGGAGAGCACGAACGGGATCACGCCGGCGTCGATGGCGGCGCCGGGCCGGAACTCGGCCGGGGCGGCGGGCGCGGGGGCGTGTTCCAGGATGACGTGGGCGTTGGTGCCGGAGATCCCGAACGACGACACCGCCGCGCGGCGGGGCCGGTCCCGGTCGGGCCACGGCGTGGGGGCGGTGGCGAGGGTGATCGCCCCGGCGGTCCAGTCGACGTGCGGCGACGGCTCGTCCACGTGCAGCGTCGGCGGGACGATGCCGTGCCGCATGGCGAGGACCATCTTGATGATCCCGGCGACCCCGGCCGCCGCCTGCGTGTGGCCGATGTTCGACTTCACCGAGCCGAGCAGCAGCGGCGTCTCGCGGTCCTGCCCGTACGTGGCGAGCAGCGCCTGCGCCTCGATCGGATCACCGAGCGTGGTGCCGGTGCCGTGCGCCTCGACCGCGTCCACGTCCGACGTGGTCAGCCGCGCGTTGGCAAGGGCCTGTCGGATGACGCGTTGCTGCGACGGACCGTTCGGCGCGGTCAACCCGTTCGACGCGCCGTCCTGGTTCACCGCGCTGCCCCGCACGACGGCCAGGACGCGGCGGCCCTCGCGTTGCGCGTCGGAGAGCCGCTGCACCAGCAACACGCCGGTGCCCTCGCCCCAACCGGTGCCGTCGGCGGACGCGGCGAACGACTTGCAGCGACCGTCCGGGGACAGACCACGCTGGCGGGAGAACTCGATGAACGTGCCCGGCGTCGCCATCACCGTCACGCCACCGGCCAGGGCCAGGTCGCACTCCCCGGACCGCAACGCCTGCACCGCCAGGTGCAGCGCCACCAGCGACGACGAGCAGGCCGTGTCGACGGTGACGGCGGGGCCTTCCAGCCCGAACGAGTACGCGACGCGGCCGGAGAGCACGCTGGCCGAGGTGCCGGTGCCGATGTAGCCCTCGACCTCGGCGGGCAGCTCCATCAGGCGGGACGCGTAGTCGTGGTACATGACGCCCGCGAACACCCCGGTACGCGAGCCGCGCAGCCCGCCCGGGTCGAGGCCGGCGGACTCGAACGCCTCCCACGACGTCTCCAGCAGTAGCCGCTGCTGCGGATCCATGGCCAGGGCCTCACGCGGCGAGATGCCGAAGAAGCCGGGGTCGAAGTCGGGCGCGCCGTAGAGGAAGCCGCCGTGTCGGGTGTAGGAGGTGCCGCTGTGGTCCGGGTCGCTGTCGAACAGCGACTCCAGGTCCCAGCCCCGGTCGGCCGGGAACTCGGAGATGCCGTCGCCACCGGTGGCCAGCAACTCCCAGAGCTGCTCCGGGTTCTCCACCCCGCCGGGATAGCGGCACGCCATGCCGACGATCGCCACCGGCTCGTCCAGGCCGGTGGTGGTGGCCGCCTCCGGGGCGCCGGTGGTGTCGGTGCGGGCGCCGGCCAGTTCGGCGTACACCTGGCCGGCCAGGATCTGCGGCGTCGGGTAGTCGAAGACCAGCGTGGACGGCAACCGCAGCCCGGTGGCCGCGTTGACCCGGTTCCGCAGGTCCACCGCCGTCAGCGAGTCGAAGCCCAGTTCCCGGAACGCCCGGTCGGTCGGCACCGCGTCCGCGCCGCCGTGCCCGAGCACCTGTGCCACCAGGCCACGGATCAGCGCGTCGATCTGGTCGCGGGCCTCCTGCGGGTCGAGGCCGGCGAGCCGGTCGGCCCAGTTGCCCCGGCCGGCCTGGCGGCGGGTGGTGACCGGGCCGAGCAGCGCCCGCAGCAGCGACGGCACCCGGCCGCCGACGATCTGGGCCCGCATCGCGGGTACGTCGATGACGGCCGGCACGAGCGTGGCCCGCCCGGCGGTGAGCGCGGTGTCGAACAGTTCCAGGCCGACCTCGGGGCTCATGGCGCCGAGGCCGGCGCGGGTGGAGCGGGCCCGGTCGACGTCGGACTGGGCGGCGGCCATGCCGTCGGTGTCCCACATGCCCCAGGCCAGGCTGACCGCCGGCAGCCCGTCCTGCCGGCGCTGCGTGGCGAGCGCGTCGAGCACACCGTTCGCGGCGGCGTAGGCGGCCTGGCCGGGTGAGCCGAGCACCCCGGCGACGGACGAGAACAGCACGAACAGGTCCAGGTCGAGATGCCGGGTGGCCTCGTGCAGCCACCACGCCGCCGTGGCCTTCGGCGCGAGCACGTTCGCCAACCGCTCCGCGCTGATCGACGACACCACCCCGTCGTCCAGCACCCCGGCGGTGTGCACCACCCCGGCGAGCCGACCCGCCACACCCGCCACCACACGCGCGACCTGATCCCGATCGGTCACGTCACACGCCACCACCGACACCGACGCACCCAGCCCGGACAACCGCCCGGCAAGCGCGTCCGCACCCGGCGCGGCCGGCCCCTGCCGCGACACCAGCACCAGCGACCGCACCCCGTGCCCGGTGACCAGATGCGCCGCCACCAGGGCACCGAGCGAGCCGGTGCCGCCGGTCACCAGCACCGTCCCGGCACCGATGCCGGTCGGCAGCCCGGCGTCCCCGGCGGACACCGACTCCACCGGCGCGGCGCGGACCAGGCGCGGCGTCAACACGACGTCGCCGCGTACCGCCACCTGCCCGCCCGTCGCCGGCAGGTCACCCAGCACACCGGCCAGCACCGACAGCACCCCGCCGTCGACGCCCCGATCCAGATCGGCCAACACGATCCGCTCCGGATGCTCCGACTGCGCCGACCGCACCAACCCCCACACCGCCGCACCCGCCAGATCGGTCACCCGATCGTCGCCCGCCGCCACCACCGCACCCCGGGTCACCACCACCAACCGCGACTCGGCAAGCGGCTCCGCCGCCAACCACGCCTGCACCACCGCCAACACATCCGACGCGGTCACCCGCACCGCGTCAGGCACCTCCGCGTCGGACCACCCGACCACCGGCAACACCAGCGTGTGCGGCACCCCCTCCCCCGCGTCGAGCACCGCCGACACGTCCGGATACGACGACAACCCGTCGACGGACGCGCCGAGCACCGCCCAGCCGGCGAGGTCGTCGCCGGCCGGCACCGGCTCCGGCTGCCAGGACACCTCGAACAGGGATCGGGCCGCCGCGCCGGGCGCGGTCAGGCCGGTCATCTCGCGCAGGACCAGGGAGTCCACCGACACGACAGGCGCGCCGGCGTCGTCGGCGGCGACCAGGCGCACCGCAGCGCCGTCGCGGGAGAGCCGCACCCGCAGCGCGGTGGCGCCGACGGCGTGCACCTGCACGCCCTCGAACGCGAACGGCACCCGGGGGCCCCCGCCGTCGGCGGCGAGCAGCAGGCCGATCGGGTGCAGCGCGGCGTCCAGCAGGGCCGGGTGCACCGCGAAGCCGGTGCCGGTGACGTCCTCGGGGAGCGCGACCTCGGCGTACACCTCGCCGTCGCCGGTCCAGGCGCGGCGCAGGCCCCGGAACGCCGGCCCGTACGCCAGGCCGCGTTCGGCCAGCGTGTCGTACCAGCCGTCCAGGTCGACCTCGGTGGCGGTGGTCGGCGGCCAGGCCGGCAGGCCGGGCTCGTCGGCGACGGCCGGTTCGAGCACGCCCTCGGCGTGCCGCACCCAGCCGGCCTCCGGGTCGTCCTCGGCCTGGGCGTGCACGGTCACCGCGCGGGCGCCCGCCTCGTCGGCCGGGCCGACCCGCACCTGCACCCGGACGCCACCGGCCGCGGGCAGCACAAGCGGTGCGGCGATGGCCAGCTCGCGCAGCCGGGACACACCGACCTCGTCACCGGCCCGGACCACCAGCTCGACAAGCGCCGCGCCGGGCAGCACCACCACGTCGCCGACCTGGTGGTCGACCAGCCAGGGGTGGGTGCCGGCGGAGAGCCGGCCGGTGAGCAGCACCATGTCCTCGCCGGCCACGGAGACGGCGGCGCCGAGCAGCGGATGCCCGGCCGCGCCGAGACCGGCGCCGGAGACGTCGGCGAGCCGGCCGACCGGCTCCAGCCAGTACCGCTCGTGGTGGAACGCGTACGTGGGCAGGTCGACCGGGCGGGCGCCGGCATCGGCGAGCAGGGCGTCCCAGTCGACGGTCAGGCCGGCGGTGTGCAGCCGGGCCAGCGCCTCCAGCACGGCGCGGGGTTCGGGGCGGTCCTTGCGCACCAGCGGCACCAGCACGGCCGCCGGGTCGGCGAGGGCGCCCTCGGCCATCGCGGTCAGCACACCGCTGGGCCCGAGTTCGACGTACGTGCCGACGCCGGCCTCGGCGAGCCGGTCCACCGCGTCGGCGAAGCGCACCGCCTCGCGGACGTGCCGCACCCAGTAGTCGGCGGTGGTGATCTCGTCGGCTTCGGCGATGCGGCCGGTCAGGTTCGACACGATCGGCACGGTGGGCGGGGCGTAGTCGAGGCCGGCGGCGACCGAGGCGAACTCGGCGAGCATCGGCTCCATCAGGGCACTGTGGAACGCGTGGCTGACCCGCAGCCGGTGGGTGGGCGTACCCCGGTCGGCCCAGTGCGCGGCGAGCGCGTCGATCGCCTCGGCGTCACCGGAGACCACCACCGCGGCGGGCCCGTTGACGGCGGCGATGCCGGCCCGTCCGGTCACGTCGGCCAGCGACGCGGTCACGTCGGTCTCGCCGGCGGCCACGGCGAGCATGGCGCCGCCGGCGGGCAGCGCCTGCATGAGCCGGCCGCGCGCGGCGACCAGCCGGGCGGCGTGGGCCAGCGACAGCACGCCGGCGACGTGCGCGGCGGCCAGCTCACCGATCGAGTGGCCGACGAGGTAGTCCGGGGTCAGCCCGAACGAGCGGGCCAGCCGGTGCAGCGCCACCTCGACGGCGAACAGGCCGGCCTGGGTGAACTGGGTCTGGTCCAGCAGGTCGCCGGCGCCGAACAGCACCGGCTTGAGCGGTTGCGGCAGCAGCGGGTCGAGGTGCGCGCAGACCTCGTCCAGCGCGGCGGCGAACACCGGGAACGCGTCGTACAGGTCGCGGCCCATGCCGGCGCGTTGCGCGCCCTGCCCGGAGAAGAGGAACGCGACCCGGCCGCGCGGCCCGACGGCGCCGGTGACCACGGTCGGCGTGGGTTCGCCGTCGGCCAGCGCGCGCAACCCGTCGAGCAACTCGTCACGGTCGGCGGCGAGCACCACGGCCCGCGCGTCCAGGTTGGCGCGGCGGCGGGCGGCGGCGGCCCAGTCGACCGGCCGGGCGTCGGCGGCCACGTGGTCGGCCCAGCGGCGGGCCTGCGCGGCGAGCGCCTCGGGGTCGCGGGCGGAGAGCAGCACCGGCGCCAGCGGCGGCGGCGTGCCGGGCGTGGGCTCGGGCTCGTCGACGGCCGGCGGCTGCTCCACGATGACGTGCGCGTTGGTGCCGCTGATGCCGAACGACGACACCGCCGCCCGCCGTGGCCGGTCCGACTCCGGCCAGGGCCGCGCCTCGGTGAGCAGGGTGACCGCGCCGGCCGACCAGTCGATGTGCGGGGACGGCTCGTCCACGTGCAGCGTGCGGGGCAGCACGCCGTGCCGCATCGCCTGGACCATCTTGATGATGCCGGCGGCGCCGGCCGCGGCCTGGGTGTGGCCCAGGTTCGACTTGACCGAGCCCAGCCAGAGCGGGTCGCGCCCGTCGCGGTCCTGCCCGTACGTGGCGAGCAGCGCCTGCGCCTCGATCGGGTCACCGAGCGTGGTGCCGGTGCCGTGCGCCTCGACCACGTCCACGTCGGCCGGGGACAGCCGCGCGTTGGCGAGGGCCTGCCGGATGACGCGTTCCTGGCTGGGGCCGTTCGGGGTGGTGAGGCCGCTGCTGGCGCCGTCCTGGTTGACCGCGCTGCCCCGGATGATGCCGTGGATGCGGCGGCCGTCGCGTTGCGCGTCGGAGAGGCGTTGCAGCAGCAGCATGCCGACGCCCTCGGCCCAGCCGGTGCCGTCGGCGGCGGCGGCGAACGACTTGCACCGCCCGTCGGCGGCCAGCCCGCGCTGCCGGGAGAACTCGGCGAACACGCCGGGGGTGGAGAGCACGGTGACGCCACCGGCGAGGGCCAGGTCGCAGTCGCGCTGGCGCAGCGCCTGCACGGCGAGGTGCACCGCGACCAGCGACGAGGAGCACGCGGTGTCGATGGTGACGGCCGGGCCCTCCAGCCCGAACGTGTACGCGACCCGCCCGGAGACGACGCTGCCGGAGTTGCCGGTGCCGAGGTAGCCCTCCACGCCCTCCGGCAGGTCCAGCACCCGGGACGCGTAGTCGTGGTACATCACGCCGGCGAACACGCCGGTCCGGCTGCCGCGCAGCCGGTGCGCGTCCAGCCCGGCGGACTCGAACGCCTCCCAGGTGCTCTCCAGCAGCAGCCGCTGCTGCGGGTCCATGGCGAGCGCCTCGCGCGGCGAGATGCCGAAGAACGCCGGGTCGAACTCGGTGGCCTCGTAGAGGAAGCCACCCTTGTCGGTGTACGACGTGCCCGGGTTGTCCGGGTCGACGGAGAAGAGCCGTTCCAGGTCCCAGCCCCGGTCGGTCGGGAAGTCGCCCACCCCGTCGCGGCCGTCGGCGACGAGCTGCCACAGCTCGTCCGGGCCGTGCACGCCGCCCGGGTAGCGGCAGGCCATGCCCACGATGGCCATCGGCTCGCGGTCCTTGGCCTCCACCTCGCGGACGCGCCGCCGCGCCTCGCGCAGGTCGGTGGTGGCGCGGCGGAGGTAGTCGAGGAACTCTGCCTCAGTGGGCATCGGGGCGCTCCGTATCGGGATCAGAGGTCCGGGGCATCTCAGGCGGTTCCGAGTTCGTCGTCGAGGAGGTGGAACAGTTCCTCGGCGCTGGCGGAGCTGAGGTTGCCGTCACCCGCGGCGGGGTCGTCGGCGCCGCCGTCGGCGTACGTCCAGAGCGACAGCAGTTCGCGCAGCCGGACGGCGACGGCGGCGCGGTCGGTGTCGTCGTCGGCGATGGCGCGCATCGCGGTCTCCAGCTTGTTCAGCTCGCCGAGCACGGTCAGCGCGGAGGTGCTCCGCTCGGCGAGCAGCGCGCCGCGCAGGTGCGTGACCATCGCGGCGGTGGTGGGCCGGTCGTAGATCAGCGTGGACGGCAGGCGCAGCCCGGTGGCGGCGCTGAGCCGGTTGCGGAACTCGACCGCGGTCAGCGAGTCGAAGCCCAGCTCGACGAAGCCCTTCTCCTCGTCCACGTCGCGGATCGAGGCGTAGCCGAGCACCGCCGCCGCGTGCGTGCGGACCAGGTCGGAGAGCACCCGGTCGCGGTCCGCCTCGGCGGTGGCGGCGAGCGTGTCGCGCAGCGCCGCCGCCGCGTCGCCGGCCGGGGCCGTGGCCGGTCCGGCGCCGACGGTGGTACGGACCAGGCCGTGCAACAGCCGGGGCAGCGCCGGGCCGAGCCGGCCGAGCACCGCGTGGTCCAGGCTGACCGGTGCGATCGCCGGTTCGTCGTGGCGCAGTCCCTCGCTGAACAGCGCCATGCCCTCGTCCGGGCCGAGCGGCCGGAAGCCGGCCCGGCTCATCCGCTGCTCGTCGACGTGGCCCTGCGGCCCGCCGGGCTCGGCCGGGTTGGCCCACGGCCCCCAGGCCATGGACGTGACGGCGAGGCCGCGCGCCCGGCGGTGGTGGGCGAGCCCGTCGAGGAAGGCGTTCGCAGCGGCGTGGTTGGCCTGGCCGGGCCCGCCGAACAGGCCGGCGGAGGAGGAGAACAGCACGAACGCGGCGAGGTCCAGCTTCTCGGTCAGCTCGTGCAGGTGCCAGGCGGCGTCCACCTTGGGCGTGAGGACGGTGTCGAACCGGGCCGGCGTGAGCGCGGGCAGCACGCCGTCGTCGAGGACGCCGGCGGCGTGCACCACGCCGACCAGCGGCCGGTCGGCGGGGATCTCGTCGAGCAGCACGGCGAGCGCGTCCCGGTCGCTGACGTCGACGGCGACGACCTGCGCGGCGGCGCCGAGCGCGGTCAGCTCGGCGACCAGGTCGGCCGCGCCGGGCGCGTCCGGGCCGCTACGGCTGGCCAGCAGCAGGCGCGGCACGCCGTGCCGGGTGACCAGGTGGCGGGCGACGAGGCGGCCGAGCGCGCCGGTGGCGCCGGTGACCAGCACGGTGCCGGCGGACAGCTCCGGTTCGGGCCGCTCCGGCGGCGGGCCGAGGCGGACCAGCCGGGGCACCCGGATCTGTCCGGCGCGCAGCGCGAGCTGCGGTTCGCCGGTGCCGAGCGCGGCCGGCAGCGCCACCGGGGAGCGGGGGTCGTCGTCGAGGTCGAGCAGCACGAACCGGCCCGGGTTCTCGGACTGCGCGGAGCGGATCAGGCCCCACGCGGCGGCGGCCGGCAGGTCGGTGGGGCGGTCGCCGGGTTCGGCGCGGACCGCGTTGCGGGTGACCACGACCAGCGGGATGTCGGCGAGCGGTTCACGGGTGAGCCAGTCCTGCGCCAGCGCCAGCGTCTCGTGGGTGAGCAGGTGCGCGGCGCGGGCCGGGTCGGGTTCGTCGGCGCGCTGCCCGGTGACGGTGGCGACGACCGCGTCGGGCCGGGCCGCGCCGCCGGTCACGGCCGCGACCAGCCCGTCCAGGTCCGGGTACGCGTCGACGCCGGGCCACTCGTCGGCGTCGCCGAGCACGGCGAGGCGGGACGGGCGGCGGTCACCCGGTTCGGGGGTGATCCAGTCGAGGCGGTGCAGGGACCGGGCGGCCGATCGGCGGGCGGTGTCGAGCTGGTCGGCGCTGATCGGGCGCAGCACGAGCGCGTCGAGGGAGGCGACCGGCACGCCGCCGGTGTCGGTGACGGTGGCGGCGACCGCGCCGTCGGTGGGGGTGAGCCGGACCCGCAGTTCCCGGGCCCGGGTGGGCTGGATCGCGAGCCCGGTCCAGGAGAACGGCAGCCCGGGGGCCGTGGTCGGCGTGGTCGCGGCGTCTGCGGCCGGCGCGGTCGTGGTGGCGCGGTGCAGCGCGTCGGCGCCGATGGTGTGCAGCGCGGCGTCGAGCAGCGCCGGGTGCAGCGTGAACGGGTCGGCGGGGGCGTCGGTGTCGAGCGCCACCTCGGCGAGGAGGTCGTCGCCGCTGCGCCAGGCGGCGCGCAGCGCCTGGAACGTCGGGCCGTAGCCGTAGCCCTGCGTGGTGAGGTGCGGGTAGAGCGCGTCCAGGGGGATCGGCTCGGCGTCGGCGGGTGGCCACGCCCCGCCGGCGGCCACGGTGACCGGGCGGGTGGGGGCGAGCAGGCCGGTGGCGTGCCGTTGCCAGGTGCGGCCGGCGCCCGGGGTGTCGCCGTCGTCGTCGAGGTGGGAGTGGACGGTGACCGGCCGGCAGCCGTCGTCGTCGACGGCGCCGACGCGGACCCGCAGGTCGACGCCGCCGGTGGGCGGGACGACGAGCGGCGCTTCCAGGACCAGTTCGGTGACGTGGGCGGTGTCGACGGCGCGTCCGCTCCAGGACGCCAGCTCCACCAGGGCGGTGCCGGGGAGCAGGACGGTGCCGAGCACGGCGTGGTCGGCCAGCCAGGGGTGGGTGGCCAGGGTGAGCCGGCCGGTGAACAGCAGGCCCTCGTCGCCGGGCAGGTCGGCCACGGCGTGCAGCAGGGGGTGGTCGACCGCGTCGAGGCCGGCGGCGGGCAGCCCGACCGGGCCGGAGCCGCCGCGCGCCAGCCAGTACCGGTCCCGCGCGAACGGGTAGGTGGGCAGGTCGACGGTGGTCGCGGGGGTGAGGACGCGGGTCAGGTCGACGGGCAGGCCGAGGGTGTGCGCGACCGCGAGGCTGGTCAGCAGCCGGGTCGGATCGTCGTCACCGCGGC
>NZ_JBEZCX010000036.1:0-7960 GCF_040647835.1 Micromonospora sp. NPDC049240
AGGTCACAGAAACGTACGTCGACGAACTTCACGTCCTCGTTGCTGAGGTATCGCAGGAGTTCCTCGGAATTGGCGAACACACGTCCTCCTGGCAGCGTTGTTGATCATGGCCACGTCCCGTGGCCGGACCGCCCGGGGACATGGCCCGTACCGTCACCGTACGACGGCTCGTCGTCCCCGGCTCGCCAACCGCCCATCCCGGGTTTCCTTGGTCACACGCCGGGTAGTCGCCGACATGTGCGGGATCAGCGGTGAGGCCCGGTTCGACGGGGCCACCCCCGACGCGGGCGCGGTGACCCGGATGACCGAGGCCATGCGCTCCCGCGGCCCCGACGGTCAGGGGCGGTGGCACGACGGCTGGGTGACCCTGGGGCACCGCCGGTTGACCGTGATCGACCTGACCGAGACCGGCGACCAGCCGATGGTCCGGGACGACCTCGGGCTCGCCCTGGTCTTCAACGGTTGCGTCTACAACTATCCCGAGCTGCGCGACGAGCTGCGGGCGGCCGGGCACACCTTCCGATCGACGAGCGACACCGAGGTGATCCTGGTCGCGTACGCCCAGTGGGGTGAACGGTTCGTCGACCACCTGGTCGGCATGTTCGCCGTCGCGCTGGTGGACCGGCGGCGCCGCCACCTCGTGCTGGCCCGGGACCGGCTGGGCATCAAGCCGCTCTACCTCGCCGAGTCACCCGGCCGGCTGCGGTTCGCCTCCACCCTCCCGGCCCTGCTGGCCGCCGGCGACGTGGACACCGGCATCGACCCGGTCGCGCTGCACCACTACCTGTCCTGGCACTCGATCGTGCCGGCGCCGCGCACCATCCTGCGCGGCGTGCGGAAGCTCCCGCCGGCCACCGTCCGGGTGGTGGAGGCCGACGGGAGCACCCGCGAGCACGTCTACTGGCGGCCCGAGTACCAGCGCGACCCGGCCCACGACGGGATGGACGCCGGCGACTGGCGGGCCGCGATCGGGGACGCGCTGCGCACCGCGGTACGCCGTCGGCTGGTCGCCGACGTGCCGGTCGGGGTGCTGCTCTCCGGCGGCCTCGACTCCAGCATGATCGTGGCGCTGCTCGACGGGGCCGGGCAACAGCACCTCCAGACGTTCAGCATCGGCTTCGACAGCCGGGGCGACGAGTCCGGCGACGAGTTCCACTACTCCGACCTGGTCGCCCACACCTTCGACACCGACCACCACCGCATCCGCCTCGCCGACGGCGACCTCGCTCCCGCCGTCCGCGCCACCGTGGCGGCCATGACCGAACCGATGGGCAGCCACGACGTGGTGGCCTTCCACCTGCTCTCCGAGCAGGTCGCCCGACACGTGAAGGTGGCGCAGTCCGGGCAGGGCGCCGACGAGGTGTTCGCCGGCTACGGCTACCACCACCGGCTCGCGCGGACGGCCCGCGCCGACGCCGCGGCCGAGTTCACCGCCGCGTTCTTCGACCGGGACCACGCCGAGCTGAACCGGGTGGTCGACCCGGCGTACGCCTGCGCCGCCGACGTCAGCGGCGAGCTGGCCGCCGCGGAACTGGCCGCGCCGGGCGCGCGGACCGCGGTGGACGCGGTGCTGCGCCTGGACACCCACCTGATGCTCCCCGACGACCCGGTCAAACGGGTCGACAGCATGAGCATGGCCTGGGGACTGGAGGTGCGCACGCCCTTCCTCGACCAGGACCTGGTGACGCTCGCCGCCGCCTGCCCGCCCGAGCACAAGCTGGCAGGGGGCGGCAAGGGCGTGCTCAAGGACGTGGCCCGGGAGGTGCTGCCGGCCGAGGTCATCGACCGGCCCAAGGGCTACTTCCCGGTCCCGGCGCTGCGCAACGTCGACGGCCCGGTGCGGGAGTTGGTGATCGAGGCGCTCGACGCGCCCGAGGCCCGCCGGCGTGGCCTGTTCCGCCGGGCCTACGTGGACGAGTTGCTCGCCGAGCCGGACCGGGCGCAGGCCGCCGCCGGCAGCAACAAGCTGTGGCAACTGGGCCTGCTGGAGCTGTGGTTGCAGTCGCACGGGGTCTGAGCGGCGGGAGGAACGCGGTGAAGTTCGTCATCGAGAGCGAGACCGACGGCCGGGTCGGTTTCACGGTGCTGGGCGGCGACGGCCAGGTGCTCGCGACCGGCCGCCCCTGTCCGGACAAGGGCTCGGCGCTGGCCGCGATCGGGGAGCTGATGCACGGGCTCGGCGACGCCTGCATCGAGGACCGGACCGAGGCCACCGCCCCGCCACCGCCCACCGACACCAGCGAGATCGGCGGCGGCGACATGTCGGCCATCGGCCGCTCCGGCATCCCCCCGGTCTGACCGCGCACTGTCCCGCGCCGCGGTTTCCGGAAGGAGTGGCTGTCCGAGCGACAGCCACTCCTTCCGGGAATCAGGGCGGTGGGCTAGGTCTGGGGGTAGGGGCGGCGGGTCAGGGCGGCATACGCCATCGTGGTGAGCGTGACGATGTCGAACACCGGCACGCCGAGCCGCGCCTGGATCCGGTGGGCGAACGGCACCAGGTCGGTGCACTCGATCACCAGCGCGCCCAGGTCGGGGTGGGCGCGGGCCAGCGCGTCGACCCGGTCGTCCACCTCGGCGGCCAGCCGGTCCACGTCGAGCGCGTCCCGCCGCCCCTGGAGCATCACCTCGCGGAACTCCGGCTGCCCGGCCATGCCGGTGACCGCGACCGGCACGTCCGCCGCGTCGACCGCCGCCAGGTGCCGCGGCGTCAGCGCCGCCTCGTCGGCAACCAGCAGCCCGACGGTCTGCCCGACCATCCGGTGCACCATCGGCAGCTGCACCAGGCTCGACGACCACAGCGGCACGTCCACCGCGGCGGCCAGCTCGGCCTGGAACAGCACCAGGAACCCGCACGCCCCGGTGATGCCGGCCACCCCGGCGGCCTGGAGGTCCCGGGCCGCGTCGACGAACGGCGTCAGCAGCGTCGGGTCGGCGTCGCGGACCAGCCGCTGCGGCGTGGCGCCCTCGACCACCCGGTAGCGCACCGGGAAGTCGAACGTGGCCGGGTTGCGGATGTGCCCGGGGATCTTGTCGAAGCTGGTGTCGAGGCAGAGCACCCCGATCTCCGGTCGGTCGCCCATCAGCTCCCCCTCCGGAAGCGGTCCAGCGCGAACGTCCGCGCCGGCAGGGTCGGTTCCACGCCGGTGACGAGCTGGGCGAGCAGCTCACCGCCGGCCGGGGCCAGCCCCATCCCGATGTGCCCGTGGCCGGTGGCCACGCTGACGTTGTCGTAGCCGCCGGCCCGGCCGATCAGCGGCAGGCTGTCCGGGGTGCACGGGCGCAGCCCGCTCCACACGTCCAGTCGCCGGCCGGTGTCCAGCGCCGGCAGGTAACGCCGGGCGGTACGCAGGATGCCGTCGACCCGGCGCGGCGAGATCGAGGCGTCCAGCCCGGACAGCTCCAGCGTGCCGCCGACGCGTACCCGGTCACCCAGCGGCATCACCGCGACCTTGCCCTCGCTGAGCAGCACCGGCCGGGTGGGCGTGCCCGGCCCGGCCGGGAGCGTGACGGTGTAGCCCTTGGCCGGTTGCAGCGTCAGCCCGACGCCGAGCATCCGGGCGCACGCCGTCGACCACACCCCGGCGGCCACCACCACCTCGCTCGGGCGCAGGTCGCCCCGGGCGGTCCGCACCGTCCGCACCCGACGGCCGGTCGTCTCGAAGCCGCGTACCTCGGCGCGGGTGACGATCTCCACGCCGCGGGCCCGCAGCGCCTCGGCGAGACCGACCAGGAACGCCGGGATGCGCAGCGCCGCGCCCTCCTCGTTGAGCAGCGCGCCGGCCACCGCGAAGTCGACACCCGGCTCCAGCCGGGCCAGCTCCGCCCGGCCCAGGTCGCGCAGCGGCACCCCGCGGGCGGTCGCCGCGCGGATCGTGCGGCGCGCCTGCGCGTACCCCTGCTCGGTGTGGCAGGCCAGGATCATGCCGCGTTCGGTGAGCGTGCCGGCCAGCTCGTCCTCGGCGCACATCCCGCGCAGCAGCGCCAGGCTGCGTTGCTTGAGCGCGAGCAGCGTCTCGAAGCCGGCGCGGGCGTGCCGCTCGGTGCAGTGCCGGCGGAAGTGCCACAGCCAGGCCAGCAGCGCGGCGTCCAGCCGGGGCCGGACCGAGAACGGGCTCTCCGGGCTGAACAGCCAGCGGACGCCCTTGGCCGGCACCCCCGGCTCGGCCAGCGGCGCCGAGCCCTGGGTGCCGACGAAGCCGGTGTTCCCCGCCGAGCAGGCCGCCGCGTCCCCGACCTCGCCCCGGTCGACCACCGTCACGGTGTGGCCGGCGCGGCGCAGGAACCAGGCACAGCACAGCCCGACCATGCCCGCGCCGATGACCAGGACGTCGGGGTCGGCGCGGGCGGGCGTCGTCATCGTCGCCGCCGGTCAGATCGTCACGACGAAGAAGCAGGTGGGCAGGTTGACCACGACCCGTTCCCAGATCTCGGCGCGCAACGCCACCCCCGGCTCGGCGAACGTGCCCGGCGGCGGCTCGGCGAACCCGATCGTGGACCGGCCGGCGTCGAACAGCAACGCGCCGTGGCCGAAGTCGCCGACGATCGCGGTGCCCGGGTCGACCAGTCGGGTACGCACGATGAAGACGCCGTTCTCCTCCACGTCCCGCACCAGCGTGCCGCTGCCGAGCAGCCGGTAGTAGTCGGCCGGGTTGATGATCAGCCCGTCGGCGGTGCTGCCCATCTGCTCGACCTCGTTGCACGCGGACAGGATGGTCGAGGCGAACGGCCCCGGGTCGGTGAGCCGGCCCAGGTCCGGCATGGCCAGCAGCCCGCCCTCGCCGCGCAGGATGGTGTGGTTCTCGGCGGTGGCCAGCCGCACCACCAGCCGGTAGTCGATGAACTGGGCGAAACTGACCGGGTCCTCCCACAGCGTGTCCGGCACCTGCACCCACGCGGTGGTGGTGAGCAGCGGCGGGATGGGGGAGCGGTGGAAGTGGTTGGCCGCCTCCCGGCGCAGGTCCGCGCCGTCGACCGCCGGGTCGTCCGGCCGGGGCGGGCTCTCGTGCCAGTAGAAGTCCTGCGGGTCCCGGGACAGGTCCACCACCTTCAGCATGTTCCGGGACGGGTAGCGGGGCTTGCGCCGGGAACTGGTCAGCGAGTCGGTGATCGTGACGTCGTAGTCGACGCTGGTGTCGAAGCCGTCCTTGGCGAACGCCTCGACGAACGTCGCGCCGGGCGACATCTGGGTCTTCCGCTCGGCGACCACCTCGGCGATGGTCCGCTTCACGGTGTCGGTCCGCTGCTGCATGTGTCGCCCTCTCCTCAGGCCGGCTTGCGGGCGACGAACATGCCCCAGCCGAACTCGCCCCGGTCGATCGCCGCCTGGATCTCGTCGCACGACTCGGCGAAGCCGAGGATCCAGGTCCGCGCCGCCTCGTCCGCCGTGCCGTCCGCCCGCTCCCGGGCGGTGCGGCCCAGCACCCGGTACGTCTGCCGGATGTGCCCGTCCAGGCTGCGGGCCACCACGTCCACGAACCCGGCCTCGGCCAGCGCCTCGCGGTAGCCGTCGAGCGAGTAGCCGCCGTTCCAGCGCACCCGGTCGTAGACGTGCCGGCGGGCCGCCTCGCCGATCCGCTCGGTCGGCTGGAGGAAGTCGGAGACCGCCAGCACCCCGCCCGGCGCGAGCACCCGGAACATCTCGGCGTGGCTGCGCGGCTTCTCCGGCACCAGGAACAGCGCGTCCTGGCTCACCACGTGCGTGAACGTGCCGTCGGCGTACGGCATGGCGGTGGCCGAGCCGTGCCGGAACCGGACGTCCAGCCCGGCGCCCCGCTCGGCGCGCCGCTGCTCGGCGAAGCGCACCCGCTCGATGCTCAGGTCCAGCCCCTCGCCCCGGCAGCCGGTGCGTCCGGCCAGCCGCAGCAGGAAGTTGCCGCAGCCGCACCCGACGTCGAGCACGTTCGAGGACGCGTCGATGCCGGCGTCGTCGGCGAGGATGTCCGAGGTCCGGTCCGCCGCCGCGTGGTAGTCGGTGTCGTCGTCCCCGGCGAAGTAGCCGGTGTGCAGCACGCCCTCGCTGTCCCAGAAACTGAGGTACGTCTGCGTGGTCTGGTCGAAGAATTCGGAGACGTCCCGCTCGGTGAACTGGCTGGTCGTCGACATGGGCACTCCCTCGTGCGGCGGTCGGGTGGATCAGGCGTAGGTGTCCTTGCGGACGCCGGTCAGGTGGGGCAGGTCGGGGCCGGTGGCGGCGGCGCCGCCGTCGATCAGGTGCACGCCGGCGGTCACGTACGACGCCCGCTCGCTGGCCAGGAACGCGGCCATCGCGGCCACCTCCTCGGGGTGGGCCAGCCGGCCGAGCGCGCTGTGGTGACCCATCGCGGCCAGCCGCGCCTCCACGTCACCGTCCGCGCCGGCCAGCCGCGCCGCCGCGCGTTCCATCGGCGGGGTACGCACACTGCCGGGCGCGAGCACGTTCACGGTGATGCCGTCGCGGCCCACGTCGACGGCGAGCCCCTGCGCGAAGCGGACCAGCGCCGCCCGGGTCACCCCGGACAGCACCAGCGGGCCGATCGGCACGCAGGCGGTCTCGGAGGCGACCAGCAGCAGCCGGCCCCAGCCGGCGGCGCGCATGTGCGGCAGCGCGGCCGTCGACACCGCGACCGCGGGCAGCAGCACCCGCTCGACGGCGGCCCGGTAGTCCTCGACGCCGAACCCGGCGGCGGTGCCGACCGGCGGGCTGCCGCCGCTGACCAGCAGCACGTGCGTCCCGCCCAGGTCGGCGGCGACGTCGTCGACCCAGCGGGCGGCGGCGGCCGTGTCGGTGAGGTCCACGGCGGTCGCGCTGACCCGTCCGGTGGCCACCGACGCCAGTTCCCGTCCGGCCGCGGCCAGGCGCGCCGGGTCCCGACCGCAGACGGCCACGTGCGCGCCCTCGGCGGCGAACTCCTTCGCGCAGGCCAACCCGATGCCGCTGGTGCCGCCGGCGACCAGCGCCACCCGACCCTTGAGCCCCAGATCCACGTCCGTCACCTCTCCGTCTCGCCGACGCGGGCCACCGCGCCGGGGTGCGTCCGGGCCGTTCCGCCGGGCCGGTAGCCGTAGCGGGTGGACAACGGCCAGGCCAGCGCCGCCACGGCCAGCCGTTGCCGGCCGGTCAGCGTCCGCCGCCACCCGTCGTCGGTGTCCCGGATGACCGTCGGGCCGGTCCGGAACCGGTCCGGGTTGCCGGTGACGGTGTGGTTGCCGCGCAGCTCGACGGTCCGGTCGCGGACCGGGTTGCCGGCCGGGTCGGCGCCGACCAGCCGCAGCAGCGCGTCGACCGTGCCGGCCGGGTCGGCGGCGAAGTCCTCGTACCGCAGCAGCATCGACCGGTCGGGATGCCGGCGGTTGATCGCCGCCGAGGCCAGGTTGAACCCGTGCCAGTACGCGGTGCTGCGCGCCGCCGACATGGCGTAGACGTACTCCTTCGGCTCCCGCCACGAGTGGGCCACCGCGCGCGGGTCGCGGACCAGGTGCAGCCAGTACGGTTCGACGCCGGGCACGTGCGGCAGCAGGGCCGACTCGCCCGGGATCTTGGTGCTGTCCACGATCACGCGGGCCCCGGTGCGCGCGGCCACCTCCCGGTAGACCGCGCCGAGCAGGTCGGCGTGCGCGCGGGTGTCCGCGTCGGACGCGCCCCGGCGCAGCACCCGCCAGGTGTGCCGGGTCCGCAGCCGGGCGCGTTGCCGTCGGATCACCTCGGCGGCGTGCGCGTCGGCCGACACGCCGGCCGGGCGGCCGACCGGCAGCACCGCCGACCACAGCGGGCAGGCGGTCAGCGCCTCGCCGCAGCCGCAGCGGTCGTTGACGCCGCGCCCGGTCGAGTTCTTCCACAGGAAGTGCAGTTCACCGACGTGCGCCACGCCGGGCACCTCACCGAGGACGTTGCCGATGATGGTGCTGCCGTTGCGGCACCAGCCGGTGACGCTGAGCACGGCCACGGGTCCACTCATGCGGTGCCGCCGGGCATGCGCTCACG
>NZ_JBEZCX010000036.1:8058-19892 GCF_040647835.1 Micromonospora sp. NPDC049240
CGGCCCTCGCTGCGCTCGGTGCGTTCGCTCATGCGGTGCCGCCGGGCATGCGCTCACGGCCCTCGCTGCGCTCGGTGCGTTCGCTCATGCGGTGCCGGCTGGGCATGCGCTCACGGCCCTCGCTGCGCTCGGTGCGTTCGCTCATGCGGTGCTGGCTGGGCATGCGCTCACGGCCCTCGCTGCGCTCGGTGCGTTCGCTCATGCGCGTACCTCCATCGGGGTTTCCGTGACTGCGGGCCGGCCGATGCGCAGCGCCATCGCGGCGGCCACCGCCGCGCCGGCCGCGCCGGCGACGAACACCGCCGGGTAGCCGAAGCCGGCGGCGACCAGCCCGGTCGCCGGCCCCCACACCGCCAGACCGAGGTCCCAGAACGACGTGTACGCGCCGATCGCCGCGCCCTGCCGCGCCGGATCGGTGCGGTTCATCACCATCAGCGCCAGCGACGGGTGCAGCAGCGAGAACCCGACGCCCATCACCACACTGCCGACCACCGCGACCGGCAGGTTCGGGGCGACCGCGATGACCAGCAGGCCGACCGCCTCGCCCACCCCGCACCAGGTGGCCACCCGCCGGGGGCCGAGCCGGTCGGGCAGGTGCCCGATGACCAGGCGGGTGCCGGCGTAGACGGCGCTGAAACAGCTCAGCACCACCACGCCGTGCCCGATGCCACGGGCGTCCAGGTGCAGCACCACGAACGCGGCCAGGCCGGCGTACCCGGCGGCGCCGAACGTCAGCGCCACGCCGGGCAGCAGCGCGGGGCGCAGCAGCAGGCCCCCGCCCTTGGCCGCCGGCGCGGTACGCGGCGGCGCCGGCACCAGTGCGACGAGCACGGCGCCGGCCGCCGGCGCGGCGGCGCTGAGCACCCACACCGCCGGATAGCCGGCCTGCTGCACGGTCGCGCCGAGGAACGTGCCGGCGGAGATGCCGCCCCACATGCTCACCCCGTACAGGCCGATGAGCTGGCCGCGCCGGTGGTGCGGGGCGAGCTGGACGATCCACACCGCCCCGGCGGTGAACAACGCCGCCTCGCCGGCGCCGAGCAGCAGCCGGACCACCACCAACGCCGGCACGCCCAGCGGCGCCAGGTAGAGCAGGCCGCCGGCGGCCACCACGAGCGCGCCGGTCAGCATCACCGTGCGGTGGCCGTACCGGTCGGCGAGCGCACCGGCGACCGGACGGACCAGCAGCGCGGTCACCGCGGTCACCGTGACCACCACGCCGACGGTGAGGTCGCCGGCGCCGTGCCGCTCGCGCAGGAAGCCGGGCAGCACCGGGATGACCGCGGTCAACCCCAGGTAGCCGGCGAAGAGCCCGCCGAGCAGCCCGACCAGCGCCCGCCGGGGCAGCGGCTTCTCCTCGGTGCCGGCGTCGGTCAGGGGCGCGCCGGTCACGGCCGGGCCAGCACGGTCTCGCGGGCGGCGGCCACCTTGCGGACCGCGCGGATCAGGTCGTCGCAGTCGTCCGGGGTGAGGTTCGACGACAGCGGCACGTCGACGGTCTCGGTGAGCAGTCGCGCGGTGCGCGGCAGCGTCGCCCGGATCTGTCCCGGGTCCGCGGTGTCGTAGAGGAAGCGCCAGTTCCAGAACGCGCGGACGTTCAGGTCGTCGTCCGCGCCGATGTTGCGCGCGTCGATCCCCTCGGCCCGCAGCGCCCGGGCGAACCAGCCGGCGTCGCCGCCGGGCACCCGGAACACGAACGCCTCCCCGAGGTAGGCCCCGGGCGCGACCGGCCGCCGCGCCGCGATGCCGGGCAGGTCGGCCAGCGCCTGCGAGACGTGCGCGTAGTTGCGGTGGAACAGGGTCAGCCGCTGTGGCAGCCGGGTCAGCTCGGCGCGCAGCAGGGCCGCCCGGATCTCGTCCATCCGGAGGCTGAGCAGCGGCAGGTCCAGGCCGGTGAGCGGCGGTTCGCCGTCCGGGAAGTGCCGGCGCAGCCGCCCCTCGTACGCACCGGACAGCGCGACCGCCCGGGCGAACAGCGTGCTGTCGTCGGTGATCAGGAAGCCGCCCTCGCCGCAGTTGAGCGCCTTGTCGGACTGGGTGCTGAACGCCCCGGCGGCGCCGAACGTGCCGAGCTTGCGGCCGTTGAGTTCGGCGCCGAGCGCCGGCACGGCGTCCTCGATGAGCGGCACGCCCATCTCGGCGGCGAAGGCGGCCAGGGCCTCGACGTCGGCGGCGAAGCCACGCATGTGGACGACCATGATGGCCCGGATGTCCGGTCGCCAGCGGCGGCGCAGGTCGTCGAGGTCCATCCGCAGGTCGTCGTCGACCTCCACCAGGAATGGCCGGCACCCGGCCAGCACAATGGCGCTCGGAGTGGCGACGAAAGTGAATCCGGGACAGGCGACCAATGACCCGGCCGGCACCCCGGCGCCCATCAGGGCGAGGGCAAGTGCGGCCGTGCCGCTGGAAACGGCGAGGGCGTGCCGGGTGCCGAAATAACGGCACAGTTCGTCCTCGAACCGCCCGCATTCGGTTTCTTTCTGCGCGCGATGGTCGTATCGGAAGTAGAGATGGCTGCGAATGGCCCGAATTGCGGCGTCCTCGTCGTCGGGGTGCACGAATACCGCGCCCTTGTCATATGTGGGCCACGGCGTGTCCCGCACCGGCCGGCCGCCGTGCAGTGCGAGCGGTTCTTCCAGCTCAGCGCCGCGCGAGGCCGGCCTGGGCCGGCTCGCCGCGGGAGCGTCGTTGTTCCCGTTCACCGGCGGACTCCTCGAGGCGAGCGGTGGATTTCCTATTCCCTCGATAGGATTTACGGGGCGCGCGCCGGGCGTGGTCGCCCGGCGGAATCTCGCGTCCGGCGCGATCCCGTCGAGGGGTGGGAAAAGCCACCAGATCCGACATTGGCGTTAGGTGGATCCAGTGACCATCATGATTGCCCCCGGACTGGCAGCCGTCAACATGCGATTGGGAATGTGCACAAGGGTTGCTGACAGTGACAGTGGACAATAGGGAATAGTTCCTGGTGGGCGCTCGCCCACACCGCCGGCGCATGTCGGCCAGGGTCGTCGTCACCACGGTCCGTCGGCCTCCGTCGGCCGGGTGGCAGCCGCCGACGAGCGTCCGGCCTCCGGTCGGGACGGCGTTCCGTCATCCGGCACGCGGCGCGCGCGGTGACGCCGGGCAGGTCACTCCGCCGGCGCCACCACCTCGATGACGTCGGCCGGCGCGCGGCGCGGGGCCGGTGGCAGGTCGGCGTCCGGTCCCCAGCCGACGCGCACCACCAGGTAGGGCTCGCCGATGCCGGCGAGCAGGTCGCGCATCATCCGGCGCGGCCAGGCCACCTCGATCGCGTCGCTGAGTGGTGCGCTGGCCAGGCCCTCGGCGGTGGCGGTGAGCAGCAGCGCCGACAGCGCCTCGCCGCCGCGCAGCCAGGCCGCCGGGTCGTCGCGCTCACCGAACAGGATCAGGTACGCCGCGCCCCGGTCGAAGTCCGCGCCGGCGGTCAGCCCGGCCGCTCCACCGGGAGCGTGGTCACGCAGGGGCACCCGCCGTGGCGCGGGCCGGACCGCGGTGGCGGTGGGCACGCCGTCGCCGCTGCCCGCCGGGCGGTTGGTCCAGCGGCGCAACTCCTCCCGGTACGCCGGGTCGGCCAGCTCGGCGTCGGCGGCGCGGCCGGTGAAGACCGCCAGCATCGGCATCTGGTCCGGCCGGACCACGTGCAGGTGCACGCCCTCGGCCTCGACCGCGTCCCCGAGCCGGGCCAGCACCGGTTCGGGGACCGGGCGGTCGCCGTACGCGCGCCGGTCGGTGCGGCGGCGCGGGATCGCGTCGACCAGCCGGCCGGCCGGCACGTCCAGGGCGGTCGGGCCGGTGGTGCGCAGCCGGGCGAGCAGTGTCGGGTCGGCCCGGTCCGGCAGCCGCCCGACGTCGACCGTCCAGCCGGCGGCGGCGAGCGAGACGCGGACGTGGTGCAGTGCCGCGCCACAGCTCAGCACCAGCAGTCGACCGTCCGGGTCGGTGTGCGCGAGCTGCCGGCCCGGGTCCGTGCGCAGCTCCAGCGCGTCCGCGGTGACCCGCCACCGCCAGGGCTGGGTGTTGAACACCGAGGGAGCGTGCAGGGACTGTCGGGCCGCCGCCTCCAGCACCCGTACCGTCGGGTTCTGTTCGGTACGCGTCGATGACCGGTCCATGGCGGCGCCTCCTCGTTGCTCGTCCCCTTCCGAGGCTGCCGGCCGTCGTGCCCCCGGGACAGGGTCGGAGGGCCCGACCGGCCGGGACCCTGCGTCCCGAGTGTCGAGCGGGGAGCGCTGCTCTACCGGAGGCGTTAAGCGGGGGCCCGTCCTTGCGTCGGGGGGACGGCGAGGGCGATGGTCAGGTCGAGGATGGTGGCGGGGTCGTGCAGGCGGTCGCCGAACAGCTCGCGGAGCTTGCCCATCCGGTAGCGGACGGTCTGCGGGTGCACGAACAGGTCCGCCGCCACGTCGTCGCGCCGCCCCTGGTGCAGCAGCCAGGACCGCAGCGTCTCGGCGAGCCGGTGCGCGGTGGCCGGGGGAAGGGCGGCGAGCGGCGCGAGGGCCTGGGTGCGCAGGTCGGCAAGGGCTTCCGGGTCCATGCTGAGCAGCAACGCGGAAAGGTGACACTCGGTGTCGACCGGCCCGGCGCCCGGCTCGCCGAGCCCGAGCGTGAGCGCCCGGGTGGCCCGCTGGTAGGACGCGGCGACCCGGTGCCAGGGGCGGGCCGGGCCGAGCACCGCCCGGTGCCCGTGCAGCAGCCGGACGAGTTGACGGCGTCGTCCGCCGTGCGCGTCCGGCACCAGCAGCACCGCCAGTTCCTCGGCCGGGTTCATGCCGGGCAGGTCCTCGCCGCTCTCCAACGTCTGCGGGCCGAGCAGGGCGAGCACCGCGCGCAGGTGCCGGCGGGGCAGCAGCACCACGGTCAGCGTCTGGGGCGGCGGCCAGTCGGCCCGTTCCGCGCTGCGCCGCAGCGACTCCTCCGGCTCGCCGGCGAGCAACTGCTGGGTGAGCCGTTCCAGGTCGCGGCGGCGGACCCGGCCGGCGCTGGCCAGCTCGTCGGCGTGCCCGGCCACGCTGGCCGCGGACAGCTCGTCGATGTACGCGAACATCAGCTCGGCGAACTCGGCCACCGTCTCGGCGGCCAGCCCGCTCCGGACCGTGGTGGTGGAGACCTCCCGCCAGGCCACCCGGGCGCCCACCCGGTACGCGGCCAGCAGCGCGTCCATGCTCCGCCCGGCGCGCGCCTCGCCACTGCCCAGCGCGTACGCGGCCTCCAGCGCGGGGGCCAGGGGAGTACTCGGGTCGAACGCCTGGGTACCCTCGATGAGCTGGAGGAACGTGCCGAGCGCGATGCGTACCGCGTTCTCGATCTTCTCCCGCATGGTGTCGGTGAGCGCGCCGGAGTAGTCCGTCACCTCGGCGGTGATCGCGCTGACCGTCCGCTCGGCGACCATGGGCAGCCGGTCGCGCAGCAGCGCCGCGACGCCGGCGTCGAGATCGAGATGGGCGGCCCGCGCGCCGGTCCCGGCCTCCTGCGTCATGTTGTTCCCTTCGAACAAAAACCCGTGACCGTTTCACCTTTGCTGGTCAAGATGTTATGCGATCCTGCGGTCACGCTGGTCATATGACCACAACTGCGCCCCGCCGCCCCCAGAAGGCTTCCTTCCGGGACAGGCTGCTGCGGCTGGCCGGCACGGTCACCACCCCGCTGCTGCCGGGCGACTACCTCGACATGATCGCGCCGTTGCGCGCCGGCGCCCCGCTGCGCGGCCGGATCGTCGCGGTCCGCCCGGAGACCCGGGACGCGGCGACGCTGGTGATCCAGCCGGGTCGTGGCTGGCTCGGCCACCTGCCGGGGCAGTACGTGCGACTCGGCGTGGACGTCGACGGCGTACGCCAGTGGCGCGCGTACTCGGTCACCTCGGTGCCGGGCGCGGCGGACGGCCGGATCAGCGTGACGGTCAAGGCGATCCCGGACGGCAAGGTCAGCAACCACCTGGTCCGCCGGATCCGGCCCGGCACGATCGTCCAGCTCGACCAGGCGCAGGGCGACTTCGTGCTGCCCACCGCGACGCCCGAGCGGGTGCTGTTCCTCACCGCCGGCAGCGGCATCACCCCGGTCATGGGGATGCTGCGGGCCGGGCTCACCGAACGGGCCGACGTGGTGCTTGTGCACTCGGCGCCCACCCGCAACGACGTCATCTTCGGCGCGGAGCTGCGGGCGCTGGCCGACCGTGGCGCGGTGCGGCTGGTCGAGCGACACACCGACACCTCCGGCCTGCTCGACGTGGCCGAGCTGGACGACCTCGTACCCGACCACGCCCAGCGGCACACCTGGGCCTGCGGCCCGGTCGGCATGCTCGACGCCGTCGAGGGGTACTGGACCTCGAACGGCGTCATCGAACGCCTGCACACCGAGCGGTTCCGTCCTACGGTGGTTACGCCTGGCGACGGCGGCACGGTGACCTTCACCGGGGCGGGGGTGACCGTCGAGGCCGACGGCGCCACCACCCTGCTCGACGCGGGGGAGAACGCGGGGGTGCTCATGCCCTCGGGCTGCCGGATGGGGATCTGCTACGGCTGTGTCGTGCCGCTGCGGCAGGGCGCGGTACGCGACCTGCGCAACGGCGACGTCACCACGGCCGTGCCGGGAGACGGCGTGCGGATCCAGACCTGCGTGTCGGCGGCTGCCGGTACCTGCGACATCGAACTCTGAGGAGCCACCGACGTGACCGTGATCCAGAAGAAGGCCGACAACCCGATCGCCCACCTGAGCGCCGAGGACATCGAGATCATCGGCAAGGAACTGGACGCGATCCGGGACCGGGTCATCGCCGACCGGGGGGAGCGGGACGCCCGCTACATCCGCACGGTGATCAAGACCCAGCGGACGCTGGAGATCAGCAGTCGCGCGGTGCTGCTGTTCTCGCTGTTCCCGCCGGCCTGGATCGTCGGCACGGCCGGCCTCACCATCGCCAAGATCCTCGACAACATGGAGATCGGGCACAACGTCCTGCACGGCCAGTGGGACTGGATGCGCGACCCGAAGATCCACTCGACCACCTGGGACTGGGACCACGTCTCCCCGGCCGACCAGTGGAAGCAGTCGCACAACGAGCTGCACCACCGCTTCACCAACGTCGTCGGCAAGGACAACGACCTCGGGTACGGCATCATGCGCGTGGACGAGGACCAGCCGTGGCACCCGATGCACCTGGGCCAGCCGGTGTGGAACCTGCTCAACGCCGCCTTCTTCGAGTACGGCATCGCCGCGTACGACATGGAACTGGGCGACCACCTCAAGCAGAAGCGGCTCAAGGAGCCGGCGTTCCGGGCCAAGGCGAAGGCGGTCGGCCGCAAGATCCGCAAGCAGGTGCTCAAGGACTACGTGGTGCACCCGCTGCTCTCCGGCCCGTCGTTCCTGTCCACCCTCGCCGCCACGTTCACCGCGAACCTGATCCGCAACGTGTGGAGCCACTCGGTGATCATGTGCGGGCACTTCCCGAGCGGCGTGGAGACGTTCGAGAAGACCTCCATCGAGGGTGAGACGCGCGGCGAGTGGTACCTGCGGCAGATGCTCGGCTCGGCCAACATCAGCGGCCCCCGCCTGCTGCACATCATGACCGGGAACCTGTCGTTCCAGATCGAGCACCACCTCTTCCCGGACCTGCCGAGCAACCGCTACCAGGAGATCGCCCCGCAGGTGCGGGCGCTGTTCGACAGGTACGGCCTGCGGTACACCACCGGCCCGCTGCCCAAGCAGGTCGCCTCCGCCTGGTGGAAGGTGATCCGCCTGTCGCTGCCCAACCGGCGCGACCGCCGGCAGCCGGTCGCCCCGGGCCCGCTGGTCCCCTCCGGCGCGGCCTGACCGACCGGTGCACGGCGGATGAATTCCCGCCCGCCGGCACCTGCACAACCGGTGTCCGCCCAGCTCAGCGCGGCTTCCGTGTGCTTCGGGACGGTCGCCGGCCCCCGTACACTCGCGCCGTCGAGCTGAGGGGGTGTGGTCGTTGATGCCGTACGACGCCGCGACGCCGCCGGCCGCCGGCCGGCGGGTGGTGATGCTTGTCGACAACGCGGTCGAGGGTGACTCGCGGGTGCAGAAGGCCGCCCGGTCCGCCGCCGACGCCGGCTGGGACGTCACGCTGCTCGGCTGCGCCCGGGTCGACGCCGAGCGTCGCTGGCGGCTCGGCGACGCCGAGGTACGCGTGCTGCCGCTCGACGCCCCCCGCGCCCCCCGACCGGCCGTCGGTGACCCGGGCGACGGCGCACCCGGTCCGCGCGACGGCCTGCCTCGGCCGGTGGGCGGGATGTCCGGTCTGCGGCGGCGGCTGGTGGCCCGGGGCGGTCTGCCGCTGCGCGCCGCCCGGCTGGCCCGCCGGCCGGTGGAGCACGCCCAGGTCCGCTACTGGGCGGCCCGGCTCGGTGACCGGGCCTGGCGTCGGCTGGAGCCCGGCCTCTGGGACTACGAGCGGGTCGCCGGCCCGGTCGTCGACGCGCTGCGCCCGGACCTGATCCACGCGCACGACTTCCGGATGCTCGGCGTGGCCGCCCGCGCGGTCGACCGCGCCCGGGCCCGGGGCCGCGCCGTGAAGCTGGTCTGGGACGCCCACGAGTGGCTGCCCGGCGCCCGGCCCCGCCGCGACAACGCCCGCTGGCTGCCCGCCCACCTCGGCTACGTCCGCGAGTACGTCGGCCACGCCGACGCGGTCGTCACCGTCTCCGACACGCTCGCCGACCTGCTGGTCCGCGACCACGCCCTACCCGACCGCCCCACCGTCGTGCTCAACGCGCCGGTCACCGCCGCCGAACCGGCCACTGCCGCCGGGTCGGTCGCCGCCGGTTCGGTCACCGCCGCCGAGCCGGTCACCGCCGCCGAGCCGGTCGCCGCCGCCGAGTTCGGGCCGGGGGCCGTGCGCGCGTCGGTCACCGGGACCGGGTCCGTCCCGGTCGACGCGGGCGAGGCGGGCGGCCGGGAGGCACCTGACCTCCGGGCCCGCTGCGGCCTGGCCGCCGGCACCCCGCTGCTGGTCTACAGCGGGGCGATGGCCGTCCAGCGCGGCGTGGACACCGTGGTCGAGGCGCTGCCCCGGCTGCCCGGCGTACATCTGGCCCTGGTCGTCGCCGACCCGGCCGCCGCCTACGTCCGGCAGGTCGTGGCGCGTGCCGCCCGGCACGGCGTGGCCGACCGGGTGCACGTGCTGCCGTACGTGCCGCACCGGCAGCTCGTCGCGTTCCTCGCCACCGCCGACGTCGGGCTCATCCCGCTGCACCACTGGCCCAACCACGAGATCGCGCTGATCACCAAGTTCTTCGAGTACGCGCACGCGCGGCTGCCGATCGTGGTGAGCGACGTCCGCACCATGGCCGACACGGTCCGGGCCACCGGCCAGGGAGAGGTGTTCCGCGCCCGGGACGCCGCCGACCTGGCCCGCGCGGTCCGGGCGGTCCTCGCCGACCCGGCCCGCTACCGCGCCGCCTACGACGGCCCGGACTCGCCGCTGTCCACCTGGACCTGGGAGGCCCAGGCCGCGCGCCTCACCACCCTCTACCACCACCTGCTCACCCCCACCCCCGCCCCGCTGCCCTGAGCGCGCTGATTCACGGAAAGCGTGGCCATTCGGCCGCCGACAGCCACGCTTCCCGTGAATCAGCGCGAGGCGAGGGGTGGGTGTGGGGTAGCGTGGACGGCATGCAGGGTTGGCGATCTCTCACCGCCGCAGCCGCGCGAGCTTCCCGCTCGCCGGTTGCCGCCGCCTGACCTGCCCCATCCCACGCCGGCGACCGGAGACGGTCCGCCGGCGTCGTCGTGTGTCACGGCCACCGTCGGGTGGGCCGTCCGGTCGCCCGTACCCGGAAGGCACCCGCCATGACCCCCGACGAGATCATCCGTACCTTCGCGGAGCACTACCATCGCCTCGGCCACTCCGACGCGCCGGAGAGTTCCCTGGTGCCGCCGCCCGGCGACCCGGTGCTGTTCACCACGTCCGGCATGCACCCGCTCACGCCGTACCTGCTGGGGCGCCCGCACCCCGGCGGACGCCGCCTGGTCAACGTGCAGCGGTGCCTGCGCACCACCGACCTGGACGAGGTCGGCGACCGGACCCACCTGACCGTGTTCCAGATGCTCGGCTCCTGGTCGCTCGGCGACTACGACATCGCGACCAGCCTGCGCTGGGGCTTCGACCTGCTCACCGACGGCTACGGCATCGCGCCGGGAAGGCTGCACGCGACGGTCTTCGGCGGCGACGACCACGGCCTCGGGCCGGACGAGACGGCGCGCGCCACCTGGACCGCGCTCGGCGTGCCGGTGGAGGCGCTCGGCGCGGACAACTGGTGGTCCAACGGCCCGACCGGCCCGTGCGGCCCGGACTCGGAGATCTTCGTGTGGACCGGTGACGGCCCGCCCACCGGCACCCCGAGCGGCGACGACCGCTGGGTGGAGGTGTGGAACCACGTGCAGATGCGACACCACCGGCACCCCGACGGCCGGCTCACGCCGCTGCCGGTGTCCAGCATCGACACCGGCATGGGCCTGGAACGGCTGGAGATGGTGCTGCGCGGCGACCGGTCCGTGTTCACCGGCGACGGGCTGCGCCCGTGGGTGGGCGCGGTCCGCGACCGGTGGGGCCTGCGCGGCGCGGACCTGCGCGTGGTCGCCGACCACCTGCGGTCCGCGGTGGTCGTGCTGGGCGACGGGGTACGCCCGGGCAACACCGGCCGCGGGTACGTGCTGCGGCGGCTGCTGCGCCGCGCGTTGACCGTGCTGTGGCGCGACGACCCGACGCGGAGCCTGGACGAGCTGACACTGACCGGATACGACGACACGCTGCGCCGGTTCCGCCAGCCGGTCGAGCCGGGTCCGCTGCGGGCGGCGCTGCGCGACGAGGAGCGCCGGTTCCGGGGGCTGCTGCGGCGCGGCCGGCCGCTGGTGGCGCGGGTCCGGGCGCGGGGCGCGCTGACCGAATCCGACTACCACTGGCTGCACGACACCCACGGGCTGCCCCGCGACCTGGTCGACGCGCTGCTCGCCGACGCCGGCTGAGCGGTTGGCCGCCCGGCCCGGCCGGTGCCAGACTCGGTGCAGACATCGCCGCGAGGGAAGAGGCCCCATGACCGGGTACGACGTGCGGCCGGACGAGGGGACGGTGCCGCTGCTCGGCGCCGAGGTGCGCATCGCCGACCCGGCCGGGCTGCTGGCCGCCGCCCAGGGCGGGCCGGTGGAGCTGCTGGCCGAGACCGACTTTCCCGCCCCGGTGCGGGAGGTCCGCTGCACCCTGCGCGCCGACACCGTCGACGGGCAGCCGGTGCACCGCTTCGAGGCGTACCTGCGGGTGGAGGCCGCCCCGGCCGGCCTGCTCGCCCTCGGCCTGGCCGGCCCGGTCGGCCTGCTGCTCGCCGAGCGGCTCGCCGCCCGCGCCGTCGACGGCCCGGCCGCCGCGGTGGGCCGGGCGGCCGCCGAGGCGACCCGCCGCCTCGGGCTGCGACCGGCCGGCACCGCGCTGGCCACGCCGCCGCGCGACCCGGCCGGTCGGGCCGTGCTGCGCGCCGCCGAGGAAGCCGGCGTGCGCCCCCGCGTCGAGCAGGACAACGGCACGGTACGCATCCGCGTCGACGTGCCCAGCGCCGAGGTGGGACCGGAGCACCTGCGCGTGGTGCTCGGCGTGCTGCTCCAGGCCGTCCGCGAACTGACCGGGGACACCCTGGAGCCGACGGTGCTGCGCGGGCGGACGTACCGGGTGGGGCGGCGACCGGTCGCCGCGCCGCGCGGCGCGGCGGTGGCGCGCGGCCAGGGCGGCCGCCGGGGCGTCCGGGGGGCCCGGGTGCCCGCCCCCCCGGGCTCGGTGCGGCCCCCCCCCCTCCGTGTTCGGGCCGGCC
>NZ_JBEZCX010000037.1:0-15849 GCF_040647835.1 Micromonospora sp. NPDC049240
CTCGACATGACCGGCGATCGGACCGGCGAACACACCACCGGTGAAAGCCAGACCAGCAATACCCAGCACGCTCTTACGCAGCATCGTGTTCATGGTGGGGGGCTCCATTCGGGGGTCAACGCACCGGGGGGGTGCGGGCACCGTCAGGCGCACAACAAAAGTTCGGCTGCTCGCGGGGCGGGGGCCTCGACGCGGCGCCGGAAGTATGTGCAACGACCGGGGACCCACCGTCATTCCCGGGCGGGGATCGGCGGGTGCTTGCCTTCCTCGGCCGTGCACCGGGATACAACGCCGCGACCCCCCGACCGATTCCACCGCCAGCGTGCCGCCCACCACCACCCAACCGGACAAACCACCCACCAGGTCCGTTCGGGAGCGCACCACCCGGCGCCTCGGAGCGCCCGGGACACCCGTGGCGTTCCACCCAACGTCGCGAAGGGAACACCTCGGGCGTCCGAGCACTGTGCGGGCGTCGACCGGCTGTCGGACAGACGGACCGGCCGGCCACGAATCGGGGCCGGCCGGTCACGGGTGACGTCTCACCAGAGCTGCTGGACGATGTCCGCCGCCTGCTCCTCCCACTGCGCGTACGCGTACGGGTAGGCGGACACCTGGACGGTCTGCGCCGCGCTGGTCAGCGGCAGGTTCTGCCAGCCGCCGACGTTCTTCAGCGCGCCGAAGAACGCCTTGCTGGCGTACTCCGGGTCGGTGATCTGCTCGGACGTGCCCCAACCGGACGACGGACGCTGCTGGAACAGACCCTCCGAGTCGTGGTCGTTGTACGCGCCGAGGTGGCCCAGGTTGTACAGCTTGGACTCCTGCAGGGACGTGGCGACGCCGATCACGGCGCCCCGCTCCCCCACGCCGGTCTCCTTGGCCGCCCGGACGATGGCCTTGGCGTTGTCGAGCTGCGCGTCGTCGAGCGGGATGCGCGACTGTGCGCCCTCGACGCCGTGCGGCACGAGCTTCTCCCGGGCGGGCCGGTCGGCCTTGGTGGGGACCTTGTCGCTGCCCGTGGTCAGGCCGGAGGTGGCGGTCTTCTTGCCGGTGGCCAGGTCGATGGCGGCCTTGGCGCCGGCGTGGGGTCCGCTGGTCACCGGCGCGGCGACGGCGGTGGGCGCGAAGGCCAGTCCGCCCAGGGCGGCCACGCCCGCGACGGCGAGTGCGGCGCGACGGTTCTGGGCGACGACGGTGGTCCTCGCGACGGCGGTCTTCGCGATGGCGGGGAGCCATCGAGTGAGGTGCTGCTGCACGATGGTTGCCCTTTCGATCGTTACGACGCGCTCCGGGGTGAGCGCCCCTCGGGGGTGCCGGCACCGGTCGGGTGCCGGCGTACCGGGGCACAACCAGGCCGGCCTGTCGGTCATTCCGGAGATGTCGGGTGGGCGCGGAGGCTGCGGTCCAGGTCACTCCGCGAGCGCGGGGAAACGGGACGATCAGGCCGGGCCGCCGAAACGGACCAGGACGTGCCAGAGCTGCTTGAGGTGCTGCCAGGTCAGCTCCGCCGGTCCACGGTCGGCCCAGCGGTGCGGCTCGCGTACCAGCGACGCGGCGGCCCGGCCGATCAGGGCGGCGTGCAGCGGCTCCCCCGGCCGGCCGAACTCGGCGTGCACGCGGACGGCCAGCGGCGGGATGTCCGGGCCGCGGAAGTCGGCGTCGACGCCGTCGACGGGTAGCTGGAAGCCGCAGTGCCAGCGCAGCGGGAAACCGTGCCGGCGGGCGAGACCGGCGAGGCGGCGGCCGGTTCCGGTGTCCCGGAACGACGGGTCGGCCACGAGAGCCTCGACGTCACGGGCGAGGCTCAGCTCGCCGTGCACCTGGGCCTCGATGTAGTCGTCGAGCGCGCGACCGGCCCGCTCGGAGGCCCGTTCCCGGCGGGACAGCAGCGTCCGCAGCAGCGTGCCGGTGTCCATCCCGGACACGCCGAGGCTGACGCCGGTGCCGGCGGTGGCGACCAGCAGCGCGGCGAGGACCGGTTCGAAGACGGTGGCGGTGCCGACCTCGGTCGGCCCGAGATGACTGTCCCCGAAGGTGAACGTGGTCCGGGCCACCACCTCCGGGCGCAGCCGCAGGTGGCAGGAGCCGAACCGGGGGCAGGCGCCGTCGGGATGGTCGAGCAGGTTGAGGCCGCCGTACTTCGGACGCTCCGCGGCGGGCACGCCCGGACGCTGGTACGCGCCGCCGAACATCGCCTCCTCCCAGCGGTCCCGGTCACCACCGGGGAACGCGGTGAGCCCGCCGTTGCCGATGCCGGTCTCGAACTGGCTGCGGTACACGCCCTCGTCGTCGAGCGCCTCGACCACCGTCCGGCCGTGTTGCAGCAGCCGGTCGGGGTGGAAGTTGACGGTCAGCCGGCCGTACCCGGTCACCACCGCGCCGACCTCGTCGCCGCGGAGGTCTGCTCCGGAGCCGGCGAGGTGTTCCGCGATCACGGCGAGCGCGGCCGGGCGGTCCCGCAGCGCGGCGCCGCGCACGTGTCGCAGGGCGGCGGACTGCGCGGCGGTCAGCGTCGGTCCGGGCATGCCGGCGAGTATCGCCGGGCCGGGCCCGCCGGGCCAGAGGAATTCCGCGAGGTACGACTACCGACCTGAGGTACGGCTACCGACCGGTCGCGCCGAGGCGGGCGAGCAGGTGCGCGTTGCCGCCGGTGGCGCCGAGCTGGCGCAGCAGGTGCTCCAGGGCGGCCTGCCGGTCCAGCGTGGACAACGCGGACCGCAACGCGCGCAGGCGTTGCCGTTCGAGGTCGGACAGCAGCGCCTCCTCCCGCCGGGTGCCGGAGGCGCGCACGTCGACCGCCGGGAACGTACGCCGGTCGGCGAGCCCCCGGTCCAGTTTCAGCTCCGCGTTGCCGGTGCTCTTGAACTCCTCGAAGATGAGCGTGTCGGCGGCCGAGCCGTTCTCCACCAGCGCGGAGGCCAGGATGGTCAGCGAGCCGCCCTCCTCGACCGCGCGAGCCGCCGCGAGCAGTTGTTTGGGCGGGGTGAGCGCGGCCACGTCGATGCCGCCGGAGAGCGTACGCCCGGCGGAGCGCACGGTGAGGTTGTAGGCGCGGCCGAGCCGGGTCAGCGAGTCGAGCAGCACGACCACGTCCTGCCCCAGCTCGACCAGGCGCTTCGCCCGTTCGATCGCCAGTTCCGCCACGGCGGTGTGGTCCCGCGGCGGGCGGTCGAACGTGGCGGCGACGACCTCGCCCTTGATCGACCGGGACATGTCGGTGACCTCTTCGGGTCGCTCGTCCACCAGCACCACCATCAGGTGACAGTCGGGATGGTTGGTGGTGATCGCGTTCGCGATGGCCTGCAACACCATCGTCTTGCCGGCTTTCGGCGGTGCCACGACCAACGCCCGCTGGCCCTTGCCGAGGGGCATGACCAGGTCGATGACCCGGGTGGTCAGCACGTGCGGCTCGGTCTCCAGCCGTAGCCGCTCACGCGGGTGCACCGGGGTGAGCTGGTGGAAGTCGCGGCGACGCCGGGCCGGCCCGGCGTCGAGGCCGTTGACGGTGTCCAACCGGTCCAGCGGGACCGGCCGGCCCGGGTGGGACTCGCCGGTGACCGTGCCGGTGACCAGGTCGCCGCGGCGCAGGCCGTACCGGCGGACCTGGCCGGCGCTGAGCGTGACGTCGGCGGTGGACGGCAGGTATCCGTCCACCCGGAGCGTGTGGTGCCCGCCGACGGTGTCGAGGACACCGCTGACGGGACGGTGCGCGGGAATCATGGGTGGCCTTTCGTCGGGAGTGGTGTCGGCGGACGCGGACACCGGGGAACGGCGCGGGTCGGGACCGGCCCGGCGCGGGCCGGGGGCGGTGTCACCGCGACGGAGGAGCCGGCCGGTCGGACAGCCGAGCGGTGGAGAAGCCGCTCGGACAGCCGAGCGGCGGAGAGGGCGGTCGGTGACCGGCCACAGAGGAGATGGCGGACGACGGGCGGCGTCTGGCGCCGGCATCCGGGTCCACGAGCAGGCTAACCCGACCCGCCGCGGCGGGCAACCAGATCACCGGTGCCGCCGGGCCGGACGCTTCGTTAGAGTGAGGGCCCCGCCGCACCGGGAGGCCCGCACCGTGACTGCTACGACCGTGGTCGACCAGGTCGATCTGGGCGATCACGTCTGCTGGATCCACGACGACGACAGCGACGCGCTGGAGGCCGTCGGTCGCTTCGCCGCAGCCGGTCTCCGCCGCGGCCACAAGGTGGTCTGTTTCACCGAGACGTCGACTCCCCAGGCGGTCCGCCTGCGGGTCGACGCCGTCGGGGTCCCCACCGAGGCCGCCGTGGCGGCCGGGCAGCTGCGGATCCTGCCCGCCCTGGACGCGTTCCCGGGCGCCGGGCGACCCACCCCGGCCGCCCTGGCCGACACGGTCCGCCGCGAGGTCGACCGGGCCCGGCACGAGGGCTACCCGGGGGTACGCCTCAGCGGCGACATGGCGTGGGTGCTGCGGTCCGGCGTCAGCCTGGACGAGCTACGACGCTACGAGCAGGCGCTGGCCCCGCTCTTTCCCGACGGCCGGGTCGCCGGCCTGTGTCTGTACGACCGCCGACGCTTCCCCGCCGAGCATCTCCGCCTGCTCACCGCCGCCCACCCGGGCACCGCCGGGCCGCTCACGCCGCGCACCTGGTCGCCGCTGCTGCGTGCCTACCGGACCGGGGATCCGCCCGGGTTACGGCTGGTAGGGCAGGTGGACCGCAGCAACCGTGACGCGTTCGTGGCGCTGCTGGGCGAGCTGACCGCCCTGGCCGGTCCGGCCCCGGTGCTGGATCTGACGGAGCTGAGCTTCGCCGACGCCGGCGCGGCCACCGAGCTGGCGCGGGCCGGCCGGGCCAGCCGCACCGGCATCCGGCTGGTGGGATGCCGGCCGGCGCTGGACCGGCTGCTGCGCGTGTTGGACGGCGTGCCGGCCTGAGCGCCGCCACCGGCGCACCGCCCGCCTGGACGAGCGCCGCCGGTGGCCAGGAGCCGGTGGTCAGGAGCCGGTGGCCACCGCCGGTCGTCGAGGCCGGGCAGGCGGGGTGCTCAGTGACCGCGCGCGATCCACTCGTCCAGGTGCGGCGCCTCCGCGCCGACGGTGGTGTCGTCGCCGTGCCCGGTGTGCACCACCGTCTCCGGCGGCAGCGTGAGCAGGCGGGTGCGGATCGACTCGACGATGAGCCCGAAGTCGCTGTACGACCGGCCGGTCGCGCCCGGCCCGCCGGCGAAGAGCGTGTCGCCGGTGAAGACCACGCCCAGTTCCGGGGCGTACAGGCTGCACGCTCCCGGGCTGTGCCCGGGCGTGTGCAGGACCCGCAGCGTGGCGCCGCCGACGGTGACGGTCTGCCCGTCGGTGAGGTCGCCGTCCGGCGGTGTGTCCGGGTGGACCTGGTCCCACAGCACCCGGTCGGCGGGGTGCAGCAGCACCGGCGCCCCGGTGACGCGGGCCAGCTCGGGGGCGACCCGGACGTGGTCGTCGTGGGCGTGGGTGGCCAGCACCGCGAGCACCCGCCGGTCGCCGACCACCTTGCGGATGGCGGCCACGTCGTGCGGCGCGTCGACCACCACGCACTCGTGGTCGTCGCCGATCACCCAGACGTTGTTGTCGACGTCGAACGTCTGCCCGTCCAGCGAGAACGTCCCGGACGTGACGGTGTGGTCCACGTGCGCGGTCACGGGAAGACCACCACCGAGCGGAGCACGTCGCCGTGGTGCATCCGGGCGAACGCGTCCTCGACCCGGTCGAGAGCGATCTCCTCGGTGACGAACGCGTCCAGGTCGAGCCGGCCCTGACGGTAGAGCTCGGTGAGCATCGGGAAGTCGCGGCTGGGCAGGCAGTCGCCGTACCAGCTCGACTTGAGCGCGCCGCCGCGACCGAACACGTCGAGCAGCGGCAGCTCCAGCGTCATCTCCGGGGTCGGCACGCCGACCAGCACGACGGTGCCGGCGAGGTCGCGTGCGTAGAACGCCTGCTTCCAGGTCTCCGGCCGGCCGACCGCGTCGATCACCACGTCGGCGCCGAACCCGCCGGTGACCGCGCGGATCGCCTCGACCGGGTCGTCCTCGGAGGCGTTGACGGTGTGGGTGGCGCCGAACTTCCGCGCCCAGTCGAGCTTACGGGAGTCGGTGTCGACCGCGACGATCGTCGTCGCGCCGGCCAGCGCCGCGCCGGCCACCGCCGCGTCGCCGACACCGCCGCAGCCGATCACCGCGACGGAGTCGCCCCGGGTCACGTTGCCGGTGTTCATGGCCGCCCCGAGACCGGCCATGACGCCGCAGCCGAGCAGGCCGACGGCGGCGGGCCGCGCGGACGGGTCGACCTTGGTGCACTGGCCGGCGTGCACGAGCGTCTTCTCGGCGAACGCGCCGATGCCCAGCGCGGGCGTCAGCTCGGTGCCGTCGGTGAGCGTCATCTTCTGCGCCGCGTTGTGGGTGGCGAAGCAGTACCAGGGACGGCCGCGCCGGCAGGCCCGGCACTGCCCGCACACGGCCCGCCAGTTGAGCACCACGAAGTCGCCGGGGGCCACGTCGGTGACGCCGTCGCCCACCTGCTCGACGACGCCGGCGGCCTCGTGACCGAGCAGGAACGGGTAGTCGTCGTTGATGCCGCCCTCGCGGTAGTGCAGGTCGGTGTGGCAGACGCCGCAGGACTGGACGCGGACCACCGCCTCACCCGGCCCCGGGTCGGGCACCACGATGGTGGTGACCTCCACCGGCGCGCCCTTGCGCCGCGACACGACTCCCCGGACTTCCTGACTCACGGCAGTTCTCCTTCGTTCTCGGTCCCCCACCGAACCTACCGCCGATCATGACCGCCGGCGCGACGCCCGCCGGTTGACGTGTGTCCGCTGGGCGGATTGTCCGGCGGCGGGGGTCGCCGGCCCGCTCAGGCCGGCACCGCCACCGGCATCCGTTCGTCGGCCAACCGGCGGCGGGCGGCGTTGCGGTAGCGCAGCACCTGCACCGCCCCGAGCGCCCAGAGCAGGTACTGCACCGCGAACGCCCACCGGAACGCGGACAGCGGCGGGGCGTCCCGGCCGGTCGGGGTGGCCAGGTCGAGCACCACGCCGATGGCCAGGATCAGCAGGATGGAGGCGACGAACCCGCCGACGTTGACGATGCCGGTGGCGCTGCCGATGCGGTGCACCGGGTTGAACGTCCGGGCGTAGTCGAAGCCGATCACCGAGCCGGGGCCGTTGACCGCGAGCACCACGACCAGCGCGACCAGCAGCGCGTGCGGGGCGCGGCCGGGCCAGAGCAGCACCACCGCCCAGACCGCGGCGGTGGCGGCGGTGATGCCGAAGACCAGCACCGAGCGGTGGAACGGGTGCCGGGCGCACAGGTGCGCGACCACCGGGCCGCAGACCAGCGTCACCACGGTCATCAGGGTGAGCAGCCCGGCCGCGGCGGTCGGCGTGAAACCCTGCCCCTGCACCAGGAACGGGTAGCCCCAGAGCAGCGCGAACACCGAACCGGAGAACTGGGCGACGAAGTGCGTCCACAGGCCGAGCCGGGTGCCGGGCTGCGCCCACGCGTCGGCGAGCTGCCGGCGTACCGCCGCCGGGCCGGGCGCCGGCGCGGCGACGTGCGCGGCGTGCGGGGTGTCCCGGACCACGACGAGGACCAGCAGCAGCACGGTGCCGCCGAGCGCCGCCGCGGTCAGGAACGCCGGGGCCCAGCCCACGTGGTGCAGCAGCGCCACCAGGGGTACGGCGCCGAGCACCGCGCCGAGCTGGCCGATGGTGCCGGTGAGCTGCACCAGCAGCGGGTTGCGCCGGCCCGGGAACCAGAACGCCACGATCCGCAGCACGCTGATGAACGTCATCGCGTCCCCGAGACCGACAAGCACCCGGGCGGCGACGGCGAGGCGGACGTCGGTGGCGACCGCGAACACGAGCTGTCCGGCGACCATGAGCGTGCCGCCGGCCAGCAGCAGTCGGCGTGACCCGTAGCGGTCCAGCAGCACCCCGACCGGGATCTGCATGGCCGCGTAGACGGCGAGCTGCGCCACCGAGAAGGTGGCCAGCGCGGCGGCGTTGATGCCGAAGCGGTCCGCCGCGTCGACCCCGGTGACGCCGAGCGAGCTGCGGTGGAACACGGCGGCCACGTACGCGGTCACGGCCACCGCGTAGATCAGCGCGGCGGGCCGGCGGGCGACGGTCACCGGAGCCTCCCGAGCATGGTGGCGGCGGAGTCGATGTGCCCGGCCACCGCGTCGCGCCACACCGCCGGGGCGTCGCCGTCGAGCGCGGCGAGCTGGGCGGCGTGCTCGGCGAGGGCGACCTCGGCCCAGCCGGGCGAGAGCCGGAAGCCGGCCTCGCCCATCCGCAGTTGCCGGTCACGCAGCCGGTGGTAGAGCTCGGCCAGGATCTCGTTGCCGGCGGCCTCCACGACCGCCGCGTGGAAGGCCCGGTCGGCGGCCATCAGGGCGGTGAGGTCCCCGGCGGCGTGCGCCCGGCGCATCTCGTCGAGCCGGTCGGCCAGCTCGCCACGGAGCGCGGCACGCCGCGGCCACACCCGCTCGGCGGCGTGCAGCTCCACCAGGCGTCGGGCCTCGATCACGTCGGCGGTCTCCCGGGCGGACACCGGCCGGATCAGCGCGCCGCGTTTCGGGTAGAGCTTGACCAGGCCCTCCGACTCCAGCCGCAGCAGCGCCTCCCGGACCGGGGTACGCGACACCCCGGTCGCCTCCGCGATCTCCCCCTCGCTCACCAGTTGGCCGCCCGGGTAGATCTGCTCCAGCACGGCGCGCTTGAGGTGGCGGTAGGCCCGCTCGGCCGCGGACAGGCCGGTCCCGGTGCTGGGATACGTCATGTATCTATGATGGGCCGGGCCGCTCGTTAGTCTCCGCCGGTGTGCCGGACGGTGGCCTGGACCACGCCGGGCGGAGCGTCACCCGCCGGGCGACGCCCAGAAGTCGCGCAGCAGCGCCGCCACCTCGACGGTCCGCTCGATCTGCGGCATGTGCCCGGTGTCGCGGAACAGGTGGCTGCGCGCCCCGGGCAGCCGGGCCCGGGCGTACGCCAGGTGCGCGGCCGGCAGGATCAGGTCGCGCTCGCCCCAGACCAGCAGCGTGGGCAGGTCGAGCGCGGCCACCGCGTCGAGCAGCTCGGCGCGCCAGCGGGGGCGTACCCCGCGCCATGTCCCCAGGTCGCGAACCAGCTCCCGCATCACCCGGGCCGCGTGCGGCTGCCGGGCCACCGCGAGCGCGGTGGCGATCCGCTCCTCGGTGACGTGGGCCGGGTCGACGAAGATGGCGCGCTCGGTGCGGCGGGCGATCGCCGGGTGCGGGCGCAGCAGCAGCCGTGCCAGCGGGGGCACCGCCAGCAGCCGCAGCGCCACGGTCACCTCCCGGCCGAAGCCGGCGCTGTTGAGCAGTGCCAGGCCGGCCGCCCGGTGCGGCGCGTCGGCGGCCAGGCGCATGGCCACCGCCCCGCCGAGTGAGTTGCCGACCAGTTGGGCCGGGCCGGTGACCCCGGCGGCGTCGAGGAACCCGGCGACCGCGCCGGCCAGGGCAGGCAGCGTGTGCGGTCCGGGCAGCGGCGCGGAGCCGCCGTGGCCGGGCAGGTCCACGGCGAGCACACGGTGGTCGCGGGCCAGCGCGGCGTGCAGCGCGGTGAAGTCGTCGAGGGTACGGCCGATGCCGTGCAACAGCACCACCGGCGGCCCGTCGCCGGTGGTGCGGCAGCGCATCCGCAGACCGGCCACGGTGTGCTCGTCGGCCGGCGGCAGCCCGACCGTCACGCCAGGCGTCCCGGCTCCCGCCCGACCGCGCCGTCGGAGACCGACCCGGCCGCGTCGGCGGCACCGGCCGAACCAGTCGGCACAGTCGCATCACCGGCACCGGTCGACCCGGCCGCGTCGGCGGCACCGGTTGGCACGGGCGCGTCATTCGCACCGACCGGCGGGGCGGTCGGCGCCGGTCGGGGTGCGGGCACCCGGGCGGGTCGCGGGCGCATGGCCAGGGCCAGCACCTTGCCGAAGCCGGCGGGGGCGACGCGGGCGAGCAGGTCGGGCAGCTTGGCCGACCAGCCGATCAGCACCCGGCCGCGCCGCCGCTGCGCACCACGCAGGATGACCTCGGCGGCGACCGCCGGGTCGATGGTCAGCAGCTTCTCGAACTGCCGCCGGCCGACCTCGTACTCCTCCCGGGAGACGCCGCTGCCCACCCGCGCGCTGGCGGCGATGCGGGTCCGGATGCCGCCCGGGTGCACCGAGGTGACGCCGATCCGGTCGTCGACCAGCTCGTGCCGCAGCGCCTCGGTGAACCCACGCACGGCGAACTTGCTGGCCGCGTACGCGGTCTGCCCCGGCGGGGCGATGAGACCGAAGAGGCTGGACACGTTGACCAGGTGGGAGCCCGGCTCCGCCTTGAGCGAGGGCAGCAGCGCGTGGGTCAGCCGCACCACGGCCCGAAAGTTGATCTCGATGACCCAGAGGAACTCGTCCAGTGTGACCTGGTCGAACCGGCCGCCCAAGGCGACGCCGGCGTTGTTGATCAGCAGCCGGATCCGGGGATGCGCGTGGTGGATCTCGGCGGCGACCCGGTCGGTGGCCTCGGCGTCGGCGAGGTCGACCACGTAGGTGTGGATCTCCCGGTCCAGGTGCCGGGCCCGGATCGACGCGACCACCGCGGCCAGCCGGTCGGCGTCCCGGTCGAGCAGGACCAGGTCCGCGCCGCGCCGGGCCAGGCCGTCGGCCAGCGCCGCGCCGATGCCGCTGGCCGCGCCGGTGACGACCGCGGTGCCACCGGGAAAGTCGAGATCACGCATCGGTACCTCCGGAGGCGGCCACGGCCGCGGTGGCCGGCGCGCCGGCACGGGCGAACCGGACGCCGTCGGTCAGCGGCCCGTGCCGCATCAGGCGTACGTCGCGAGGATAGTTCTGGTGCAGCCGCCACGGCGCGCGCGGGCCCTGCTTCGGCAACTGGTCGACCGCGCGCAGCACGTACCCGGACTTCAGGTCGATGATCGGCACGAGATCGTCGGTGTCCGGGGCGAGCGGGGTGACGATCTGCTGGCCGGTGTCGTCGAGGTGGCGCAGCAGCCGACAGACGTACGTGGCGACCAGGTCGGCCTTCAGCGTCCAGGACGCGTTGGTGTAGCCGATCGTCATGGCGAAGTTCGGCACGCCGGAGAGCATCATGCCCTTGTAGGCGATGGTGGCGGCGAGGTCGACGTCGGCGCCGTCGACGGTCAGCGTCATGCCGCCGAGCGCCAGCAGGTTGAGGCCGGTGGCGGTGACCACGACGTCGGCCGGCAACTCGTCGCCGGAGGCGAGCCGCAGGCCGCGTTCGGTGAACGTGTCGATGGTGTCGGTGACCACCGACGCCCGGCCCTCGGCCAGCGCGGTGAACAGGTCGCCGTCCGGCACCACGCACAGCCGCTGGTCCCAGGGGTCGTAGCGGGGCGAGAAGTGCCTGTCGACGTCGTACCCGACCGGCAGTCGACCCTTCGCGGCGCGGCGCAGGAACCGCTTCACCAGGCCGGGCGCCCGGCGGCTGAGCTGGAAGTTCGCCACTCCCAGCGTGACGTTCTTCCAGCGCGCCACCGCGTACGCGGTGCGCGGGGGCAGCCAGCGCCGCGCGGCCTCGGCGAACCTGTCGCGCGACGGCAGCGCGACGACGTACGTCGGGGAGCGCTGGAGCATGGTGACGTGGGCGGCCCGCTCGGCCATGGCCGGGACCAGGGTCACCGCGGTGGCGCCGCTGCCGATCACCACCACCCGCTTGCCGGTGAAGTCGAGCCGCTGCGGCCAGTGCTGCGGGTGCACCAGCGTGCCGGCGTACCGCTCGACGCCCGGCAGCCGGGGCGTGTAGCCCTCGTCGTAGCGGTAGTAGCCGGAGTTGGTGAACAGGAAGCCGCAGGTGACCGTGACGTCCTCGCCGGTGTCGTCGCGGCGGGCGTGCACGGTCCAGCGGGCGGTGGCGCTGTCCCACTCGGCGCGGGTGACCCGGTGGTGGAAGCGGATGTGCCGTTCCACGTCGTGCTCGCGGGCGGTCTGCCGGACGTACCGGCGGATCGACTCACCGTCGGCGATCGCCTTCGGGTCGGTCCACGGCTTGAACGAGTAGCCGAGCGTGTACATGTCCGAGTCGGAGCGGACGCCCGGGTAGCGGAACAGGTCCCAGGTGCCGCCGATGGCGCCCCGGGCCTCCAGCACCGCGTAGGTCTTGCCGGGGCACTCGCGTCCCAGGTGGACGGCGGCGCCGATGCCGGACAGGCCGGCGCCGACGATGAGAACGTCGACGTGGTCGGAGGCCATGGCTTCTCCCGTTCTCCCGCGGTGACCGGACCCTATCCACCGCCCCGGACCCCGGTCAACACCCTGTCGAGTCCGATCGACAGGGTGTCGAGCGGGTGTAGCATCGGCCGACATGACCACCGCCCGGACGCCGACCGGCGCCACGCCGAACCGTGGGCGGCGGGCCGGCCGCTCCACCGGCGACGACCGGGAGGTGGCGATCCTGGCCACCGCCGAGCGGCTGCTGCGGGAGCGCGCGTTCGGCGACATCTCCATCGACGACCTGGCGCGGGGCGCCGGCATCTCCCGGCCCACGTTCTACTTCTACTTCCCGTCCAAGGACGCGGTGCTGCTCACCCTGCTCGACCGGGTCACCGAGGAGGCCGACGCCGCCGCCGGCGACGTGCTGGACCGGCTGGCCGAGGATCCGCGCGCCCGGTGGCGGGAGCTGATCGCCCGGTTCCACGCCACCTTCGGCGGTCACCGCGACGTGGTGCTCGCCTGCGCCCAGGTGCGCGGCACCAACGCCGAGGTCCGGCGGCTCTGGGCCGAGGTGCTGGAGCGCTGGGTCCGCGCGGTGCAGGCCGCGATCGAGATGGAACGCGCGCGCGGCGCGGCCCCGGACGGGCTGCCCGCCCGGGACCTGGCCATCGCGTTGAACTCGATGAACGAGCGGGTCTGGTACGCGACGTTCGCCGGCGACGGCCCGGCGGTGGCCGAGCGGGACGTGGTCGACGTGCTGCTCGACGTCTGGCTGACCGCGATCTACCGCACCACCACGCCCCCGGTCGGGCCGCCCTGAGCCGTGGTGTGCGCACTAGCGCCGCCGGGCGAACTCCATGATCCAGTTGGTTTCCCAGGTGCGTTCGCCGTCGGTGGAGAAGGCCTGCTCCCAGCGGCAGGAGGCAGGGGTGATCGCCGACCAGAGGAACCGGCAGCGCACCGGCCGTCCCTCGTCGGAGTCGTCGGCGTGGAACGTGCCGACGCCGTCGGTGAACCGGCCCACCACCGGCGGCAGCTCCAGCACCCCGCGGCGGCTGTTCATCCAGTAGATCGACCAGAGGCCGGTCGCCGGGTCGAGGAGTCGCACGGTGGAGCCGGAGAAGCCCCGGCTCGGGCAGCGCATCTCGTCGAAACTGCCGGCGCCGTCGAAGAACGACCGTGCCTCGCTGACGCCGGCGAACTCGTCCCAGTCGTCGCTGCCCACGTGGCGCTCGCGCAGCCGCCGGTTGGTCACGTCCCAGGCGCCGACGAGGAAGTCGAAGTCGCCCATCAGCGCCCCACCGGGCCCTCGGCGCGGGTGTCGGCCAGGTAGCCGGCCAGGTCGGGTTCGTCCGGCGCGAGCAGGTGCCGGACCCAGGCGGCGCGCTCGTGCTCCAGCACGCCCAGCTCCCAGACGCAGCCGACGCCGGGCCGCGTCAGGTCGACGAAGTGTGCCGGGTCGTCGTCCGGACAGGCCAGCGCCGGTTGCCCGGCGATCGCGATGTGGCACTCGACGACGTTGTCGAAGAACCAGCTGTACGCCAGCAGGTACGCACCGGTGTCCGTGCCCCGGTGCAGCACCGTCCAGCTCACCGGCGGCGTGGCGCCGTCCGGGTCGGGCAGCAGCGCCGGCAGGTACGCGTACGCGGCGGTGACCACCTCCGGTTCGAGACGGCGTTCGGGCTGGTCGATGTGGTAGCGCTTGACGTGCCGGCCGGCGACCTCGACGGTCCCCGGCACGGTCAGCTCCTTGTCGTGGAAGGCCATGCGCGGACGGTAGGGCCACTTCCCTGACAGCTAGTGTCAGCGGAATGCGGGCCAGTCGACTCCTGTCCATCCTGTTGCTGCTCCAGGCGCACGGCCGGCTCACCGCCGCCGACCTGGCCACCCGGCTCGACGTGTCGGCGCGCACCGTCTACCGGGACGTCGAGGCGCTGCACGCGGCCGGCATCCCGCTGTACGGCGCGGCCGGACACGCCGGCGGCTACCGGCTCGTCGACGGCTGGCGGACCCGGCTGACCGGGCTCACCGCCGAGGAGGCCGACCGGCTGCTCTTCGCCGGGCTTCCCGGGCCGGCCGCCGAGCTGGGCTACCAGTCGGTCGCGGCGGCCGTGCAGCTCAAACTGCGGGCCGCGCTTCCCGCCCCGCTGGCCGACCGGGCCGCCCGGCTGGAGCGACGGTTCCACCTGGACACCCCGGGCTGGTACTCCGACGGGGACCCGTCGCCGCACCTGGCCGCCGTGGCCGAGGCGGTGTGGCGGGAACACCGGATCCGGGTCCGCTACCGGAGCTGGCGCGAGGAGGTGACCCGGGTGCTGGAGCCGTACGGCCTGGTGCTCAAGGGTGGCCGCTGGTATGTGGTCGCGGCCCGCCCGGATCGTGCCGGGCCGGCCACCTACCGGATCAACCAGATCCTCGACCTCGCCCCGCTGCACGAGCCGTTCGAGCGGCCGGAGTTCGACCTGCCGGAATGGTGGCGGGCGCACGTGGTCGCGTTCCGGGCCGGGCTGCACCGGGACGAGGCCCACATCCGGCTCTCCCCGCGCGGGCGGGAGCGGTTGCGCGAGATCGGCAGCGACGTGGTGGTCGTCGCCGCCGAGGCGAGCGCCGGCCCGCCCGACGCGGCGGGCTGGGTGCGGGCCGTGATCCCCATCGAGTCGCTCACCCACGCGCACGGTGACCTGCTGCGGCTCGGCGCCGACGTGGAGGTTCTCTCCCCCGCCGACCTGCGCGCCCGCCTGGCCGGGACCGCCGCCGCGCTGGCCGCTCTCTACTCCTCGGCCGCCCCCGCTCCGGCCGCCCGTTGACCAAGGAGTTCGCGTCCGGGGTCGAGGCCGACCGTGACCCGAACTCCTTGGTCAACCTTGGTCCCGAAGGCGGACGCGGCCCGCCGTCTAGGGTCGGGGGCGGGTAGACCCGGCTCGCGGCGCGTCGCGTAACGCCTCGGCCAACAGGTCGTAGGTCTCCTGGATCGCCTCCGCCGCGCTCGGCACCACAAGCGTCCCCGGGCGCAGGCGGACCACGTCCATCAGGCGGTCGTACATGGACCCGAGCATCACGGGCCCGCCACCCCGCTCGATGAGACGTTGGTGGTGCAGGATCCACGGGTCGGCACTGCCCCGGACCCGGCGGCCGAACCGTTCGATCGCCGCCTCCCGGTCGTCGAGCAGGACGACCTCGCGAAACGTCGCGCCGTGCCGACGCGCGAGCGCCTCGACCCCGGTGATCTCGTCCACCGTGGCGAGGTACTGCGGGAGGAGGACGTCGTGTCCGCCCGCGAGGTGGGTCTCCGCCATCGCCCGCACCAGCGCCCACCCCATCGGCCACGTGTCGATCGCGTCATCCTGCCACCCGCCGACCAGACGTTGGACGGTGTCGACGTCGAGGTGCAGGACACCGGGATTCCGGTCGGCGTAGAGCGCCGACAGGGTGGACTTGCCGATCCCGGGCGGGCCGTTCAGATGGACGAGCCGTGCCACCCCGCGTCACCCCCGTCCCGGCTGCCTCTGCGCGTCATCGTCGCATGTCAGGTGCCCACGTCGGTCGAGACGGTGATCGGGCCGCTCTCCGGGTGGTGGCAGGCGGTGAGTTGGGTGCCGCCGTCGCGGGTGGTCAGTGCGGGTGTCTCGGTGGCGCAGCGGTCGGTGGCTTTCCAGCAGC
>NZ_JBEZCX010000038.1:0-14670 GCF_040647835.1 Micromonospora sp. NPDC049240
TCCATCTACCGACGCCAACACCAAGCCACAGCCAAGATCAGCCACTATGCCCGACAAGCCCTCACCGAGCCCTGAAACGGATCTCCTGCTGGAGTGTTAGACGCCCGGCTGTGTCTGCTTCCTGCGGGAGTTACAGCAACAGGTGGTGGTTGCCTGCGGTGCTGCTGACGCAGGTGCCGTTCTGTCGATGGGTCGCAAGATGGCGCGGCCATAGATGGGCTCGTTTCGTGCCGTTCTGCGCGACGCACAGTTCCGCGGTTACCTGTAGGGATGCTGGTAGGCGGTGGGTGCCGTGGTGCGGCGCAAGCATGAGTGCGTAGTGGGCGGGGCTGAGGTCCGTCGTGGCGAGCCATGACAGAACGGGGTGGCTGGCGTCGCCGAAGGCGATGAGCCGCCCCGGTTCGGCGTCCTCGAACACCAGCGACATGTTGTTGTTGGCGCGGCGCATCCGGTCCCACACCACGCGGAAGTCATGCTGGAGGTGCTCGGGGATGTTTAGCCGGTCGACGTCGAGCAGATATCCATCTTCACCCGCGCCTTCGGCGTCGAGCAGGTCCGGGGACTCGCCCGGATCGCCGCCCCGACAGCAAAGCCGCTGCGGAATCTCGTCTCGCGATGGTTGCAGCCACCCGCCGGTGCGGGCCGCTTCGAAGTTGTCCTTCAAGGCGGGGTTGCCGCTGTCGGCGAGTGACCGAGCGAGTTCTTCGAAGGCGAGTACCGCGTTCTGGACCTGACGGGTCACGCCTGGCGGCAGTATCGGCGGTGGCCACAGCACCTCATAGCCTCGGTTGCCGGCGAGGAACGCACCACCAGCGCCACGAGACATCGGGGTGTAGCGCAGCCCGCGGTCGGTAACGGTCTCAAGCTCGAGTGCGAGATCCAGACTGCGGACGCCGGTGACGAAGCGGGCCATCGCCAGATAGCTGAGCGCGTACTGGGGTACGACGTGTGGGGGGCGTGGTGAGATCAGGCGCAGTCGACGGAAGCGCTGGCCCCGGGCGCGCATGCGCTCCGCGAGGCGAACGAAGCCCAAGTAGTGATCGACGTCGAAGTGAGTGACGATGATGGTCTCGATGAGTTCGGGCCGTCCGTCGAGGGCGTCCAGTAATCGTTCACACGCGTCGTCGGCGGAGAGGCTGTCGCTGCCGCAGTCGATCACGGTCACTGACTCACGGCCGTCACGTCGGGTCCTGATGATGGTGCAGGCGCCATCGCCGACATCGAGAACGCTCACCAAGTCTCGGCGCGGCGGTAAATCAGAAGGCTGGACTGGCGGGTCTTCGGGGCCGGGGTCCGGTTTCTTCCGTGCCACCGCTGCCAGCCGACGGCTCTGAGGGTCGGGTGGCAGGCCACAAATCCTCGCGATTGACCCGAGGCTGTTGAATAGGTCGTTCTTGAAGGCGTTCCTCGGGACTGAGGTGTTGATCCACTGCACTGCTCGGGTGTGGCGGAACCCGGGCGGTGCATCCGCCTGGTACCGATAGCGGCCGACGATACGGCCGATCGCCATGCTTCCCACGTGATTGCGGTACGGCATGGCGACGTAGTCGCCCGGGCTCATCACCGCCAGGAAGCGCCACAGTTGGCCGGCGAGACTGTCGAGTCTCTTCGCAGCGTCCCCGGAATGGACTGTGGCAAGGCGGGCCCGCACCTCGGGCAAGCTGCGGCACTGCGAGATGTCGCCCAGTTCGGGCCAGTCGGCGAAGACCACGCCCTGCGTGATCGCTTCCCTGCCCCCACCATCCTGTCTGCTGGTCCGCACCATCCAGGAACCCGTCACCGGCCCTCTCCCTTCAGCCGCACGGCTCGTGGCCGCAGGACCTCACGTGCAAAGCGCACAGCAGGCCAAGATGCTCAACGCCTCGTTGGTGGGCGCCGGGGACGGGAGCGATCAACACGTCCGCGATCCTGCCCTACCGCCGGTCCGGTCGCAGTAACGGTCCATGGTTTGGTTGGTGGAACCGGCGGCGCCGTTAGGCGCTTGGCGGTGTAGCGCGTGAATGAGAGTGGGCAGGACGGCAAGCGCGCCGGGGCCGGCGCCGGCGAGGATGAAGGGAGTGCGGGCGCCGGCAAGGTCGACCAGTAGGCCGGCCGCTACGTCGGCGAGGCCATCTCCCAACTGCACGGCGGGTTCCGAGGGGGCCCGAAGATGCGGCCCAGAACCGGCCGGGACACGAGGTCTAAATTTTCGGTGTCGTAGCCGATGTTCTCCACGGCGTTGCGCGCTCCGGCGATTAGTTGTGCCGCCGAACGACGGCGAGAACGGGGGCTATGCCTGCGACCAGCAGGCCTGCTCCTGTCGCGGCGATCGCGACGATCAGCAACGTTGCTGGTGAGCGGCAGCGGGCCAGCCGGTGGACGCGAGGGATGCCAGCGGCATTCCTGCGCCAAACACGCTTGAGGCGAGGTCCGGTGATGACGATCTGAAGTCGTCGGCGATGCCCCCGCCACGCTGCTGCAGGCGCGCGTCCTGCAGAAGGGCCACCTCGGCCCGCTACCGGCCCGCCAGTTCGAGTTGTCCGTCCATCCCTAAGGGATGTCTCGTAACCCTGGTGGCTGTCCGTTGAGGATGATTGGGTAGGAGGCCGTGGTGCAGGTGATCACGGCAGTTCGCTCGGAGTGGATCTTTCCCTTCACCGGGCTGCAGCCAGCCCAGTTCCGCACACTGGTCCGGCTGGTCGCCGAGCGTGGCGGTGAGGGCATCGTCGACGGCCGACCGGGCCGGCAGTGGGCCTTGGACCTCGCCGATCGGGTGTTGCTGGTGGCCCCGTACTGGCGCACGAACCTGACGATGCGCCAGATCGGCCCGCATTTCGGGGTGTCGCACTCCGCAGCGCATCGGATCATCGACGCCCTCGCACCGTTGCTGGCCCTGGGGCCGGTGCGTAAACGGCCGGTCGAGCAGATCGCGATCGTTGACGGGACGCTGGTCCCGACCCGCGATCACCGGCTGGCCGCCCGGAGCAAGAACTACCGGTACTCGACGAACCTGCAGGTCGCTATCGACGCCAGCACCCGTCTGGTCATCGCCGTCGGCGACCCGCAGCCGGGCAACCGCAACGACACGATCGTCTACCGCAGCTCAGCTATCGACCAAAAGTCGACCTTGGACTGTTCACGTTCCCCTCCCGCGTCGGCTTCACCCGCCTCTGAGCTACGGCGTGGTGCGACGATAGCTGCCGTGCAAATCGAGATCACACGTCATGACTCCACCAGGCCCGCCGCCGAGAAGCCGTTTATGGCGGCGGTGGGGTTCAACGCTGCATGGTGGAACATCGGCCTCGTGAAGGGCCCGATCGCCTGGTGCAGCGCCAGAGATCCAAGAGCAGGCGAGATCGCTCGTGCTCAGATCAAGATCCGATCATTCACGGGTGAGGCATACCCCAGTCGCCACATTCCCCGCAACGGAGCGACCGAGATCGACTTTCTTGAGGTCCGTGTTGACCTCCGCGGTGGAGGACGGGCCATCGGCCGCAGCTTTCTAGCGATGATCAAGGAGGAGTTTCCTGGACCGTACGTAGCGCTCTCGCTGGATGAGAGCTCGGACGGCTTCTGGCGTCGCCTCGGATGGGTTGAGCACGACCATCCGGAGGCGGCCGAGTACCGGGCTCGCGGCGGCGGAGTGCCAGCCGTGCTATTCGAGACACCTTGACCTGCGCAAGCGCAGCTGCCGACTTCCTCGAAACATGGTTGCCTTACTGACTCCCGGCGAGCGCCTGAGTTGGTACGACGCGCATGGTGTGTTCCCGGCTGGTTAGGGTCGTTGTTATGTCGGTGCCAGCCGACTACGGAGTACGCAAGGGCCGCGCCGCGGATAGCTCGCAGGCGTCGAGCAGACGCGTAGAACGTTCCGGTGTCGAGTTGAGCGCTGACGAGGGGGCATCCGGTCAGAACGCAACGGTTCAGCCTCGCCGGAGTGAGCGTCATGGTGGAGAGGTCGCCGCTGGTGAGCTAGCAGCCGTCAGCGCGACGTCTCCTGTTGCCGCTTAGGCCCAGGCTTCGACGACGATGACTTCGCCGGGGCGCGAGAGACGGACCTATTTGGGGCAGGGCGAGCGGTTAGCCACGCGAAAGAGCGCCTTCCTCCGACTGGTACAGAACGGATCTGAGGGCTCACCCTGAACAGCGGGTGGCGGAAGTGCGCCGTTCCGCTGCCCAACGGCGTCCCCAGCGCCGTGCGCGATCTACGCCGGAGCGACGAGCCGGGCCGCGCACGATCGCGATTGCCGATACCGAAGCGGTCTACATAAATCCTTCATGATCGATTAGATCCTTGCCCATGCGGCGACGACGTCTGCTGTGACGGATTCCTGAGCGACCCGCCCTCGCTTCTCGCGGATGGTGGCCGTCTCCTGCCACAGCTGATCGCCGAGCCAGTTTCGGCCAGGCGTCGCCAACCAGTTCACAGTCCCGCTGTTCTGGGCGGGGCGCTCGGCCATGGCGGCCCAGAGTGCTGTGGCGGGTTTGATGTCGGGTAGGCCGCCGGCGGCTGCTGCCGTGGCGGCGTCGGAGGCGATGGTGAGACCGGCAGGGTCGAGGTCGCCCCAGTACCAGACGGTTCCGGTTACGGGTCCGCGGCCGCCAATGTCGATGCCGAGGGCGGCGACTTGCGACGGGAAGGCGTTGCCGCATCCCCAGGCGACAACGCCGATGCGGTGGGTGTGGGTGTTGCGCAGGGTGTCAGTGGCGACCCAGTAGGTGTCGCTGTTCTCGACGACCAGGATGTCCGGTCCGGTGCCGACGGCGACTGCTGGCAGCGGGGCCGGGATGCGTACGCAGGCCAGCAGGTCGAAGCTGAGCCGGCCCGGGCCGAATAGGGCGGTGCGGGCCATGCCGTCCAGGCATTTCTCGTCGCCGAAGATTTCGGCGGATCGGTAGCGCACCGGGACGACGGCGGTTTCGCCGCCGTCGGTGCGTGCGAGCCAGTTGTTGACCGCGATGAGCTCACGCAGTCGGGTGTCGGACAGCGTCGGCAGGGAGGCGATCCAGCCGAGTTCGTGCCGCCACGGGAACCTGATCCACTCTTTGGCGCGCACCGGTCGACGGCTCGTCGGGATAGTGATCGACCGTGGTAGCGGCGGTGTCGTCGACGCGTCCCACGCCGTGGTCGGTAGTTCCACCACACCGCGGGCAGCGAGGTCGCGCAGGGCGGCATCCAGGGCCGCGGCCTGGGTGGCCTCGCCGATCAGGCGTGGCGCGGCGTCGGCCCATAGGGGCCAGAGCTGCGACAGCGGGACGCGGACGGATCCGGTGCGGGCGAGCGCGTCGGACAGGGCGTCGATCTCGGCCGGTCTGGTGAGCGCGGAGGTCATCGGCGGATCTCGTAGGTGGTGGCGTCGACCCAGTTTTTCGGCTCGTTCGGGCCGCGGCCGGTCGTGAGGGCGGCGGCGATGTCGATGCCGTCGACGATGCGGGCGCGTAGCCGTAGGAAGGACAGGTTGCGGCGGAGGTCGCCGTCGTTGCGGAGTTTCACGACGACCGATCCGGGACCGGTGAAGGCGGCGTCGACGCCGGCGTCGTGCAGGCCGGTGGCGCAGATCAATTGCAGGCCAGTGTGGGCGGCGAGCTGGTGTTGCATGGCGATGAGGGTTTCGGCGGACGCGGCGCCGAAGGGGTTGTCGAGCAGCAGGGCGCCCGGTGGCCGGGCGCCGCCGGGGCGGTGGGTGCTGCGTACGCCGGACAGGGCGCAGTACACCAGGACGGCCAGGGTGAGGACTTGGCCACCGGAGAATTCTTGCGGGATGCGGTCGGGTGGGCAGTAGATGACTTTGCCGTCGATGCGGGGTTTGAGGATTTCGATGGACCAGGCGCCGGCGCGGAGGCGGTCGATGACGGTGTCGCGGACGGCGTCGGCGAGCCACCGGGCGCGGATCTCTGCCGAGGATGCGCGTTTGGGGTTGGCGGCGAGTTCGGTGGCCCACGCGTCGATGCGGTCGGCCAGGCGGGCGGCTGACTCGTCGTCGGCGGCTTCCTCGAAGCGGATCTTGATGGCGGGGTGGTCGGAGAATTCTCCGAGGCCTGCGGGCAGGCGGGAGGCGCGGGTCACTTCGCGCAGGAGCCGGCGTTGCTCGCGGCAGAGGGTGAGTAGCCCGTTGCGCAGGATGGTCCGGTGGGTGTCGAGGGTGTTGAGGTCGCCGCGGGCGGATTCGGCCATGGATCGGATGCGGCGCGCGAGGGTTTCCGCTTCGGTGATCAGGTCGGGGTCGGGCAGGGCTCGGAGCCGGGCGGCGACGGGGGCGTCCAGGTCTCGCCAGCGGGGTTCGTTGGCGCCGGCGCGCACGTGGGTGACGGCTTCGCCGAGTTCGCCGTGTGCGGTGCGTTCGGCGGCCTCCGCGGCGCGGTGGGCCTCGCCCAGCGCTCGCATCTCGGTTCTGGCTGTTTCTTTGCTGCCGGTGTAGATCCGGGTGGTGTGCATGAGTTCGGTGGTCCAGATGCCGATGAGGTCGGTGAAGGCTTCAACGTCGGCGGCAACGGCGTCATGGAGTTCTTGGGCGTCGAGCTGGGCTTGCTCGGCGGCTTCGCGGCGGGCCAGGAGCACGGCGTTATGGGCTTCGAGTTGCTCCAGTAGGGCAGGGATGTCGGTGGGGGCGGCCGGTAGCCACTGCGGGGTGTTCGACAGGTCGAAGTGGTTTTGCCGGTCGTGCGGTGGCGCGGCCGCGGTGACTTCGTTTTCGGCGTTTTCCCTGTCGGTGGTGGCACGCAGTCGGGCCATTTCGGCGTCGGCGGCAGCCTGTCGGGAGCGGCGTTGCTCGGCGGTGCGGGCTGGCCGGGAGGAGGCTGGTGTGGTTCGGGCCAGGGCGGCGGCGCGTTCTCTGACCGGTTGGTCATAGCGGTCGCGTCGTTCGATGGCGGTATCGAGGCGGGTTTGCGCGCGTTCGAGTAGCAGTGCCTCGCGTAGGCCTTGTTCGGCGGCGGTGAGTTCGGTTCGTAGCGAGTGCCAGGCGGCTTGGATCACCGAGAGGTTGCCGCCTGGATCTGCTGCGGCGTGTTCGACGCCGATTTCGGTGCGCATCGTCTGCCAGGAGCTGCGGTCTGCGCGTGCCTGGGCCGCCGCGTGGGCGTTGGCGGTGATGCGGGCGGTGGCCGCCTGGCGCGCCTCGGCGGCTGAGGTCAGCCGCTTCGCGGCGTCGGCGTGCGCTGCTTCGGTTTGTGGCCGTTGGTGGGTGGCTTGCGTACCGGCCGCCGAGACCGTGGTGAGGTGTTCGGCGCGGTCTGCGTTCTCGGTCGCCTGGGTGTGCTCGCGTCGGGCCTGTTCGGTGCTGCGGCGATGTTCTCCTGCGAGTTGGCGCTGGTGGTCGCGTTGCTCGACGAGCCCGCCCTTGCGGCGGGTGGCGGTTTCCAGGGCGTCGGTGGAGGCGGTGACGGCGGTGGTCAACTCGGGCCGTGTCGTGGCCTTCCAGCGGTCGGCGAAGGCGGAACAAGCGGCGGAGGCGGCGCGATGCAGCGCCGCGGCGGTTCGGGCTTCGGACAGCTTCGTGCCGTGCTGTTGTGCGGTGGCTTCGAGGTCGGCGCGGGTGGTGGCGGCCCATTGACGATCCCAGGTGGCGCGATGCGGCACGATCACGTGACGCGGTCCGGCATCGCCTTGCGTGGTGGTTGTCGTCGTGGTGGGCGCGATGGTGATGGTGACGGGAACGCGGGTGCGGGGTTTCACCTCGGTGAGATGGGTGATGGCTGCGGCGAAGCGGGTGGGGTCGGAGACGATGACGGCGCCGGCGAGCTGTGCGTGGGCGGTGATGAAGGCCGGCCGGTCGGTGGGTTCGATGATGTTGCGTTCGATCCAGTCGAGGCCTGTGACGGCGCCGAAACGCGCCTCCAGCAGGGTGTTCAGCACGGTGAGCACGTCGGCGCCGGTCGGCGCGGTGCCTGCTTCGTCCAGGTGGGCCAGCTCTTCGCGGGCGGCGCGGGCGCGGCGTTCGTGGTCGGCTGCCCGGTCATCGGCGTGGCGGGCGGCTTGGTCGGTCAGGTCGACGGCACGGTTGATGTCGCCTGGGTCGGCGGGTTCGCCGCCGAGCACCGTAGTGACGGTGGCGTTGGCGGCCAGCGCGGCGAGCTCGGTGTCGAAGGCCTCGAGTTTCGTGTGGTCGGTGTCGGCTGTCTTGCGCAGGTCGATGAGGTCGTCGTCCAGGCTGTGCAGTTGCCGTTGGAGGGTGTCGAAGGCGGTGTCGGCGGTCTCGGCCGCGTCGGCGTGCCGGCCGGCTTGCGCGGCGGCGGTCTCGATCGCATCCTGCCAGCGGCGCAGGCAGCGTGCGGGCCGCTCACCCGGCAGGAGCCAGCCGGCCTCGTACGCAGCTTCGACAGCCGCTTCGGCAGCCTGGATCGCTGCGTCGAGGCGATCCAGTTCCCGGCGGGCAGCGTCGCGGTCGCGTTCGGCTTTCTTGTCGAGTTCGAGTGCCGCCTCAAGATCCTGCTTGCCGAGCTGGGCTTGTTCATCCGCGGTCGCCGCGACGGCGTCGGCCTCCTCGATGAGGCCGTCCAAGCGGCCGGCCAGAGCCTCGGCGGCCTTCGCGAGTTGCTCGCGCAGCGGGGCCAGCCCCTCGTGGGCCGTGTCGTACGCGATGCGGGCGGCGTCGCGTTCCTGACGGGCGACATCCACGTCGAGGACGAGGTCGACCGCCTCCCACGCGTCTCTGTCCAAGGTGGCATGCTCAGCAAGCTCGGTTCGGTGCCGGACGGTGTCGGCGGCCTCCGCGAGTCGGTGCCGCGCCCGCTCGAGGTGCAGTTGCAGGCGGATGTCACTGATCTGGCCGTACTCGCGGCGCGCCGTGCCCAGCTCGGCGGCCGTCGCCTTGACGGCATCGGCCAGATCGGTGAGCGCAGCAGCGTCGCGGGACAGACGGTTGGTCAACGCGGCGGCGTGCTCGCCGCCGGCAACCTTGGCGGTGAGCGCCAGGGCGGCTTTGTCGTCCAGTGCGCTCTTGCGTTGGGCCAGCAGCTCGACTTGCGGGGCGAGTTGCGCGCCGAATCCGGCAAGGGCGTGCAGATGAGGCCGCTGGGCGGCGAGTTCGGCGTACGGGCCGAGTTTGCCGGTGAAGTCGGCGATCTCCCGGTCGTCGTTGAGCGCGGCGATGAAGAACCGCACCACGTTGTCCGGTGAGTCGAAGCTGGCGAGCAGTTTCTCGGCGCCGGCCTCGGAGTCGTTCATGCGCATCTGGTAGCTGAACAGCACCGGGTCGATGCTGGTGCGCTCCTGCAGCGCCTGGGTCCAGTCGGTTTGCAGGCGGGTGAGCACCCACTGGGTCCGCGAATCGGCGGACATCAGAGTGGACACCTGTCCGAGGAAGGCTTCCAGGATCGTGCGGCGGCCGTCGGTGACGAACGGCAGGTCGTCGATACCGGGCAGACCCGGCCCGGTCCGGAACAAGTACCAGGCCCGGTTCATGTTCGTGGTCGAGCGTTGTTTGTGGCCGGGCTGTCGCCGGCCGTCCTTCCACTCCATCACCGCGCCGGTGACCGTCCGGGTGCCGGTCGTGGCGTCCTCCCATTCGCACAGGATGTGAGAGGTGTCGCCGGTGAGGACGTAATCACCCAAGTTCTTGCCACCGACCTGGGCGCGGGAGGCGGGTACGACCAGGCTGCACACCAACGTGATCAGAGTGGATTTCCCACCGGTGTTCGTCAACGACAGCAAGACCCGGGAGGCGGCGCCGTCGCTGGTGGTGAAGTCCAGATCAAGGGGGTCGAACCGGGCTCCGTCGGGGCCGACGCCGTGCAGGCGGATGCGGCGCAGCCGTAACGGCGGGACCGGCAACCGGTCGGGGTCCTGCTCGCCGGCCTGGGAGAACAGATCAACGGCGGTCGGGTGGTGCGGGCCGATGTCGGTCACGGGCGGTCCTCGTCGGCGTCGGAGAGCTGGTTGACGATCGCGTACAGGTCCGAGTCTTCGCACAGCACGGTGACCGCGTGCCGCAGACGCGGCCGGGCCAGCCAGGTGCCGCCGTCGGTGTCACCGCGGGCGGTCAGATAGCCGGCGTCGGTCAGCAGGCGGCACACCCGGTTGACCAGGCCTGGGCGGTCGTTGGCGGAGCGGCGTCGCGCGTTCGGGCGTGCGGTCTGCAGGCCGGCCCATTGTCGCCACGCCTCGACAAGGTCGTCGTCGACCGGGCCGTCTTTGCCGCTCGCCTCGGCGTGGACCTGCACGGCGCGGTCGAGGGCGTCAACGACCGATTGGGTGGTGAACACGGCGACGCGGTCGGGGTCGTCGAGCATCGCGCCGTCGGGGTATGCGGTGCGGGCGATCGCGAGGATGACCGCTCCGATCGCCGCTCGGTGCGCCGGCTGCGCGCGTTTCACGACGTCGGAGGCGGTGACCCGCAGCGGCGAGTCTGCGTTGGCGGTGGCCACGATGCCGTCACGTTCGTCGACCAGCAGGTAGAGGCCGGCGCCGGTGAAGACCGCGTCGACGGTCGCGGCGAAGTCCGGCTCGTTGCGGTATCGGGCCACGACACGGTGATAGTCGTCGTGCCGGCCCGGTGTTTCTCGCGGCCGGCCGGCCCAGGCCAGCATCCGGCCGACGTCGACGCTGTCATCGCTGGCGCTCATGCTGCCTCCGCGGTGTCCGGGACCTCGATGTGCCGGGCTACTGCTTCCTCAATGTCGGTCGTGACCCACCCCGGCATCAACAGCAGGTCAGCGGTTCTGAGCAGGCCGGTGGTGAGCCGATCACCGGTGTCCACGGCCAGCAGCACCCGGTCGCCGGCCGATCGGCCCGCCAGCCGCGCCGCCCACGCCCGGTGCGCGCCGTGGACCAGGGCCGCCATCAGCAGATCGGGCTCCAATGGTTTGCCGTCGTCATTGCTGACCTGCGATGCGAGCTCATCGGCTCGGGCCAGCAGCTGGGACAGGCGGACCGGCTCGTCGACCGCCTCGAAGATCGCCTCGATGGTGTCCTCGTAGGCCTCCCACCACTCCGGTATGTCATCGTCGTCGAACTCCGGTGGCTCGAACTGCTCCCCCGGGGTGGGCACCCGGGCCGGGGCGCACAGCTCGTCGGTCAGCACGGCCAGCGACGGCAGCCACCGGGTCGACAGTCCCCCTACCACCGCGACCAACCGATCGGCCAGCACGGCCGCAGTCTGCGTCGGCGCGGCCAGATAAGGGTTGAACAGATCCCGGCCAAGGTCAGAACGATGCGTCGAGCGCGGCGCGCGGACGAACCGATCATCCAGCGCCTCCCGTAGCCTCGTGCGCGCACCGATCAAGTGCCGGTGCAGCTCGTCGTGGCGGTGACGGCACTCCCGCAGGATCTCGATCAGCATGTTCGCCGCCTGCACCTTGGCCCGGTCGTCCAGCTCGAAGCGCCGCTCGGCGACGGCCTCCAGCAGGGAAGACTCCCCTGCCAGCCGCTCTTGGATGTGCAGCAGTGCTGCGTCGAGCAGCGCGGGAACCTCGTCGATCCAGTCGTGGGTGTCGGGGTCGATGAGGGTGTCAGCGATGATCCGACGGATCCGTTCCTGATATTGGATGGACTGGTAGCGCGCGTAGCGGGCGATCTGCACCGCGGACTCGATCGCGCCGCGGGCGATTAACGCGGTCAGCTGCGCCTCGGTGGCGATCTGCGCCGCTTCGATGTCGAGGTCCAACGCGTCGATGAAGATGTTGATCGCCTGCTCGGAGGCGCGTAGATACTCGGTGGCGTCGCCGCCGGCGGCGTGGACGTACAGCAGCCGGAAACGTTGTGCCCGCCACTGCGGACCCGCCGCGGTGTAGGTCACGTAGGGCACGGTCTGGATGTCGGTCGTGACCAAGGAGACGACGACACGTTCGGCTACCACGGCCCACTGGCTATCGTCGGCGGCGGGTGCCTGACGTGCGGCCTGGCTCTTCGCGTAGTCGACAGCTTCGTCCCAGGTCTTGCCGGCCGAGATTCCCATGGCCAGCGCCACTTGATCGATGACCGCGAGCGCGATAGTGAACAGGTCATACCGGTGCCAGAAGTCGCCGTCGAGACTCGTCTTCGTCCGCTCGATGTCGGTCAGGACCTGGATCGGTGCCAGGGCACGCCGGCGGCGGGCGATGGAGGTGTCGTCGGTGGGGATCGTGATGTCCCAGTCGACGGGCTCGGGCGGCACGTCCCACTCGGTTGGCACGCTTACCCCCTTCTGGCCACGTGGGGCTGACAGTCGCCCGGCACGCCGTCATTCTAGGGAAGCGGTCCGACACTTTCGGTAAGCAAGATGGTCGATCTTGCTACGCCGGATGAGTGAATCGGTCAGCTATTGGGTGTCCTCTCCCGCCTGACTCGCCGATGCATCCTGCTCATGCTGAGGAATAGACAGAGGGCTGGGCTGCGACCGGCGAACATTCCCCGGTCGGCAATGTCATGCCTCGAAGCTCCGGATGAGGCCGCCAAGGCGAGATGGCGCCGTCGACGTCCACATTCGAGGTGAGGCCGTGGCAGCTCTGTTCGGATGACATATTGCTGGTCTAGGCACTGGAGGTCAGCGCCGCCGGACTCCCTCCGTAAAGCACCCTAGGTTACTGGGCTACGAGGACCGTCGATTGAGCGATAAGGCAGGCCGGACGGGCTCATCGCGAGGAGACACCGGCCAAGAGGGCGACGGCGCGTCGTTCCAGTCGGGACGGGCAGACAAGTTCGGCGCGGTGCCACCCACGCGGTCCTACGCGCCGATCGCGCTGTTGCCGCACGCGCCAGTCAGGGATGCAGGAATCGCATCGACCAGAGGTTGTTGTTTCGCTAGCGCCGACGGAGTACATGTCCGACCTCGTCACGAGGATTCCTCGTGGAACGGTCGGCATGCGGGAGAACCAGACTGACAACGTCGAAGTTCCCCTCACCCAGTGGCTAGAACGCCAGCCGCAAGCCACACTGCAGCCACCCCTGCGAAAGCACGATGGTGTGCGGTTCGCGTTTTACGGTCGGATGTCGACGGTCGAGCATCAGGATCGGGTGACGGCGCGGCGCTGGCAGCGTGACTGCGCCGCCGATCTCGTCGCCGGGCGCGGGGTGATCGCGGCAGAGTACTTCGACGCCGGCTGTTCCCGCCGGCGCGGTTGGCGGCAGCGTCCACCAGCGCCGGCCAATTCCCGTTCCGCGCTTCCTCGTTGACGAGTTGGCCGCGCACATCGCTGGCGAGGGCCGGGACGAGTTGGTCTTCACCGCGCCGAACGACGGCACACTGCGCAACGCCAACTTCCGATCGCGGGTCTTAGTACTGCAACGGCAGTAGGCGAATCGAGTTCGACTCGCGTTCGTTGGTCTGCCTGTGACGGACGTTGATGTCGATCGTTGGCATGGTGAGTTGGACCGGTTGCATGCCCGGATCGGGCCTCGGTTTCGGCGGTCGGAGCCGCGGCTGCGGGTGCGTCAGTACCTGTGTGGGCTGGTGTCGGGTCTGGGTCGTAAGAATGGCCGGACCTTGGCTGAGCAGGCTGGGGATGTGTCGCCGGACGGGATGCAGCGGTTGCTGCGGTGGGCGGACTGGGACGTCGAGAAGGTTCGTGACGATGTGCGGGACTACGTGGTCGAGCACCTCGGCGACCCGGCCGGAGTCCTGATCGTCGACGACACCGGGTTCCTGAAGAAGGGCACCCGGTCGGCCGGGGTGCAGCGCCAGTATTCGGGCACCGCTGGTCGGACGGAGAACTGCCAGGTCGGGACGTTCCTGGCCTACCGGTCCGTGAAGGGCCACGCGCTGATCGACCGGCAGCTCTACCTCCCGGCGTCGTGGACCGATGACCGGGACCGGTGCCGGGCGGCGGGGATCCCGGACGAGGTGCAGTTCGCCACGAAGGTGCAGATGGCCCGGGACATGCTGGCCCGCGCGTTGGATGCCGGGGTGCCGGTGGGGTGGGTGACGATGGACGAGGCCTACGGGCAGTCGAAGTCGTTGCGGGTCTGGTTGGAACACCGGGATGTGGGTTATGTGGTCGCGACCCGTCGCAACGACGACATGATCACCACCACGATGGGGCAAGCTCGCGCGGACGACCTAATCGCTGCTCTGCCGGCGCGGGCGTGGTGCCGGCTGTCTGCCGGCGCCGGTGCGCACGGGCCGCGCGAGTACTGGTGGGCGCGGGTGGCGGTGCGTATCTGCTGGCAGCCCGGCCGCGGGCACTGGCTGCTCGCCCGGCGCAGCATGACGACCGGGGAGATCGCGTACTACGTCTGCTACGGACCCCGCCGCACCCGCCTGGTCGACCTGGCCCGCATCACGGGGGCGCGGTGGGCGATCGAGGAGTGCTTCCAACAGGCCAAGAACGAAGCCGGCCTCGACGAATACCAGGTCCGCGACTGGCGAGCCTGGTACGCCCACATCACCCTGTCCACGGCCGCCCACGCCTGGCTGTCCGTCGCCCGATCCCTTACCGCAAAAGGGGAACCAGCCCCGACAGCGACATGATGATCGGCTACACCGTACCGGAGATCCGAAGACTGCTCACCGCACTCGTAGTGCGATCAACTCACCCACCCGAGCGCGTCTGGGCCTGGTCCCGATGGCGCCGACGACGCCAACACCAAGCCCGAACCTGCCACTACCGACGACACGGCTACCCCTGACCAACTGCCGTTGCAGTATTAGGGCCAGCGGCGGCGTCCGTCGAGCTGGCCGGGGGGGGGTGTCCCTATGGGTTTCGTCAAGCGGCGATCGGCGTGGCTGGGCGGGGCTGGTAGGGAATCTTGTCGCGGAGCATGGCGAACAGGACGTC
>NZ_JBEZCX010000039.1:0-12303 GCF_040647835.1 Micromonospora sp. NPDC049240
TGGCTTATCAAGCACCCTGTTGAGTTCTCAAAGAACAACCACACACCACACCGGAAACCCCCACCAGGAGGCCCCCGACCCGGGGCATTTCGTTCACATCCCCGCCGCTCTCGCGCCGGGCACTTTTACTACGTTACCTCACCGTCTCCGCCGTGTCAAACCGTGTGTCCCGGTCTGTCGTGCTTCGTACGGGTTGGCGCCCGGTGAACCCGCGCAGCGGTGACCGCTGCACTTGATCATCGGATTTGGCAGGCCGGCCGCTGCGGTTTCCCGCAAGCTCGCCCGGTTCCCTGCCGGTCGACAACCTTACCCGGTCGGTTCCGCTCCGCCAAATCCGCCCTGCGGCGTTCCGGCGAGCCCCTCCCGGACCGCGTCCTCGCGGGGTGGTGAGACCCCGTTCGGACCCGGTGCCTGCGTGGATCGGTGCGTCGGGCTTTCATCCCGTTTGCCCCGTTCCGCGCTGGCAGAGAGAAAGTTACGCGTCTGCGGGTTTGATCGTCAAATCCGGGGGTAGCGTCCCGCGTCACATCATCACCAACGAGCTATCTGCCCAGTTCAGCGCGCTCAACGCGCCACCTCACCGGCGGCGGGTCGCCAACCAGCCGCGTACGCCGAGGACGCCGGCCGTCGTTCCGATCGCCAGCGACGCGGCGATGAGCAACGCGTGCACCCAGAGGAAGCCGGTCGGATCGCCCGCCCCGACGGTGCCGGCGGACCAGGCCCGCGGGTCGTTCCAGATCGCGACCGCGAACCTCGGCCAGATCACCCAGGTCCACACCCCGACCCCGACCAGGAACAACGACCAACCACGCGACAGAACCATGGTCGGCCAGTATGCCAGCGGCCCGACCGCCGAGACCGGCGATGCGGCCCGCCCGGTGCCGGCGCGGCGCCCGGGTTTCACCGGCCGCCGCCAGGGCACTGTTCCCGGTGCCGAGACGACACCGCGGAGGTGCCAGCATGAAGCCGTTCAGTCCGTGGGCCTGGCGCGATCCGTCCGCGCTCGCCGGGGGCTACGACCAGACCCGCCCGGGCGACGTGCCGCGGCAGCGCTCCGAGGGGTCGGACGAGGGCGTCGACGCGCCCGGCCCGGGCACCCCGATCGACCTGACCCGTTATCGGGTGGAGGCGACCGACGGGCGCATCGGCACGATCGACAAGGCGAACGAGGAGGCCGACGCCCGCTACCTGGTGGTGGACACCGGGCCCTGGATCTTCGGGAAGAAGGTGCTGCTGCCGGCCGGCACCGTGGCCCGGGTCGACCACCTGGACCGGGTCGTGCACGTGGACCGGACCCGGGAGCAGGTCAAGGATTCTCCGGCGTTCGACCCGGACGACTTCGCGCGCGCCGACTACCGGGAGCGGGTCGGCACCTACTACTCCGAGAGCTACCGGCAGGGCTGAGCGCTACCGCGGGGCCGCCGCCACACCGGCCTGACGACCGGGTACGCCGACGGCCGGTCCGGGTAAGCGATTGCGCCGACCCCGGGCCGGCCGGTTACGCTGCGGGCATGAGCAGTTCGCAGGCGTACCCGACGGCGTCCCCCGACGTCCGGCTCGGCGCGCTGCGACGCCGGCGGTCCCGCGACCGCCTGCGCTGAGCTTTTTCTCCTGCGACCGGCGGATCGAGCCGCCGGTCCTCGTCGATCGTCCTCGCTCCGCCGCCTCCCGTCCGGTGATCCGCGCGGCGGATCGAGCGAGATCGGCGTACCCATGGATCTTGAGAAGTTGTTGACCGACCGGCTGGCGCCGGCGTTCGCGGCGGTGGCCGGCGAGCCGGTGGACCCGGTCGTGCGGCGCTCGCATCATGCGGACTTCCAGTCCGACGCGGCGCTCGCGCTGGCCCGGCGGCTCGGCCGGCCGCCGCGGGCGATCGCCGAGGAGGTACGGGAGCGCGCGGAGCTGGCCGACCTGTGTGCGTCGGTCGAGGTGTCCGGGCCGGGCTTCCTCAACCTGACGGTGGCCGACCGGGCGCTCGGCGCGCTGGTCTCCGCGCTGGCCGCCGACCCGCGGCTCGGGGTGCCGGTGGTCGCCGGGCCGGAGACCGTGGTGGTCGACTACTCGGGGCCGAACGTGGCCAAGGAGATGCACGTCGGCCACCTGCGTTCGACAGTGATCGGGGACGCGGCGGCCCGGTTGCTGGAGTGGTTGGGGCACCGGGTGCTACGGGCCAACCACCTCGGCGACTGGGGGACGCCGTTCGGCATGTTGATCGAGCACCTGGTCGACCTGGGCGAGGCCGGCGCGGCGCGGGAGCTGTCGATGGGTGACCTGGACGCGTTCTACAAGGCCGCGCGGGAGAAGTTCGACGCGGACGCGGCGTTCCGGGACCGGTCCCGGCTGCGGGTGGTGGCGTTGCAGGGCGGGGACCCGGCGACGCTGCGGCTGTGGCGGCTGCTGGTGACGCAGTCCGAGAGCTACTTCCTGACCGTGTACGAGCTGCTCGACGTGACGTTGTCCGAAGCCGACTTCCGGGGCGAGAGCAGCTATCACGACCTGCTCGCGCCGACCGTCGACGAGTTGGACCGGCTCGGGTTGCTGCGGCGCAGCGACGGCGCGGACTGCGTGTTCCCGCCGGGTTCGGTGGGGCGGGACGGCGAGCCGCTGCCGTTGATCGTGCGCAAGTCCGACGGCGGGTACGGCTATCCGGCGACCGACCTGGCCGCGCTGCGGCACCGGACCGGCACGCTGGGCGCGACCCGGCTGCTCTACGTGGTCGGGCTGCCGCAGCGGCGGCACTTCGAGATGGTCTTCGCGGCCGCCGCGCAGGCCGGCTGGCTGGCCCCGCCGGCCCGCGCCGAGCACGTCGGTTTCGGGTCGATCCTCGGGCCGGACGGGCGGATGCTGCGCAGCCGGGCCGGTGGCTCGGTGAAGCTGGTCGGCCTGCTGAACGAGGCGGTGGAGCGCGCGACCGCGTTGGCGCGGGAGCGCAACCCGGAGCTGGGAGACGCGGAGGCGGCCGAGGTGGGACGCGCGGTCGGCATCGGCGCGATCAAGTACGCCGACCTGGCCGGTGACCGGCGCAAGGACTACGTGCTGGACTGGGAGCGGATGCTGTCGCTGGACGGCAACACCGCGCCCTACCTCCAGTACGCGTACTCCCGGATCCGGTCGATCTTCCGGCGCGCCGGCGTGGCGGCGCCGCCCGGCGCGGACGTCGCGCCGGTCGAGCCGGCGGAGCGGGCGCTCGCGTTCGAGCTGGTCGGTTTTCCGGCGGTGGTCGACGCGGTGGCCGGCAGCCTGGAGTTCCACCAGCTCGCCGGGCACCTGCACCGGGTGGCGGTGGCGTTCAGCGCGTTCTACGAGCGGTGCCCGGTGCTGCGGGCCGACGGGCCGGTGCGGGAGAGCCGGCTGGCGCTGTGCGACCTGACAGCGCGGGTGCTGGGGCAGGGGTTGTACCTGCTCGGCATCCGCACCCCGGAGCGGCTGTGAGCGGGCCGGGTCAGCGGGCCGGCCAGGACTGCACCTCGACCAGGTTGCCCTCGGGGTCGCGCAGGTAGGCGGAGCGGACGCCCCAGCCGGAACGGTCGGCGGGTTCGGCCACGACCGTCCCGGCGGGCAGCGCGGTGACGGTGGCGTCCACGTCGGGCACCGGCACCACGACCAGCACGCCGCCGTCGCCCCGCCCGACCGGGAGCACCGCCTCGGCGGCCCGCCGGCCGAGCAGCGCGAGCACGGTTTCGCCACCGGCGTCGAAGCCGGCGTACTCGAACTCGTCGACCACCTTCTCCGGCTCGCCGAGCAGGGCGGTGTAGAAGGCGAGGGTGGCCGGGAAGTCGTCGGTGACGATGCGGGGATGCACGCTCATGGTCGGACCCTAACGGGCCGGCGTCTCCGGGAAGGCCCGTCAATAACCGCTTCAGCGACAGTGCCGCCCGGCGCGCGGACACCGGCTAGCGTGGCTCGGGACCGGACGAGAGTCCTCGACTCCGGCGTCGACCTGCTGGTCGGCAAGTCGCTGGGCAGTTTCGCCACCCCGCTCGCCGCCGATCGGGGCATCCCGGCGGTCTGGCTGACCCCGCTGCTGCACGAGCCGGCCGTCCGCGAGCCGTTGAGCCGCATCACGTCGCCGTTCCTGCTGGCCGGCGGCACCGGTGACGCGAGCTGGGACGGTGCGGTGGCGCGCCGGCTCAGCCCGCACGTGGTGGAGGTGGCCGGCGCCGACCACTCGCTGATGGTGCCCGGCCCGCTGGCCGGCTCCGCCGAGGCGCTCGGGCGGGTCTGCACCGCGGTGGAGGAGTTCGCCCGCGACGTCGGCCGCTGACCCCGCGCCCCGGTTGCTGACCGATCGGCCGGCGACGCCGACCCGACCGTCCTGATCGGAGAAACGGGTTCCGTCGATGCCGGCCGCCCGTGCGATCCTTCCCTCGCGGGTGCTCATCGTGTCGCCCGCAGTCATCACGGGGGAGGACCGTCATGCGTGCCCACGCGCGCGCTTTTCGGCGTATTTTCACCATTGCCATGACCATTGCGGTCGGCTGCGGCACGGTGGTCGGCGGGCACGCCGCCCCGGCCGCCGCCGACGCCGGCGGGCCGACCGCGCTCACCACCGCCGGGCAGGACTGCGCCCCGACGGCACCGGGGCCCTACCTGAGCCCGGAGCGGCTCAACGACGCGCACGCCGTCGTGATCCAGGGTTCCTGGAGCACGACTCCGCAGAGCCCCGACCCGCAGGCCGACTTCCAGGTGTGGGACGTCACCAAGCCGGACGAGCCGCAGCAGTGGCGCGACGCGGTCGACCAGCGGAACAACCGGGTCTACGTGCAGCTCGAGGACCCCGCGCGCCAGCTGGACGGCGTCACGTACGCCTGGCGGGTCCGCGTCCTCGACGGTGACGTCACGTCACCGTGGAGCGACACCTGCCACTTCACCCTCGACCGCACCGGCGGGCCGGCGCCGGCCGTCGCGTCGGCGAAGTACCCGACCGGGGACTGGGACAACGCCGGCGGCGCGGTCGGCGACACCGGCAGCTTCACCTTCACCTCGGCCTCCGCCGACACGGTGAGCTACCAGTACCGGTTCTCGGGCGAGAGCGAGCAGGACTCGACCGTCCCGGCGACGAGCCTCGGCGGGCCGGCGACCGTCACCTGGACGCCATCGGACGCGGGCCACCAGTCGGTGGTCGTGTACGCCGTCGACCGCGCCGGGAACTGGTCGGAGCGGAACGTCTACGAGTTCTGGGTCCGGGAGACGCGGCCCTCCGTCTTCTCCGCCGCCTACCCGGACTGGGGCACCAACCTGGACTACGGCGTCGGCGTGCCCGGCGCGTTCGAGTTCACCGCCAACGTCCGGGGCACCGAGTCGTTCGCCTGGCGCATCGACGACGACGGCCCGTCCGGCTCGATCGCGGCCGACGCCGACGGCAGGGCCACCGCGATGATCGCCCCGACCCGGACCGGGCGGCAGACGCTGTACGTGCGGAGCGTCACCGGTGACGGCACGACGCACCCGGAGCGGGCCTACACGTTCGTCGTGGACAACGCGCCCCGGGTCACCGGCGACGTCGACCGGGCCGCCATCATCGGGTCGTCGCTCCGGTTCCACCTGGCCCCGCGCATGCCCGACGTCGAGTCCTACCTGTACTGGCGTCGCGACTACAACGGGAACGAGCCCGACCAGAAGACCGTCCTGCCGGCCGGCGCGGACGGCACCGCGGACCTGACCTGGACCGCCACCAACCAGAACATGAACACGCAGGCACTGCTGGTGCAGAGCCGCAGCGGCGACGGCACCCTGTCCGACCCGAGGTTCATCTCCATCTCGGTGTGGGACGCCAAGCCGTGGGTGACCCGGACCGGCGGGGAGGTGGTGGGATCGACGGCCAACTTCACGGTCGGCACCGAGATGGCGAATCCCGTGGAGTACGAGGCGGTCCTCAACAACGACCCGACCACCCGGCAGGTCGTCCCGGCCGCCGCCGACGGCAGGGCGACGTTCCGCTTCACGCTCACGAAGCGCGGATACACGTGGGTGACGGTGGTCGCCCGGAACGCGGCCGGCATCCGGACCGGCGAGGGCAGCACCACCTGGTCGGTCACCGACTCCCCGGTGGTCGTCTCCACCGACTTCCCCTCGTCGGGCTCCGGCCGGATCGCGCCGGGCACGTTCACGTTCAAGCCCCGGCAGCCCGGCGCGGTGACGTACGCGTACCAGGTCGCCGGCGCCGAGGGCACCGTCGCGGCGGCGGCGGACGGCACCGCGACGATCACCTGGACGCCGCCGGACTCGGGCTACCACACGCTGTACGTGAAGAGCCTGACCGCGGCCGGCGTCGAGTCGTTGCAGACCTACTACTCGTTCTACGTGGCACCCGACCCGCTGACCGTGACGTCGGTGTCGCCGACCTCGGTGGCGGCCGGCGGCGTGCGCACGATCACCGTCACCGGCACCGGTCTCCGGTCGGAGCACCAGGTCACGGTCACCCCGGCCGGTGGCACGGCGCTGACCGCGACGGTGCAGAGCGTCTCCGCCGACCACCGGACCCTGACCGCCGAGGTGGATCTGACGTCCGCGGCCGTGGGCAAGGCGTCCGTCGCGGTGCGGCCGGACGACTGGAGCGACCCGGTGTCGCTCGCCGACGCGTTCTCGATCACCGGATCGCAGGCCGTCCGGTCGGTGACGCCGCCGGCCATCACCGGCACGGTGGCGGTGGGGTCGACGGTCCGCGCCTCGACCGGGCAGTGGACTCCGACCGCCACGGCGTACACCTACCGGTGGGCGGCCGACGGCGTCGTGATCAGCGGAGCGACCGGTTCGACGTACGTGATCCCGGCGTCCCGCCTGGGCAAGCGGCTGACCGTGACGGTCACCGCGACCAGGTCCGGCTACTCGCCGGGGCAGGCGACGTCGACGGCCACCGCGCCGGTCGCCAAGGGCGCGGCGCCGCAGGCCACCGTCAAGCCGACGATCACCGGTACGCCCCGGGTCGGCCAGACCGTGCAGGCCGGCGTCGGCACCTGGACGCCGGCCGCCGACTCGTACCGCTACGAGTGGCGCGTGGGCGGGGTGGTGAGCGGCACCGCCAGGACGCTGAACCTGACGGCGGCGATGCGCGACAAGGCCGTGACCGTGACCGTGATCGCGGTGAAGGCGGGCCACCTCGACGGTCGTGCCACCAGCGCGCCGGTCACGGTCCGGGCGTAGCGCGGCCGGCAGTGGTCACCCCGTCGTCCGGTGGGACGGCGGGGTGACCCCGGTCAGCGCTCGATGATCGCGCCCTTCTCGTCGATGCCGTGGGTGCGCCAGTAGACGTCCCACTCGTCGTCGACGTGCTGCGGGACCTTGCCCTCCGGGTAGCGCACGTACGGCGTGGTCGGCTCCTGTCCGTCCGGGAAGCAGGCGCTGCCGCCCTGCCCGCCGACCGCGATGGCCGGATACTCGCCGTCGGCGCAGATGGCCTCCTCGAAGGAGCAGCCGGCGGTGAGCATCAGGCCGCTCAGGGCGACCCCGGCCAGGGCGATCAGAGTTCGCGTTCGCATGGGGAGAATTCTGGCCGCCTCGGCCGGGGCTGCCATCCGTACGCGTACTCAGTCGTTGGGGTGCAGCAGCACCTTCGTCCAGCCCTGCTCGCGCCGGTCGAAGTGCCCGTACGCCTCGGGCGCCTCGGCCAGCGGCAGCTCGTGCGAGACCAGGAACGACGGCCGGGCGCGGCCGGCGATGATCAGGTCGCGGAGCTGTCGGTTGTAGCGCATCACCGGGGCCTGGCCGGTGCCCATCCGCTGGCCCTTGGTGAAGAACGTGCCGTACTGCCAGCCGATCCGGCCCTCCCGCGCCCGCTTGTCCGGACCGTTGGGGTCCTGCGGCACGTAGACGCCGACCACGCCGATCCCACCGGTGGAGCGGACCACGTCGACCAGGTTGTCCAGCACCAGCTCCGGGTGCTCCTCGCCGGACGGGTCGTGGGCCTGGTAGCCGACCGCCTCCACGCCGCAGTCGGCGCCCACCCCGTCGGTGGCGTCCATGATCTGCCGCACCGGGTCGCCCTCGCCGAAGTTGACCGGAACGGCACCGATCTTCTCGGCCATGGCCAGGCGGTCCGCCTCCTTGTCGACCACGAACACCCGGTCCGCGCCCTTGATCAGCGCGCTGTGCGCGGCCATCAGCCCGACCGGGCCGGCGCCGAACACGGCGACCGTGTCACCGGGGGCCTGCCCGGCGAGTTCGGTGCCGTGCCAGCCGGTCGGGAAGATGTCCGACAGCATGGTGAAGTCGTTCTCGTGCTCGGTGCCCGGCGGCAGGCGCAGCAGGTTGACGTCCGCGTACGGCACGCGCAGGAACTGGGCCTGCCCGCCGTCGTACGGGCCCATGTTGGCGTAGCCGTAGGCCGCGCCGTCGATTCCCTCGGTCGGGTTGGTGCGCAGGCAGAAGCTGGTCCAGCCGTGCAGGCAGTTGCGGCAGGTGCCGCAGGCGATGTTGAACGGCACGGAGACGCGGTCACCGACCTTGATCCGGGTGAGCGCGTCGCCGACCGCCTCCACCACGCCCATGTTCTCGTGGCCGAGGATCTTGCCCGCCTCGACCGAGGTGCGTCCCTCGTACATGTGCAGGTCGGAGCCGCAGATGTTGGTGGTGGTGATCCGGATGACCGCGTCGGTGGGGGCCTGGATGGTGGGGTCGGGCCGGTCCTCGACGGCGACGTCACGGGGACCGCGGTACACGAGAGCTTTCACGGTGGGTCTCCACATCTTTCGGAGGCAGGTCAGCCGAGGGCGCGGAGGGGGTCGAACCCGACCTCCTCGGCCCGGACGGCCTGCCGGATGAGTTCCTTCGGCCCGAATCCCTCGCTGGCCAGCTTGTAACCGATCTGCATGGCCTCTCCGACTCCACGGAACCTGCTCCTCTTTCCGACCTTTCCACCGGGGCTCACCGGAAGCAGTCAGAACGGAAAAAAAATTCTCTGCGCGGCTTTTGCGAGGGCCTGTGTTTTCCAGCGCCGCAGAAGCGAGGGTAAAAGGCGGTTCCTCCCGGCAGGTGCCTAGCGGTAGGGTGCCGGCGTGACGGTGTTCCGGATCGGGGAGGCGGCGGAACTGCTCGGCGTCAGCGCGGACACGGTGCGCCGCTGGGTGGATGCCGGCCGGCTGCCCGCGTCCCGCGACGAGCAGGGCCACCGGGTGATCGACGGCGTGGAACTGGCCGGCTTCGTCCGCGAGCAGGCGGGCGGGCCGGACGGCCGGGCCGAGGAGTCCTCGGCGCGCAACCGCCTGCGGGGGATCGTCACCGCGGTCACCAAGGACACGGTGATGGCCCAGGTGGACATCCAGGCCGGGCCGTTCCGGATCGTCTCGTTGATGAGCCGGGAGGCGGTCGAGGAGCTGGGCCTGCGGGTCGGGTCGGTCGCGGTCGCGGTGATCAAGTCGACCACGGTGGTGGTGGAGCGGTCCACCCCGGCGCATCGGCCACGGCCGGGCGCGTGAGCGCGGCCGAGTGAAACACGGGGAGGAGAGCCTGATGGGGGCACGTATGGTGCGCGCCGCGCTGGCCGGGGTGACGGCGCTGACGCTGGCCGGCTGCGGTGGCGGCACCGGCTCCTCGCCGGCCGGCTCGACCTCCGGTTCCGGCGTGACCGGAACGGTGACGGTGTTCGCGGCGGCGTCGCTGACCGAGTCGTTCACCCGGATCGGCGAGGACTTCGAGACGGCCAACCCGGGCGTGACGGTGCGGTTCAACTTCGCCGGCAGTTCCGCGCTGGCCAACCAGATCAACCAGGGCGCGCCAGCGGACGTCTTTGCCTCCGCCGCGCCGAAGAACATGCAGGCGGTCACCGATGCCGGCAACGGCGACGGCTCCCCGGCCACGTTCGCGCGCAACCAACTGGTCATCGCGGTGCCCAAGGGCAACCCGAAGCGCATCGCCGCGCTGGCCGACCTCACCCGGCCCGGGCTCAAGGTGGCGCTCTGCGCCGAGCAGGTGCCCTGCGGCGCGGCGGCGACCCGGGCCCTGAGCGCCGCGCGGGTGCCACTCCGGCCGGTGACGCTGGAGCAGGACGTCAAGGGCGCCCTGTCGAAGGTGAAGCTCGGCGAGGTCGATGCCGCGCTGGTCTACCGCACCGACACCAGGGCCGCCGCCGACGACGTGGACGGCGTGGAGTTCCCCGAATCCGCCGGCGCGGTCAACGACTACCCCATCGTGGCGCTGAAGAACGCGCCCAACCGGTCCGGCGCGCGGGCCTTCGTCGCCTACGTGCGATCCGACCGGGGCACGGCAGTCCTGACCAGTGCCGGCTTCCAGGCGCCGTGACCTCGACCGAGGCACCCACCGCGGCCCGGGGCGGGCCGCCGCGCCGCCGTCGGGCACAACGGGTGCCGGCGGCCCTGCTGGTGCCCGCCCTGGTGGGCCTGCTGTTCCTGGTGCTGCCGCTGGCCGGGCTGGTGGTCCGCGCGCCGTGGGCCAGCCTGCCGCAGCGACTCACCGAGCCCGGCGCGCTGACCGCGCTCCGACTCTCGGTGCAGACGGCCACCGTCGCCACGCTGGTGTGCCTGCTGCTCGGCGTACCGCTGGCCTGGCTGCTGGCGCGGGCCCGGTTTCCCGGCCGCCGGTTGGTCCGCGCGCTGGTCACGGTCCCGCTGGTGCTGCCGCCGGTGGTCGGCGGGGTGGCGCTGTTGCTGGTGTTCGGGCGTCGGGGCCTGCTCGGCGGGTGGCTGGACGCCACGTTCGGTTTCACGCTGCCGTTCACCACCACCGGTGTGGTGGTCGCCGAGGCGTTCGTCGCGATGCCGTTCCTGGTGATCGCCGTCGAGGGTGCGCTGCGCGGGGCGGACACCCGCTACGAGGAGGCCGCCGCCACACTCGGCGCCGGACGCTGGACCACGTTCACGCACGTCACGCTGCCGCTCGTGGCACCGGGCGTGGCGGCCGGAGCGGTGCTGTGCTGGGCGCGGGCGCTTGGTGAGTTCGGCGCCACGATCACGTTCGCCGGCAACTACCCGGGCGTCACGCAGACCATGCCGCTTGCGGTCTACCAGACCATCGAGGGCGGGGACCTGGACGGCGCGGTCGTGCTCAGCCTGGTGCTGCTGACCGTGTCGGTGGCGATCCTCGCCGGCCTCCGGGACAAGTGGATCACCAGCGCATGAGCCCCGCCCCCGTCGTGGACGCGCACCTGGTCGTCGACCGGGGCGCCTTCCGCCTGGACCTGCCGCTGCGCATCGACGCCGGCGAGGTGGTCGCCCTGCTCGGCCCGAACGGCGCCGGCAAGACCACCGCCCTGCGCGCCCTCGCCGGCCTGCAACCGCTGAGCGCCGGTCACCTGGCCCTCGCCGGGCAACCCGTCGACCGGCCCGACCGGAACCTCTGGACACCTGCGGAGCGGCGCCCCATCGGCGTGGTCTTCCAGGACCACCTTCTCTTCCCGCACCTGAGCGCGCTGGACAACGTGGCTTTCGGGCCGCGACGCCACGGCGCGGACCGGCGCACCGCGCGGCGTCGGGCCGCCGGCTGGCTCGACCGGGTCGGGCTGGGTGACCGGGCGCGCAGCAGGCCCCGGCAGCTCTCCGGCGGGCAGGCCCAACGGGTCGCGCTCGCCCGCGCGCTGGCCGTCGACCCGGTGCTGCTGCTGCTCGACGAGCCGCTCGCCGCGCTCGACGCCCGGACCCGGCTCGACACCCGCGCCGAACTGCACCGGCACCTCGGCGACCATCCCGGTGCCACGCTGCTGGTCACCCACGATCCGCTCGACGCGCTCGTCCTGGCCGACCGGCTCGTCATCGTCGAGGACGGTCGGGTCGTGCAGGACGGCGACGCCGCCGACATCACCGCGCGGCCCCGCACCGACTACGTCGCCCGGCTCGTCGGCCTCAACCTCTACCGTGGCACCGCCGACGGCCGGACCGTCCGGGTCGGCGACCGGCTCACCCTCACCGTCGCCGACCCGCTGCACGGCGACGCGTTCGTCGCGTTCCCGCCGTCGGCCGTCGCCCTGCATCCGAGCCGACCCGACGGCAGCCCGCGCAACGCCTGGGCCGCGGTCATCGCCGGGCTGCAACGCCACGGCGACAACCTCCGCGTGCAACTGGACGGTCCGATCACGGTGGCCGCCGACGTCACGCCGGCCGCCGCCGCCCACCTCGATCTGGTGCCCGGCCGGTCCGTGTGGGCCGCGGTGAAGGCCGCGGAGACCCGCGCCTACCCCGCCTGAGGTACGCCGAGGGCCGGCCTCCCGCGTGGGGAGACCGGCCCGTGACGAGCAGCCGGAAACCGTCAGCGTTGCAGGGTCAGCAGACCCGGGCGGTACGGCAGCAGGCCGTAGTCGCCGCCGGAGTTGGTGGCTCGACCCTGGTAGAGCAGTTGCAGGTTGCAGGGGTCGAC
>NZ_JBEZCX010000040.1:0-12287 GCF_040647835.1 Micromonospora sp. NPDC049240
ATGGGCATGAAGCTGGAGGCGGCCCGGCAGCTCACGTACGCCGCCGCCGGCAAGTCCGAGCGGGGCGACGCGGACCTGACCTACTTCGGCGCGGCGGCCAAGTGCTTCGCCTCGGACGCCGCCATGGAGATCACCACCGACGCGGTCCAGTTGCTCGGTGGCTACGGCTACACCCGCGACTACCCGCTCGAGCGGATGATGCGCGACGCCAAGATCACCCAGATCTACGAGGGCACCAACCAGGTGCAGCGCATCGTCATGGCCCGCCAGCTCCTCAAGGACTGACCGGCCACCGGCTCAGGCACAGAGGCCGTCGAGCACCATCGCGCTGAACTGGCGGGCCACCTCGTCGACGCTGAGCGGACCGCCGACGTTGAGCCACTGGTACGCCCAGGCGCACATGCCGACCAGGCCGAACGTGGCGATGCGTGGGTCCACGTCCGCGCGGAACACCCCACGGGCGACCCCGTCGGCGATCATCCCGGCGAAGGCCGCCTCCACCAGGCCACGCTTGCGGGTCACCTCGGCGAACATGTCGCCGGTGAGATAGCGCCGCTCCTGGTAGAAGATTGTCACGTGCGCCCGGTACTCGGCCACGCTGGTGAGGCTGAACCGGATCAGCTCGCGTACCCGGTCCCTCGGGTCGTCGCTGTCCACCTCGATCCGCTGGATCGCGGCCAGTTGGGCCTCCAGGTACTCCTCCTGAATGTGCCGGAGCAGGTCGTCCTTGCTGGTGAAATGGTGATAGAAAGCGCCTTTTGTGAGCTTGGCCTGGTCGGCAATCTCCTGCACCGAGGTGCGATCGAACCCCCGCTGCTCGATCAGCGTCAGCGCACTCGTGATCAACGACTTGCGGGTGTTCTCCGGGTCGTAGCCGTCCGGCCAGCGTTGCCGGCGCCGGGTCGGCTCCGTCCGCGATGTCGTACGCGCCATTGGTGGCCCCCTATCCCCTGTGCAGCCACACAATGCTACCGTCCGGTCGGAAGGAAGGAAGGGCAGCCACGCCGGTCGATCCGGGGCGGCCCCGCCCACCTTCGGGCACCTGCCGCACGCGACGCCCGGCGCCCTGAGGCGTGTCACATACGCCGGTCCGAGCCACTCGCTGATGATCGCGATGGTGAGGACGGCTTGGAAGCTGGCCTCCACGATCCTTGGGCTGTTGAACAGGCGCGGATGCGTCTGAGGCCGTGCGGTGCGTACAGTTCCGGGTCGGACGTGGGGTGGGCCGGGTAGATCCGGCGCAGGGAACGGGACGAGACAGCGACGCATGACGGCGGACAACATTACCGAAACCGGTCAAAACGGCATTGACCGCGGGCAGCTGGAGACCTGCCTGAGCGTCTTCGAGGCGTTGGCGGACCTGCCTCCCGATCACCCCGACGTGGTGCGGGTGCAACGGGCCACCGCGAAGCTCTACAAGGTGATCAAGCAGCGGCGACGCGAGGAACGGCGGGATGCCATCGCGGCGGCCGACCGCGCGGTGACGGCGGCCACCGCCACCGGCGCCCCGGGCCGGATCGACGACGAGACCCAGGGCATCCCGCTCGCCTCCCCCACCGTCGGCGCCACGGCCGGTTTCCTGCACAATCCGCGCGGCTGCTACGTCTGCAAGCAGCGCTACCGCGAGGTGGACGCCTTCTACCATCAGCTCTGCCCGCCCTGCGCCGCGCTCAACCGGGAGCGCCGGAACGCCCGCACCGACCTGACTGGCCGGCGCGCGCTGCTCACCGGCGGCCGAGCCAAGATCGGCATGTACATCGCGCTGCGGCTGCTGCGCGACGGCGCGCACACCACGGTAACCACGCGGTTCCCGCACGACGCGGTCCGCCGATTCGCCGCGATGCCGGACAGCGGGGACTGGCTGCACCGCCTGCGGATCGTCGGGATCGACCTGCGCGACCCCGCCCAGGTGATCGCCCTCGCTGACTCGGTCAGCGCCCAGGGACCACTCGACATCCTGATCAACAATGCGGCGCAGACCGTCCGCCGCACGCCCGGGGCATACGCGCAGCTCGTCGCCGCGGAGGCTGCCGCCCTGCCGGACGGCCCCCTGCCGGAGCTGATCACGTTCGCCAAACCTGCCGGCCAGGGCGACCCTGCGGGCCGTATCGCCCCGCCGCAGTCGGCCACGGTCACCCCGCAGGCGCTCACCGCGCTGGCGCTGACCAGCGGTTCCGCCTCGCCGGAACGGATCGCGGCAGCCACCGCCATCGACGCCGGCGGTCTGGTGCCGGACCTCGACCCGGTCAACAGCTGGGTGCAGCGGGTGGACGAGGTGGACCCGGTCGAGCTGCTCGAAGTGCAGCTGTGCAACGTGACCGCGCCGTTCGTGCTGGTCAGCCGACTTCGACCGGCGATGGCCGCAGCAACCGCCCGCCGGAAGTACGTGGTGAACGTGTCGGCGATGGAGGGCCAGTTCGCCCGCGGCTACAAGGGGCCGGGGCACCCGCACACCAACATGGCCAAGGCCGCGTTGAACATGCTCACCCGGACCAGCGCCCAGGAGATGCTGACCGACGGCATCCTCATGACCAGCGTCGACACCGGCTGGATCACCGACGAGCGGCCCCACCCGACGAAGATGCGGCTGGCGGACGCCGGCTTCCACGCCCCGCTGGACCTGGTCGACGGCGCGGCCCGGGTCTACGACCCGATCGTCCGCGGCGAACAGGGCGAAGACCTCTATGGCTGCTTCCTGAAGGACTACGCGCCCTGCGCCTGGTGATCAGTGCGCGCCCACGACCACCCAGGCCTGCCGGCGCCGGGGAAGGCAACCACGGCGTAGGCTCGGATCGGCTCAACTGCGAGACCGGCCGACTGACGGACAGTTGAAGCGTTCGACACGGACCGCGCGTCGCGCCACGCCTTCCACGGCGCCGACTGAGGGACGTCTCGTATCTCGGCGCTGGTGAGATGTGCGTCGCTGCTGCGGTGCGCGGGGCGCGCGTGGCGGGCCAGCCGGCGCGACGTGCCCCCTGGCCAACGTCGGGTGCAGAGCCGTACCGGTGTCGACGAGTGTCTCCGCGCAGCGGTCAAGATCCAGGTGGTAATAGCTGTCGCGGCCGTCGAAGCTGCTGCGGGTGGCCGTGACCAGTCCGCCGTGATGTATCAAGCAGATTTGATGAAGTGACATGGAGAAGGTGCTCAGGTGGACGACCCGACTGCCCGCCCCCGGATCGGTGCCCGCCGCCACCACGTCAGGCACCGCCAGACCCACTCCGCCGGCCCGTAACGGAACGACCGCAGCCACAGCCTGCTCCACACCGCCTGCACGACAAGGATGCCGACGGTCAGGCCCACGATCCGGGGGAGGTCGTCGGTGCCGTCGATCCCGAGCAGCGGTCCGGCGAGCAGGAACAGCACGGTGGCGCTCAGGTAGTTCGTCAGCGCCATCCGGCCCATCGGGGACAGCACCGCCGACAGCGCCGGCCCCACCGGGGTACGCAGCGCCAGCAGCAGCCCACAGCAGTAGGCCAGACCGGTGGCGATGCCGGCGAGCGGCGGCAGGAGGCTGACCCCGCCGCCGGGGCCGCCCACGACACTGACGAACGGCGGTTCGATCCCGCGTAGCGTGAGCGCGACCCATCCCGCGGCCAGCGCGGTGAACACGACGAACGCGACCGCCACCCGGCCGGTGCGGCGGTCGAGCGCGGCCGGCACGTCCAGCTTCGCCAGGGCGTAGCCGAGTGCGAGGAGCCCGGGGATCGGTCCGTAGCCGACCACGACCTGCGCGCCGACGAGCAGCAGCAGGACCGCCACTACCAGCGCGGCCCGCCCGCCGAGGTAGCTCAACGGGAGCAGGACGATCAGGCCCGCCAGGCGTACGCGGTCAGGGCCTCGCCGGGGTGGACGACGAAGTGCGCGATGCCGATGAACAGCAGCACCACCAATCGGCGGGCCAGCACCACCCGGGGCTGGGCGGTCCGGGTCGCGGCCCGGCGCAGGAAGATGCCGAAGCCGATGCCGAACAGGATCGAGAAGATCGGATAGAAGCGCTCGTAGAAGAACAGTTGGACGACCTCAGGCAGCCGCGACGACGTGCCGGCGGCCGCACCGCGGAACACGACCTGCTGGTAGATGTTGATGATCAGGATCCCGCAGAGCGCGAAGCCGCGCAGCGTGTCCAAGGCGCGGATGCGCGGGCCGGCGGTGGACACGTCCGCCGACGGCGGAGTCCGCGTCGGTGCCGAGTCCGGGGTCCAGGTCGGTTGCGTCACAGGTTGATTCGAGCGCAGCGGCGACCGGTCGCGTCAGCGGGAAAGGTCGCCGCCCCGACCGACCTTCGTCGTAGGACCACCGTCGATGGTCGGGACCGCGATCGCTTGCCGAGCCCTTTCCGGAGCGGGCGGCTACCCTACTGCCATGGGTCGTGACCGGGGCCTTGCCGTCGCCGCCGACGTGGCCTTGGCGGTCGTGGCGGCGGTGGCCGGCGGAGGTCTGGAACTGGCCGACCCGGACGTCGACACAAAACTGATCGCGGCGCCGACGGCCTGGTACGTGGTCGCCCAGGTTGCCGCCGCGGCGATGCTCCTCGTCCGTCGCCGGCACCCCTATCGTGCCGCGTCGGTCATCGCGGCGATCAGCCTGTTCGCGCCTGCCTGGGCCGCCGTCCTGGTGCCGGCCGCGGTGACCGCCCACGGCGGGGGCGGGCGCTGGCGGCAGTGGGCGACGATCGGCCTGCTCACCGCAGCGTTCCTGGTGGGAGCGCGGGCCTGGGCCATCGACGACCCCTTCACCGCACCGATCGTCATCGTCTTCGCGGCGTTACTGGGCATGTACCTGCGGGCCCGACGGAGCCTGCTGGCCGAGCTGACCGACCGGGCGGAGCGCGCGGAACGGGAACGGCTGCTGCTGGCCGAACAGGCTCGGGTCGACGAGCGGATCCGGCTGGCCGGTGAGATGCACGACGTGCTCTCCCACCGCCTCAACCTGATGGTGTTGCAGGCCGGCGCGCTACGGGTGAGCAGCACCGATCCGACCGTGCGGACGGCGGCCGAGGAACTGCGGGTGACCGGCTGCCAGGCGTTGGCGGAGCTGCGCGACCTGGTCCGTGTGCTGTGCGGCGAGGGCCGCTCGGCGGAGGCGGAGGCGGCGCCGGGCGGCGCGTCCGGGCTGGCGGACCTGGTCGAGGAGTCCCGTTCGGTGGGCCTGCCGGTGCGGCTGGTGGAGGAGGGCGACGGCGGTTCGGTCGTGGCGCCCGTACGCCGCACGCTCCGTCGGGTGGTGCAGGAATCCCTCACCAACGTGCACAAGCACTCCCCTGGTGCGGCCACCACCGTGTCGGTGCGATACGGCCGGCAGGAGGTCCGGGTGCGCGTGTCGAACGCCCGGCCGAACCGGCCGCCCGACGCCGACCTGGCGCTCGCCGGCGGCGGGAGTGGCCTGGCCGGGTTGCGTCACCGGGTGGAGGTGCTGGGTGGCACGATGACCACGGGCACCACGGCGGACGGTGGGTTCTGCGTGGGTGCCGTCCTTCCGGCAAGCGTGCCGACCGGGGCGCAGCGGTGATCCGAGTGCTGGTCGTCGACGACGAACGGATGGTCTGCGCCCACCTGCGGACCATCCTCACGTCCGCGCCGGATCTCATGGTCGTGGGCGAGGCGTACGACGGCGCCGACGGAGTGGAGGCCACCGTGCGGCTACGTCCCGACGTGGTGCTGATGGACCTGCGGATGCCCGGTGTCGACGGGATGCGGGCCATCGAACGGATCGGAGCATTGCCCACCCCGCCCCGGGTGCTCGCACTCACCACGTTCGACCTCGACGAGTACGTGCTGGGGGCGCTCCGGGCCGGCGCGACCGGGTTCCTGCTCAAGTCCACCCCGCCCGAGGACCTGCTCGACCTGGTCCGGGTGGCCGCGGCAGGTCACACGGTGCTGTCGCCGGCGGCGACCAGCCGCCTCGTCGCACACGGCGGGCGCGGACGGCAGGCGCGGGACCTGGTCGGCTCGCTCACCGACCGGGAGCTCGAGGTGCTGGAGGGCCTGGGTGCCGGGCGGTCCAACCAGGAGATCGCCCGCGGGCTGCATCTGTCCGAGGCCACCGTCAAGGGCTACGTCTCGCGGCTGTTGGTCAAGCTCCGCCGCGACAACCGCACCCAGGCGGCGCTGCTGGCCCGAGAGGCGGGTCTGGGCCCGCGCCGCTGAGACCGGACGACGCATCACTCCTCTTCGCCGCGATGACCGGCCGGCGGACAGCCGGTCAGGCGTGCACCGGGGAGCCGAAGATCAGGTCGAGGTGAGCATCCAGCGCCACCACCGCCTGCTCGCTGGTGTACTGCCCACCGAGGAGGTAGACGCCCAATCCTTCCATCAGCGCCAGCAGGCCGGCCGCGACATCGGCGGCGTTGCTGACCGGCAGCATGCTGGCGATGAACCCGGTCAGCTGCTCGGTGCCCTCGCGCAGTCCAATCGCGGCCTGTGGCCGCACCGCGGAGTAGGCGAGGAAGGCCAGTGCCACCCGTCCGTCGTCGCGGGTCCGCTCGTCGAGCGGTAGCAGGGCGACGATCGTCGTACGAAGGACCTGCCGAGCGGAGGGGTTCTCGCCCAGGCGGGCCATCGCCTCGGTCACCCGGACCTGGCTGCGCTCGCGGACCACCGCCAGGGCGAACGTCATCATCTCGTCCTTGGTGCGGAAGTAGTGCTGGACCATCCCGGCGGACACGCCCGCCTGCGCCGCGACGTGACGGAGGCTCACGGCCTCCAGGCCCCGCTCGGCAGCGACTCGCATCAACGCGTCAGCGATCAGGGTGCGCCGCTGACGGTGGTCGACCTTCTTGGGCATGGCCTCGATCGTTTCACAAAGGGTTACTCGGGCAGCCCGCCCGGGCGGTCACCGGGTGACGCCTCCGGTCGCGGGCGTGCCTCGTGCGCTGCGCAGAAGCCCGTCGGGGTCGTCGGCGTACAGCCGCAACTCGTCCATCGGCTCGGACCGACCCTTGGGCAGGTCGAATACCGTCGGTTGGCGCAGCAGGACGTCGATGCTCGTCTGGCTGCCGACGGAAATGTTCAGCACGCGGCGGTCCCCTTCCTGCTCCACCTGGACCGACCTGCTGGAGGGCAGCGAGCGGTGACGTTTGCGCAGGGCCTCGACATCCGTCCACGGGATCCAGATGTCGATGCTCGAATTCAGCCGGACCCGAAGGCCCCTGTCACCGACGACGTGTGGGTTGATCCGCATGCTCGCGTAGAGGCCGATCATCCAGAGCAGGCCCCAGATCCCGAGGGCGAGCACTATCCAGCGGGCTGGCTTCCAGGGCACCACGTTGGCGACGATCAAGTCGAAGATCGGGATTTCCACGGCCGACAGGCAGATGAAGATGCCCAGGATCGGCTTCACCACGCCCAGGTAGCCGAACGGCTCGTCGCCCGGCACCAGCGCCGGCGGCCGGCGCCGTACCCACACGTACAGGCTGCGCCACATCGCGGCTTCCATCGCGGCCACCCGCCGCAGCGTGCCCGCCGTGCCCCCGGCAGCGGCCTTCATGTCAGTCATGGTCGTCCTCGCGGTAGTGGTGCGGCATTCAGTGAACGGTGACGGTCCCCGCGGCCCCGTCGACGGTGACGAGCTGACCGCTCGAGATCGTTCGGGTGGCGTCGGGCACGCAGATGACGGCGGGGATGCCGTACTCCCTGGCGACCGTCGGACCGTGGGCCATGATCGCGCCGGTCTCGGTGACCAGCGCCGCCGCGGTGAGGAACAGCGGCGTCCAACCGGGGTCGGTGGTCGCGGCGACCAGGACTTCACCGGGCTCGACGTGGGCGGTGCCCGGATCGTGTACGACCCGGGCGGGGCCGGTCGCGCGGCCCGCGGACGCGCCGACGCCGATCCGGGCGCCGTCGAGAACGGGTGCCGCCGGAAGTACGGTCTCGAGGTCGGTGCCGTCGGAGAGCAGCGCCACCGGCACCGCCCGACGACGCAGTTCCCTGCGGCGCACCGCCCTGCGGGAGGCGACCGTCGGCCGGTGATCGATGCTCCCGTGCACCGCGCCGGGCAACTCGTCGAGCGTCAGGAACATGACGTCGTCGGGCTGCTCCAGCAGGTCCACCATGTTGGCGGCGGTCTCGGACAGCGGGATCACGTGCATGCGGGCCTCACTCCTCGATGCAATGCGACTGCATTGTCGACCGTACCCGGTTCACAATGCGATCGCAATGTAACCAGGTGGCGCCAGGGTCATTCCGTATCCTGGCGAGAGACGCGGCACTGGTGCGGTGGTGCATGAGGCGGTGGGCTCGCCCGGGCCGCCGCCTTCGCTGAGCGCGACGGCCAGTGTGCCGCGTGCGCCGGCCCCGCCTCATGAGGTGTGTGACGCTGCCGAGGAGGCGCTACCGAGGGCCGTGCGGATCTCGCGGGCTTCGGGCATCTGCAGGTCGGTGAACAGGATCAGGGCCTGCTCGATGTGCTCCCGAGCGGGGACCGTGTCGCCGAGCGCCTGGTTGGCCCGGCCGAGGCCCAGGTGTGCTCGAGCACGCTGGGCGCGGTCGCCTGTGTCCATCGTGATGGCGAGGGCGACGCTGTGGTGACGCAGTGCGGCCCGGACATCCTCGACGGCGAGCGCGGCCTCCCCGAGGCCGTTGAGCACGCATGCCTCACCGCGGCGATCGCCCTCGGCGCGAAACGCTTCGAGCGCCCGTCGATAGTGCGAGGTGCCCTTTTCGTATTCGCCGAGGTAGTACAGTGCCCACCCCGTACCGGTGCGGTCGCTGAGCCGTTGGTAAGACTCCAGGGCCTGCTTGAGGTGCGAGACTGCCCGCTCGATCTGCCCGGCGCGGCCTTCCACCTCGCCGAGGGTGCTCAACGCCCACGCCTCACCGATGCGGTCGCCGATCTCGCGATACAGACTCAAAGCCCGTCTGACGTGCGTCACGGCCGAGGCACCACGGCCGGTCGTGCTCTCGACCGTGCCGAGCGAGGTCAACGCGTGCGCTGTGCCCGGCCGATGCCCTGCCTGCTCGAAGAGGGCGAGCGCCCGGGTGTAGTGCCGGACAGCCGGCAGGTTGCGGCCCTGGAGTGCCTTGATGGCACCGAGGTTCACCAACACCCGAGCCTCACCGGCCGGGTCGGCGAGATGCCGGTACCCCCGCAGAGCCCGCATCAGCGCCCTGCTGGCCGCGGGGGCGTCACCGCGCTGGAAGTGGGTGACACCGAGGTTGGTCAGTGCACCGGCGACCGCGGCGCGGTCGCCGGTGCGGTGGGTAGCACGATGCGCCTGCCCGTGCACGATCAGGGCGTCTTCGAGATATCCACCGGCCAGATACTGAAACAGGGTGGACGCCAGCCGGCTGCTGTGGGCCGGCCAGCCGTGGGCGGCGGCGTGGCGGCAGACGGCGACGAGGTTGGGGCGCTCGGCGTCGAGCCAGGCGCGGGCGCGGTCCGGATCGGCGAGGTCCGGCATCGGCGTGCCCGGCGGGTCGACGGCCGGCCGGCGGTACTTCTCGGCCGGGCTCAGGATGTCCATCGCAGCCGCGGCCACTGCCAGGTAGAAATCGAAGAGGCGGGTCAGCGCGGCCCGCCGAGCGCCGGGCGGGTCCACGTCGCCGGCTCGCTCGGCGGCGTAGGCCCGGACGAGGTCGTGCATGGTGTACGCGCCGCGAACGCCCGGCTCGAGCAGATGGTCGCGGGCGAGCAGTTGCAGGCGCGCCTGCGCGGCGCCCAGATCGCTGCTGGTCAGCGCGGCACCGGCGTAGGCGTCGACGTCCTGCCCCGGGTGCAGTGCCGCGAACCGCAGCAGCCGACGCGCATCCGCCGGCAGACGTTCGTAGGACACGTCGAGGGCAAGCGCCACGGCGAGGTCCGGGCGCCGGTGGTGGCGGTGCTCGTCGAGCCGGTCCGCGTGGTCCGTCAGCGTCCAGCCCGACGTCTCGCGGAGCTGGGCACCGACTAGACCGAGGGCGAGGGGCAGGTGCCCGCAGCGCCGAGCGATCCGGGCTGCGGCGTCGGGGTCCGGACCGACGGCGACCCGCGGCGCGGCGCCGGTGAGCAACGCGATCGACTCGTCCTCGCTCAACACCTCAAGATCCAGCTCCAGACTCGGCCGCAGCGCGGTGAGGCGGCTGCGGCTGGTGATCAACACCGGGCAGCCCGGGGTCGCCGGCAGCAGCGGGACGACCTGGTCGTCGTCGGCGGCGTTGTCCAGCAGCACCAGCGTCCGGGTGCCGGCCAGCAGGCGCCGATAGGCGTCGGCACGCGCGCCGAGCCCGTGCGGTATCCGCTGGCTGGGCAGGCCGAGCAGCCGCAGGAAGCCGTCGAGCACGGCGGCTGGATCGGCTGGCGGCTGCGCCGACTCGGGATGAAAACCACGCAGGTTGACCGACAGCACCCGCTCGACGCCGCCCTTTTTGACCAGTCGGTGCCCAGCCCGCAGGGCGAGCTGGGTCTTGCCGATGCCGGCCATCCCGGCGATCGTGCAGATCCCCGCGGCGCCGTCGCCGGCCGCGCCACGGCGGAGGGCCTGCCCGATCCAGCGCAGCTCGGCGGTGCGGCCGACGAACCCGGGCTGCTGTGGTGGCAGCTCGCCCTGGACCCGCACCTGCGCACCGGCCTGCCCTGCTTCGGCGAGGACCTGCAGCGCCTGCCGCCACTGGGTTACGTAGCCCGCGTCTGGATGCATCGCCTCCACCACAGCGGTCACAAGGTCAGCGTTCAGCCGCCGACGGCCCGGGCGGAAGCAATCCACGACGGTTGTGCGCCCGGCCCACTCGCTTGTCGGGCGCCCCTGCGCCTTCCACGCCGCGTTGACACGAGCGGTGATCGTCTCGTAGGACGGGTTACCAGACCGCACCTTGAGCGACCGCAGCCGCTGGATCAGCTCGTCGAGCGAGGCGGCACCACCCGGGTCGGGCGGGTCGGGGAGTACAGCCACAGTCAGAACAGTAAACCCGTCGATGTCCAACGGTCGGGATCGGTCGGATTTTCCCCAGCCGCGTGAGCGCTCGGCAAATCTGAAGGCAGGCCGAAACCGGACTACAGAAGGACACATGATGACTCCACGTACCGCACAGCGACTCAAGACCACCGGCCGGGGCTGCCTTTGGGTTGCCGCAGCGACCGGCCTGATGCTGGGCGCCGCGGTGCCGCCCGCGCACGCGTCGGCGGGCTCCATCCCACCCAGTTGCCGCATCGCCCACGCGCTCTATGTGCAGCCGGTCGCCACCGTCGTCGCCGAGGTTGCCACTCCGGAGGATGCCTCCTGCGGCGTCGGCTCGGTCTCGCTCAACGTGTGGCGCAACGGGGTGCTGGTGGCCGCCATCTCCGGCGGCCCCACGCTCGTCTACACGTACCACTGCGTGACCACTGCGCCCACCGAGTGGCGGACCAACTTCGACTCGGCGCGAATCTTCAATTGTGGATAGGCGTTCGGGCCGGCAACGACAGCGTTACCGTTGCCGGCCCGGCCTCGCTCGATGCGTGCGGGAAGGGCTGTCGTGGGCGCGCCCTGCCGCAGCCCTGGGCGGGGACGGCTACGTGACGCGGTAGGCGGTGTAGCGCACCAGGTAGGCCTCGCGGATCGCCGACGCCACGAAGACGGACCGCTCCAGGACGGTGAGCGCGGGCACCGACGTCTCCAGTCGTACGCCCAGGAGGAAGTAGTACTCGGACGGGTCGACGGCGTCGCCGCGCAGCAACGCCTGAAGAACCTCCGCGCGGCCGCTGCGGACGCCGAACGTACGCAGGTAGACGTGACCGTCGTCGGCGGTACGCGCCGAGTCGCGCGTGTCGATCTCGATCGCGCCGTCAGGGCGGACCACCTTCCAGTCGGCGCCGCCGGGCAGGATGTCGGCCTCGAAGAGACCGATGACCCGGCCGCCGACAACAGGCACCACGCGACGGTGGCCGGCACGGGTCACCCCGTGGTCCTCCAGCGCGCCCAGCCGCACCTCCACCTCGAACGCGGCCTCCAGGCCAGGAATCGGCGGGGCGGTCACGGCGTCCCGACCGGCGGCTCGGCGCGTACTCCTGGAGTGTCCTTGGCGTGCGCGAGGGCGTCGCGGAGGCGTTCCAGCGCGGGCACCGCGGCGGCGAGGGCCGCGCGGTCCGCCGCCGGCAGGGTCTCCGCGGCGCGGGCGATCAGGTCTCCGCTCGCGAGGTCGAAGCGGTCGAACAGGTCGAGGGCCTTCGCGGTGGCGAGGACGTCGACGTGGCGGTGGTTGCCAGGGCGGGGGCGACGCTCGACGAGACCGTTGCCGCCCGCCGCTGATCCTGGGTCGACGGTCCACCGGGGTGATCTCGGCGTTCACCGGCCCGTACACGCTCTTCCAGGCCCTCGTGTCGGGCCTGGCGCCGGC
>NZ_JBEZCX010000041.1:0-11127 GCF_040647835.1 Micromonospora sp. NPDC049240
GAGTCTGGATTTTGTGGGTCGGGCTGATGACCAGGTGAAGGTGCGTGGTTATCGGATCGAGTTGGGTGAGATCACGGTGGTGTTGTCGGGTTGTGCCGGTGTGCGGGACGCGGTGGTGCTGCTGCGTGGCAGCGGGGTGGAGGCTCGGCTGGTGGCCTATGTGGTGCCGGTGGCGGGTGCGCGGTTGGATGTGGCGTCGTTGCGGCAGGCGTTGGCGGTGTCGTTGCCGGAGTACATGGTGCCGGCGGCGTTCGTGGTGCTGGATCGGTTGCCGTTGACGGCGAACGGGAAGCTCGACAAGCGGGCGTTGCCGGAGCCGGACGGTCGGGCGTTCGGCCAGACCGGCTATGTGCCGCCGGAGAACGTGGTGCAGGAGCGGCTGTGCGTGGTGTGGGCCGATGTGCTCGGCGTGGACCGGGTCGGCATCCGGGACAGCTTCTTCGAACTCGGCGGCGACTCCATCCGCGCCGTCTCCCTGGTCGGCGCGCTGCGGGCCGAGGGCTTCGACCTGAGCGTGCGGGACGTGTTCGACAGGCGTACCGTCGCCGAACTCGCAGACCTGCTGGGCGAGCGGTCCGCTTTGGTCGCCGACGACCACGCCCTGGTCGAGCCGTTCGCGCTGATCAGCGACGACGACCGGGCGCTGGTCCCGGACGGGGTGGTCGACGCCTACCCGCTGTCGCAGATCCAGACCGGCATGGTCATCGAGATGCTGGCCGACGACCAGCAGAACAACTACCACAACTCCAGCGCGTTCCGGATCATGGATGAGCGGCCGTTCGACTTCGCCGCCTTCGAGCGCGCAGCCGCCTGGCTGGTCGCCCGGCACGACATGCTGCGCACCTCGGTCCACCTCACCGGGTACTCGGTGCCGATGCAGCTCGTCCACCGGACGGCCGAGGTGCCGATCGGCTGGACCGACCACGGCACGCTCGACGCGGCCGGGACCCAGCACGTGCTGCAGGAATTCGCGACCAGCGAGCGTGCCCGGCCGTTCGACCTGACCCGGCCGACCCTGATGCGCTTCTTCGTGCACGTCACCGAGCCCGCCTCGTGGTGGATCTCGATCACCGAATGCCACCCGGTCATGGAGGGCTGGAGCTACCACACCATGCTGATGGAGCTGGTGCGGGCGTACCAGCGGATCGCCGCGGGGCAGGAGCCCGACGCCGAGCCGATGCCGGCGGTGCGCTTCGCCGACGCCATCGCCGGCGAGCTCACCGCGCTCAAGTCGCCGGAGACCCGGGCGTACTGGCGTGACGTGGTGGGCCGGTACGAGAAGTTCACCCTTCCGCGCGACTGGGGCGACCGGAGCGTGGCCGAGCGGACCGCTTACCACACCCGGATCCCGTGGACCGACCTGGAGCCGGGGCTGCGGCGGCTCGCGGCCCAGGCCGGCGCGTCCATGAAGGCCGTCATGGTGTCCGCGTTCGGCAAGGTGCTCAGCCGGCTCAGCGAGGAGCCCGCGGTGCACGCCGGGCTGGTCTACGACACCCGCCCCGAGGTGCTCGGCGCCGACCGCGTCTTCGGCATGTACCTCAACACGCTGCCGTTCCCGTTCGACCCGATCCGGGGCACCTGGCGCGACCTGGTGACCCGGACCTTCCGCCGCGAGGTCGAGTCCTGGTCGCACCGGCGTTACCCGCTGCCCGCGGTCCAACGCGACAACCCCGGCCGGCAAGGGCTGATCGAGGTCTTCTTCAACTACCAGGACTTCCGCCAGATCGACACCGAGCTGGTCGACGCCACCCAGGGGCTGGACGACAGCCCCACCGAGTTCCCGTTGACCGTCTCCTCGCGGGCCGGGCACATCTTCCTGACCTCGGACGTCCGCTCGCTCACCCCGGCGAACACCGACCGGATCGCCGGCCTGTTCCGGACCGTGCTGGCCGCGATGGCCGCCGACCCGGAGGGCGACGCCACCATCGCGCTCGCCACCCCTGACGAACTGCGTGACCAGCAGGACTGGGCCGTCGGCGCACCGCTGCCCGGCGACTACCAGCCGGTGCTGGAGCTCTTCGAGCAGCAGGCCGCCCGTACGCCGGACGCCGCCGCCGTGGTGACCGGCGGCCACACGCTCACGTACGCGGAGCTGGACGACCGCGCCGAGCGGTACGCGGCCGCGATCACCGCCCGCGGCGCCGGCCCGGAGTCGGTCGTCGCCGTGCTGCTCGACCGCGGCCCGGAACTCGCCGCCGCCCTGCTCGGCGCCTGGAAGGCGGGCGCCGCCTACCTGCCGCTCGACGCCGCCTTCCCGGCCGAGCGGGTCGCCGGGATGGTGGCGGACGCCCACGCCGCCGTCGTGATCACCGAGCGGGACCTCCTGCCCGGCGTCGCCGACGTCCCCGTGGACCGGCGGCTGTTGGTCGAGGACCTGCCCGCCGACCGCCCCGCGGTCACCGGACGGACCAGGCCGGATGCCGACCAGCTGGCGTACGTCATCTACACCTCCGGCTCCACCGGCCGCCCCAAGGGCGTTGCCGTGTCGCACCGCGGGCTCGCCAACCACGTCTCCTGGGCGGCGCGGACCCTGGCCTCCCGGGGAACCGGCGGCGCGCCGCTCTTCTCCTCGGTCGCGTTCGACCTCGTCGTGCCGAATCTGTGGGGACCGCTGGTCACCGGGCAGCCGGTGACGATGGTGCCGAACGAGGTGGACCTCGGCGAACTCGGCGCCCACCTCGACCGGCACGGCCCGTACAGCTTCATCAAGCTGACCCCGGGCCACCTGGAGGTGCTGACCACCCAGCTCGCCGCGGACCAGGCGGCACGCCTGGCTCCGGTGCTGGTCGTCGCCGGCGAGGCGCTGACCCGGCATGTGGTGCGCGCCTGGCAGGCGAAGGCGCCCGCTGTCGAACTGATCAACGAGTACGGCCCGACCGAGGCGTCCGTCGGCACCTGCGTCCACCCGGTCGACGGGCCGGTCCCCGACGTCGTCCCGATCGGATCACCCCTGCCGGGCATGGTCATGCGGGTCCTCGACCGGGACCTGCGTCCGTTGCCGACCGGCGTCACGGGCGAGCTGTACGTCGGCGGCACCGGCGTCGCCCGAGGCTACCTGGGCCGCCCGGACCTGACCGCCGACCGGTTCCTGCCCGACCCGTACGGTCCGCCCGGCGCGCGCCTCTACCGCACCGGCGACCTCGTGCGGCTGCTGCCGGACGGCGCCGTCGACTTCCGCGGGCGCCGCGACGGCCAGCTCAAGATTCGTGGCTACCGGGTCGAACTGGGGGAGATCGAGGCGACGCTCGGCGGCCTCGACGAGATCACCGACTGCCGGGTCGTGGCCCGCGAGACCGGGCCGGACGGCGAGCGGCAGCTCGTCGCCTACCTGGTGGCGGACGGCGAGATGAACCGCGCGTCGATCCGCGAGCGGCTCACCCGCGCGCTCCCGGACTACCTGGTGCCGTCGGCGTTCGTGCAGCTCGATCGGCTGCCGCTGAACGCCAACGGCAAGCTGGACCGGCACGCGCTGCCGGCCCCGGAGGAGACCACGACCGGGTCGGGTGGTTTCGAGACCGCCACCCCGTTGCAGGAACGTCTGGTCGCGGTCTGGTCCGAGGTGCTCGGCCGGGAGGCCGGCGTCCGCGACGACTTCTTCGACCTCGGCGGCGACTCCATCCGGGCGGTGGCCCTGATCGGCGCGCTGCGGGCCGAGGGCTGGGACGTGTCGGTCCGCGAGATCCTTCAGCACCGCACGGTCGACGCGGTCTCGCGGTTGCTCACCGGCCGGGACGCGCTGGACGCGGGCGACCGCGCGGCGGTGGCGCCGTTCGAGCTGGTGCCGGCCGTCGACCGGGAGCGGCTGCCGGACGGGCTGGCCGACGCGTACCCGCTGTCGATGAACCAGTCGGGCATGCTGATCGAGCTGCTCGCCGGGAACGACGACCGGCGCAGCTACCACAACGTCAACGTGTACGAGGTGCGCGACGACCAGGGCTTCGACCCGGACGCGTTCGAGCGGGCGGTGCGCGAGGTGGTCCGGCGGCACGACGTGCTGCGGACCTCGGTCCGGCTGACCGGCTACTCGGAGCCGATGCAGCTCGTGCACCGGGTGGCCGCCGCGCCGTGCGCGTGGCGCGACCTGCGGCACCTCGACAGCCGGGAACAGTTCGCCGACATGTCGGCGTTCGTGGCCGCCGAGCGGGCCGACCTGTTCGACCTGTCCTCCGACGAGCCCCTGCTGCGGGTGCACGCCCACGTCACCTCGGACACCGAGTGGCTGTGCGGCTTCACCCAGAACCACGCGCTGCTGGACGGCTGGAGCAACCAGCTGTTCCTGATGGACGTGCTGGAGTGCTACCGGCGGCTGCGCGACGGGACCGCACCGGGCCGGTGGGACGCGCCGTCGGTGCGGTTCGCCGACACGGTGGCGGCCGAGCGCCGGGCGCTGGAGTCCGAGCGGACCCGCGCGTACTGGCGCGACATGGTCCGCGACCACGTGAAGCTGACCATGCCGGCCGGGTGGAGCGGCGACCGTGACGCGCCTGCCGAGGTCGTCCGGGCCGGCATGTCCTACGCCGACCTGGAGGAGGGCCTGCGGCGCCTGGCCGCGTCCGCGCGGACGTCGGTGAAGAGCGTGCTGGTCGCGGCGCACGCGAAGGTGATGAGCCAGCTGACCACCGCGCCCGCCTTCCACACCGGACTGGTCACGCACACCCGGCTGGCCGAGCCGGGCGGCGACCGGGTCTACGGCAACTTCCTCAACACCCTGCCATTTCCCGTACGCCCGGACGCGCGCACCTGGCGCGACCTGGTACGCCAGGTCTCGGACACCGAGATCGAGATCTGGGACCACCGGCACTTCCCGATGCCCGCCATCGAGCGCCCGGCCGGCACCGGCCGCCTGGTCGACGTGTTCTTCTGCTACCTCGACTTCCACCGGATGGACACCGAGGCGGCCGACGACAGCCAGGCGTTCAGCGACGCGCCGAACGAGTTCGCGGTCGGCATCGTCACCCTCGGCGGACGCCTGAGCCTGCGCAGCAACAGCCACGTGCTCAGCCACGAGCGCGCGCGGCAGATCGTCGGCATGTTCCGCGACGTCCTCGCCGCCATGGCCGCTGATCCGGACGGCGACGCCCGCGCGACGTTCGGGCCCGAGCCGAAGCCGCGCACGGCGCTGCGCAAGGTCCGGCGCCCGGGCCGCGGACGCCGGCGCCAGACCCCGCACGAGGTGTTCGCCGACCGGGCGGCGCGGACCCCCTCCGCCGTCGCCGTCATCGACGGCGGCACCGAGCTGACCTACCGTGAGCTCGACGAGCGGGCGAACCACCTGGCCCACCGGCTGCGCACGGCCGGCGCGGGCCCGGAGACGGTGACCGGTATCTGCCTGCCGCCCGGCGCCGACGCGATCTGCGCGGTGCTCGGCGTGCTCAAGACCGGCGGAGCCTATCTGCCGCTCGCGCCGGGCGGTGACCTCGCACCCGCCCGGGAACTCGGGCTCACCGCGATCGTCACCGGCGACTCGTCGCTGCACCCGGTCACGGTCGCACCGGACGGTCCCGGCGACGCCGCCGCGCCCGAGGTGACTGTCGATCCGGAGACGGCGATGCTGGTCGGCCCGGCCGAGCCGTACGCCGTGGTCAGCCACGCCGACGTGCTCAGCGAGGTGACCGCCGCGCACCAGGCGGCCGAGTTCGACGAGTTCGACGCCTGGAGCCTCGACGCCGGCTGGGCGGACGACCCGCTGCCGATCTGGGGTGCGCTGCTGTACGGCGGCCGGCTGGTCGTGCTGCCGCCGGACGAGACCCCGGCGCGACTGCTGGACCGGCTGCGCCGGCACGAGGTCTCGGTGCTGTCGAGTCGGGCGGACGACCTGCGTGACCTGGCCGCGCCGATCGCCCGGGACGAGGATCTCGCCGTACGCCTGGTGCTGCTCACCGGCGACGCGGGCCACCCGGACGACCTGCGCCCGCTGGTGGCGGCGGACGGCGACGGCCCGGCGGTGGTCAGCCGCTACCGGCGGGCCTGCTGGCGGCAGCTCGAGCCGGCCGACCTCGACGATGCGCGGTTCCCGATCGGCGACCCGCTGCCCGGCCGCGAGCTGCGGGTGCTGGACGCGCAGGGCCGCCCGGTGCCCGACGGTGTGCCGGGCGACATCCACCTGGGCGGCATCGTGCCGCGCGGCTTCACCGGGCGTCCCGCGCTCACGGCGGACCGCTTCCGCCCGGACGCCTTCGGGCCGGCCGGGTCGCGCCTGTTCGCCACCGGGGACCGGGCGGCGGTCCGCGCCGACGGCGCGCTGGTGCCGCAGCCGTCGTCGGCCGACGACGGCGAGGAGGGCGAATCGGAGTACGAGCCACCGCGGTCCCCGCTGCAGAGCCGCATCGCGGCCATCTGGCAGGAGGTACTGGGCCGCACCCCGATCGGCGTCAACGACATGTTCTTCGACGTGGGCGGTGACTCGATGCGGGCGCTGGCCGCGGTCGGTGTGCTGCGCGAGGAGGGGCTGGACGTCTCGGTCCGCGACCTGTTCCGCCACCCGACCGTCGCCGAACTCGCCGATCGGCTGGCCGGCCGCGACCGGCACCCCGGTGACGACGAGCCGGTCGCGCCGTTCGCCCTGATCGGCGACGACGACCGGACGAAGCTGCCGCCGACGGCGGTGGACGCGTACCCGCTCTCGCAGGTGCAGGCCGGAATGGTCGTCGAGATGCTGGAAGATCCCACGGCGTACCGCAGTTTCGTGGCGTACGAGGTGATCGGCTCCGAGTTCGACGAGGCGGCACTGCGGGCCGCGCTGGTCGAGGTGACCGGACGGCACGACGCGCTGCGCACCTCGCTGCACCTGACCGGGTACTCGGTGCCGACGCAGGTCGTGCACGTCCCGGCCGACGTGCCGGTGACCGTGCACGACCTGCGCGACGTGCCGGCCGACCGGCGCGACGAGGAGTTCCGGAAGCGGCTCGCCGCCGACCAGGACGCGCCGTACGACGTGGCACGCACGCCCCTGCTGCGGGTGGTCGTCGCCCGCCTCGAGGACACCCGCTGGTGGCTGGGCCTCGGCCTGCCGCACGCGCTGAGCGAGGGCTGGGGCCTGGCGATGGTCCAGGCCGAGCTGCACGCGGCCTACCGGGCGCTGGCCGCCGGGGACACACCGGCACCGTACGAGGCGCCGCCGGTGCGCTACGCCGATTTCATCGCCGCCGAGCTGCGGTCCCTGGCCGGGGACGAGGACGCCGCGTACTGGAGATCGGTGGTGGATGATCGAGAGGCGATCGGCGTTCCCGCGGTCTGGGCCGGGCCGGACGATGTGCCTTACCAGCACCTGGTGCCGCTCGACGACCTGGAGCCACGGCTGCGGGAACTGGCCGCCGGGCTGCGCGTCCCGGTCAAGAGCGTCCTGCTGGCCGCGCACGTGGCGGTGATGGGCCGGCTCACCGAGACCCGGCGCGGCCATGTCGGCCTGGTGACCGACGCGCGCCCCGAACTCGCGGGCGCGAGCCGGGTCTACGGCATGCACCTCAACACGGTGCCGTTCGCCGTGGACCGGACCGCCGCCCGCTGGCGGGATCTGATTCGCGGCGTCTTCGCCCAGGAGACCGCGTTGTGGCCGCACCGGCGGTATCCGATGCCCGCGATCCAGCGGGACTCCTCGGCCGGGCGGCAGGTGCTGACCGCGTTCAACTACGTGGACCTGGCCGGGGTCGGCCCGCGCCGGCAGGACGCCGACGGCGACATCGGCGCGACGCTCAGCCAGTCGCACACCGAGTTCGACCTGACCGTGCACTGTCGGCCCGACCGGATCAACCTGACCACCCGTACCGGGGTGATGAGCAGGGAGAACGGCGCCCTGCTGGCGAAGATGTACCGCACCGTGCTGGAACGGATGGCGCAGGACGCCGACGGCGACGCGCGGGCGTCGGTGCTGTCGCACGCCGGCCCCGGACCGGACGCGGCCGAACGGGAGCCGTTCACCTTCGACCCGGTGCGCGGACTGGCGACGTGGGCGGCCGAGACCCCGGACGCGCCCGCGCTCGCCGGTGACGTCGGGACCGTCAGCTGGGGACAGCTCGGCGCGGACGTCGACCGGTTGGCCGGCCGGCTGCGCGCCGCCGGTGTCGGACCCGGTGTCGTGGCGGCGGTCTGCCTGCCGGCCGTCGTGGAGCGGGTCACCGCGGTCCTCGCCGTCCTGCGGGCGGGTGGCGTCTGCCTTCCCCTCGATCCCGAGACCCCGGTCACGCGGCTCGCGTTCCAGCTCGCCGACGCCCGGGCCCGGGTCGTCGTCGCGGACCGCGAGTCCGCGCTCGACACCGACCTGCCGGTACTGATCACCGGCGACGAGACCACGGCGGCGCCCGAGGGCGAACCGGCACCGGAACCCGAGCCGTCGGACCCGGCCTTCCTGCTCTACACGTCGGGCTCGACGGGGCGGCCGAAGGGCGTGTCGATCACCCGCCGCGGCGCCGGCAACCACCTGCTCGCCAAGGTGGCCGACCTCGGCATGACGGCGGCCGACACGCTCGCGCAGAACGCGCCGCCCACGTTCGTGGTGTCGATCTGGCAGATGCTGGCCGGCACGGCCACCGGCTGTTGCGTCCGGGTCGTCCCGGAGGCTGTCGCGCGCGACCCGCACGCCCTCTTCGCCCTGGTCGCTGACGGCGAGGTCACCGTTCTGGAGGTCGTGCCGACGCTGTTGCGCGCGGCACTCGACGGCGGCGTCACCCTGCCGCCCGGCGCCGCGCTGCGGCGGCTGGTGGTGACCGGCGAGGCCTTCCCGGCCGAGCTGGCGGCCCGGTGGCTGGCGCGGTTCCCGCAGGTCGGCCTGCTGAACTCGTACGGGCAGACCGAGTGCGCGGACGACGTCGCCCACCACGCGCTGACCACTGCCGACGGGCTCACCCGGGTGCCGATCGGCCGGCCGGTCCGCGGCACCCGACTGTACGTCCTCGACGAGTGGGGCGCGCCGGTGATCGACGGTGTGCCCGGAGAGCTCCACGCCGGCGGCCTCGGCGTGGGCGACGGCTACCTGAACCAGCCGGCGCTGACCGCCGAGCGGTTCGTCCCCGACCCGTGGGGCCCGGCCGGCGGCCGGCTCTACCGCACCGGAGACCTCGCCCGCCGGCTGCCCGACGGCACGCTGGACTACCTCGGCCGCTCCGACCAGCAGGTGAAGGTCCGTGGGCACCGCATCGAACCGGGCGAGATCGAGGCAGCCCTGACCCGGCACCCCCTGGTGCGGCAGGCGGTCGTCGTGCACCGCGACGACCGGTTGATCGGTTACGTGGCGGCGGCGGACGAGCGGCCGACGCCGGCCGATCTGCGCGCCGCGCTGGAGGCCGAGCTGGCCGCCTACCTCATTCCGGCCGCCTTCGTGGTGCTGGACGCGATTCCGCTGTCCCCGAACGGCAAGGTCGACCGCGGGGCGCTGCCCGAACCCGGCGCCGAGGCGCTGGCGGTGACCGAGTTCGTCGCGCCCGCCGACGGCCTCCAGGCCGAGGTGGCCGGGCTGTGGGCGCGGGCGCTCGGCGTCGGGCGGGTCGGCCTGCGCGACGGATTCTTCGCGCTCGGCGGCGACTCGCTGCGGGCGGTCGCGCTCGTCGGTGACCTGCGAGCGGCCGGATACGAGACGACCGTGCGCGACGTGCTGGACGCCCGGACCGTCGAGCGGCTCTGCGAGCGGCTGCGCCCGGTCGGGGCGGGCGCGGGCCGGCGGTACGTCGAGGCGTACGCCCAGATCGAGCGCGCGGACCGTGATCTGCTTCCGCCGGACGTGGTGGACGCCTACCCGCTGGGCCGCACCCAGCTGGGCATGGTCATCGAGGCGATGTCCGGTGACGGCCGCGGCGCGTATCACATGGTCAACATGTTCCGGGTGACCGACGGGCACCCGCTGGACGAGGGCGCGCTGCGCCGGGCCGTCGCGGTGGTGGCCGACCGGCACGAGACGTTGCGCACCTCGATCCGGTTGACCGGCTTCTCCGCGCCGATGCAGCTCGTGCACCGGAAGGTGGACGTGCCGGTCGAGGTGCACGACCTGCGAGACGTGGACCCGGCCGAGCACCCCGCGATTCGCGAGCGCCTGGTGGCGCGTCAGCGCGCCGAAGCGTTCGATTTCGCGGTCGCGCCGCTGGTCCGGGTGCTCGCGCACCAGGAGAGCGACGAGGCGTGGTGGCTCACCCTGACCCAGACGCACGCGCTGACCGAGGGCTGGAGCACCCACCAGGTGCTGATGGAGCTGCTGGACTGCTATGACCGGCTGCGCCGGGGCGCCGAGCCGGAGCCCTACGACCGGCCCGGAGTCCGGTTCGCCGACGCGATCGCGGCCGAGCGTGCCGCGCTGGCTTCGGACGAGGACCGCGCCTACTGGGAGCGGATCACCGGCGACAACGCCGGGGTCACGTTGCCGCGGGGCTGGGCGGGCGACTCGGACCGGCGAGTGTTCCGGCAGATCCCCTACGACGACCTGCTCGACGGGCTGAACGCGCTGGCCGCCGAGACCGGCACGTCGCTCAAGACCGTGTTGTTGTCGGCGTACCTGAAGGTGATGGGTCAGTTGACCGACGAGCCGGCCTACCACGCGGGCATGGTCGTCGACACCCGGCCGGAGGAGCCGGGCGCCGACCGGGTTCCCGGCATGTACGTCAACACGCTGCCGATCACCGCCGACCGGACCGCGGCGACCTGGCACGACTTCGTCACCCGGGTCTTCGCCCGGGAACTCGACGTGTGGCAGCACCGGCGTTACCCGATGCCCGCGATCCGCCGCGACGGGGGCGGCGACCCGCTGATCCAGGTCTTCTTCAACCACCTCGACTTTCGCGGCGTGGACACCGGCCGGGTGGCGGCCGGCACCCGGACGACGAACTCGCCCAACGAGTTCGCCCTCTCGCTGATCAGCCAGCACGGCCGGTTCCACCTCGGTAGCAGCGAGCGGCACCTGGATTCGGCGAGCGCGGACCGGCTGGCCGGCATGCTGCGCGCGGTTCTGGAGTCGATGGCCGCCGGTGGCGACGGCGACGCCCGGGCCACCTACCTGCCCGCGGGCGAGCGGGAGCTGCTGCTCCGGCAGGCGTCACCGTCCCACGTGACGCCCGTCGACCGCTGCCTGCACGAGTTGTTCGAGGAGCGGGTGCGGCGGTCGCCGGATGCGGTGGCGGTGGTGGTGGGTGGGGTGTCGTTGTCGTA
>NZ_JBEZCX010000042.1:0-9533 GCF_040647835.1 Micromonospora sp. NPDC049240
GTGAGGGCCTGGTGGTGGCGGGCACGCTGCGTCGTGACGACGGTGGACGCGAGCGTTGGCTACGGTCGATGGCCGCTCTGCACGTGGCTGGTGTCGCCATCGACTGGACCCCGACTTTTGCTGGTGACGTGCCCCGGCGCGTGCCGCTGCCCACGTACCCGTTTCAGCGTCAGCGCCACTGGTTTGCGGACACGCTGGCTGAGCCTCTTGGTTCCAGTGTCGCCTCGATCGGCCAAGCCCAGGACGCGGTCGAGCGCCGTGACATCAGCGCGGCTGCGTTTGGCCCTGCCGAGACCGAACGTTCCGCGAGGCGGGACGGTCCTGGTGAAGCCGGTGTGAGAGTCGAGCCGGCGGCCGGCGGCGGGTGGCAGCTGCTTGACCTGATCCGTATCCATGCGGCCGCCGTGCTTGGTCATGCGGGGCCGCAGGATGTCGACGCTGACCGGAGCTTCAGGGAGCAGGGCTTCGACTCGTACGCCGCCATCAAGATGTGTGACCGACTCGCCGCGGTGACAGGGCTGCGGCTGCCGACCACCCTGCTGTTCAACTATCCCACCCCCGTGAAGCTGCGGGAGTACCTACAGCGTCGGTTGGATGGGCTGTCTGAGCCGGCAACCGAACCGGTCGCTGTGGACACCGCGCTCGACGAGCCGGTAGCGATCGTGGGGATGGGATGTCGGTATCCGGGTGGGGTGGATGACCCGGACGGGTTCTGGCAGTTGCTGGTCGAGGGCGTCGACGCGGTGGGTGAGTTCCCCACGGACCGGGGTTGGGACCTGACAGCGCTGCACGACTCCGGCCGGCAACGCTCGCAGACCCGGTACGGAACGTTCCTCCCCGAGGCCGGCATGTTCGACGCGGGATTCTTCGGGATCAGTCCGCGGGAAGCCATGGCGATGGATCCGCAGCAGCGGTTGTTGTTGGAGGTTTCCTGGGAGGCGTTGGAGCGGGCCGGGATCGACCCGTCCGGGCTACGTGGGTCGGACACCGGCGTGTATGTCGGCCTCATGTACCACGACTACGCCATGCAGTTGGCGGCGAGCCCGGCCGAGACCGAGGGATACACGCTGACCGGGACCAGCGCAAGTGTGGCATCAGGGCGGGTGGCGTACACGCTGGGCTTGGAGGGCCCGGCGGTGTCGGTGGACACGGCGTGTTCGTCGTCCCTGGTCGCGGTGCATTTGGCGGCGCAGGCGTTGCGGTCGGGTGAGTGTTCCATGGCCCTGGCCGGCGGTGTCACGGTGATGGCCACACCGGGCGCGTTCGTGGAGTTTTCCCGGCAGGGCGGGTTGGCCGCCGACGGGCGGTGCAAACCGTTCGCGGACGCCGCCGACGGCACAGGTTGGGGTGAGGGCGTCGGGGTTTTGGTGTTGGAGCGGTTGTCGGATGCCCGCCGGCGGGGACATCAGGTGTTGGCGGTGGTGCGCGGCAGCGCGGTCAACCAGGACGGCGCCTCCAACGGGTTGAGTGCGCCGAACGGGCCGTCGCAGCAGCGGGTGATCCGTCAGGCCCTGGCCAACGCGCGGTTGTCGCCGGGCGAGGTGGATGTGGTGGAGGCGCACGGCACGGGCACCACCCTGGGTGACCCGATCGAGGCGCAGGCGCTGATCGCCGCGTACGGCCAGGACCGGCCGGCGGGGCAGCCGTTGCGGTTGGGGTCGGTGAAGTCGAACATCGGCCACACCCAGGCGGCCGCGGGCGTCGCCGGGATCATCAAGATGGTCCTCGCCATGCGGCACGGGCTGATGCCCAAGACACTGCACGTGGATACCCCGTCCACACACGTGGACTGGTCGACGGGATCAGTGCAACTACTGACCGAGGCCACGTCGTGGCCAGGTAACGGCCGGCCACGACGAGCCGGGGTGTCGTCGTTCGGGATCAGCGGCACCAACGCCCACCTCATCCTGGAAGAACCCGAACCGCTCGAAATCCCGGACGAGACCGAACCGTTCGAGTCGCCGCGGGACACACCGGCTGACCCGGCGGCCTCGGACCAGGAATCGGGTCATGAACCGGTCCCGCTGCCCGGTGGGGTGGTGCCGTGGCTGCTGTCGGCTAAGTCCGAGGTCGCGTTGCGGGCGCAGGCGCAGCGGCTGGCCGGGTTCCTGACCGACCGGCCTGAGGCCGAGCCGGTCGCGGTGGGGCGGGGGTTGGCGGGCCGGTCGGTGTTCACGCACCGGGCGGTGGTCCTCGGTCAGCACCGGTCGGTGTTGATGGATGGGTTGCGGGCGCTTGCCTCCGGTGGTCAGGCGTCGGGGGTGGTGACCGGAGTCGCTGGGGCCGGTCGGCTGGCGGTGGTGTTTTCCGGGCAGGGTAGCCAGCGCCTCGGGATGGGCCTGGGCCTGTACAAGGCGTATCCGGTGTTCGCTGAAGTGTTCGACCAGGTTTGCGCGTCCTTCGACCAGCATCTCGAGCGGCCGTTGCGGGACGTGGTCGCGGGTGAGCCGCAGCTACTGGACCAGACGATGTACACCCAGGCAGGACTGTTCGCGGTACAGGTGGCCCTGTACCGGTTGCTCGGCTCGTGGGGGGTGGCCCCGCAGTGTCTGGCGGGGCATTCGATCGGTGAGTTGAGCGCGGCTCATGTGGCCGGGGTGTGGGATCTCGCCGACGCGGTGGCGGTGGTAGCCGCCCGGGGCCGCCTGATGCAGGCGCTTCCTGCTGGTGGCGCCATGGTGGCGTTGACCGCCAGTGACACTGAAGCGCAGGAGTTGATTGCCGGGCACACCGATCTGGTAGGGGTGGCGGCGGTCAACGGCCCCCGCTCCACGGTGATCTCCGGTGACCAGACCGTGGTGTTGGACCTGGCACAACAGTGGCGAGACGCCGGCGGCAAGGCCCGGCAGCTGCGGGTCAGTCACGCGTTCCACTCGCCGTTGATGGAACCGATGCTGGCCGACTTCGCCCACGTGCTGACCGAGGTGGCCTGGCGGGAGCCGACCATCCCGGTGGTCTCCGGCACCCCCGACGCGGACGTGACCCAACCCGAATACTGGCTGACACACACCCGCCAGACGGTGCGGTACCACGACGCGGTGACCGCGCTACGCGAGCACGGCGTGGATGTCTTCCTCGAACTCGGCCCGGACGGCACCCTGACCTCGATGGCAGACACCGATACCCCGGATGCAGGGGTGTGGCTGCCAGCGATGCGCGCCGAACGGGACGAGCCGCAGACACTACTGACCGCGGTCGCTGGTATCCACGCGCACGGCGCGGCGGTGGACTGGCCGACACTACTTGTCACGAGTGCCGGTCCGGCTGAGGCCACGGGCGTGGGCGTGGCGGTGGGCGGGGCCATCGCGCTGCGGGCTGAGTTGCCTACCTACCCGTTTCAGCATCAGCGGTTCTGGCCGGCGGTGCGGGGTGTGTCGGTGCGGGGTGGCGATGGTGGGTTTGATGCGGAGTTTTGGCAGGTGGTGCAGCGGGGTGATGTGGCGGCTTTGGCTTCTGCTTGGGGGGTGGATGAGCAGGGTGTGGCTATGGTTTTGCCGGGGTTGGTGGCGTGGCAGCGGGCTCGTCAGGATCGGCGGCTGATTGACGCGTGGCGGTATCGGGTTGTGTGGGAGCCGTTGACCGGTGGTCCTGAAGCGGCGCTGAACGGTAGCTGGCTTGTGGTGTATGGCGCGGATCTGGCGGCTGATGAGGTCGGGTCGGGGTGGGTCGGGCGGGTCGAGCAGGTCTTGGTCGGGCATGGGGCGCGGGTGGTGCGGGTAGCTGTTGACGGCACCCGGGTGGGGGTGGCTGCGGCGTTGCGGGCGGTGGTGGCCGGGCCCGACAGGGCCGGGTGGGGTGGGGTGGTGTTCCTACCCGGTCGGGCGCCGGTGCAGGAGCTGTTGGCGTTGCTGCAGGGTCTGCACGACATCGACACGGGTAGCGACGCGGGGCGGGTGTGGGTCCTCACTCGTGGCGCGGTGGGCACGGGTCGGTTCGACGTTCCTGCTGATCCGGTGCAGGCTTTGGCGTGGGGTTTGGGTGTGGTCGCGGCGTTGGAGTATCCCCGCCGGTGGGGTGGTCTGGTGGATCTGCCGGTGGTGTGGCCTGAGGCGTCGCGGGACGCGGCTGCGGTGGCGCGGGTTTGTGCCGCGGTGCTGGCCGGGTGGAGTGGTCAGGATCAGGTCGCGGTGCGTGCGGGTGGTGTGTATGGGCGCAGGTTGGTGCGTGCCCGGGCGGAGGAGTCACCGCGGGTGTGGCAGCCTCGGGGCACGGTGCTGGTCACTGGTGGTACCGGTGGGTTGGGCGCGCACGTGGCTCGCTGGGTGGCCCGCAATGGCGCAGAACATGTGGTGTTGATGTCCCGCCGGGGCGTGGACGGGCCGGGTGTGGTCGAGCTGGTTGATGAGCTGACCGCTGGAGATCGGGTCCGGGTCAGTGTGCGGGGTTGTGATGTGGCGGATCGTGACGGGTTGGCCGCGGCCCTGAGCGGAGTGGGGCCGGTGGATGCGGTGGTCCATGCCGCCGGGATCGGTCAGCTCGCGTCCATCGACGACACCGACCCGGGGGTGGCGGAGCAGATCTTGGCGGCGAAGGTCGCGGGTATCCGTAACCTGCACGAGTTGTTGGTCGAGGGGTCTGAGCACCGGTTGGACGCGATGGTGTTGTTCTCCTCGAACGCCGGTGTGTGGGGTAGCGGCGGGCAGGGGGTGTACGCGGCCGCGAACGCGTTCCTGGACGCCTACGCCGCTCAGCAGCGTGCCCTGGGACGGCCGGTGACTAGTGTGGCGTGGGGCTTGTGGGCCGGCGAGGGAATGGCCGAGCAGGCTGACACCACACAGTTGCAGCGGCGTGGAGTACGCGGCATGGATCCGCAGCGGGCGGTGCAGGCCCTGGCCGAGGCAGTCGGTCAGGGTGAAGGCTTCCTCGCCGTCGCTGACGTGGACTGGACCCAGTTCACCCGAGCGTTCACCTCCGCACGCCCGAGTGCGCTACTAGCCGGCCTACCCGAGGCACAGACCGCCATCACCGACGCTGAACCCGGGCCATCCGACGATTCAGCACTGGCCACCGAACTGCGGACGTTGACCGGCCCGCAACGCCAGCAGAAGATCCTCGAACTGGTACGCGCCCACGCGGCCACCGCCCTCGGCCACGACAACGCCCAAGCAATCCCACCCGACCGGGCATTCCGCGAACTCGGCTTCGACTCACTCACCGCGGTAGAACTACGCAACCGGTTGGCCACCGCCACCGGACTGCCGCTACCAACCACACTGGTCCTCGACTACCCCAGTGCCCAGGTGTTGACCGACCATCTGACGGACCTGCTGCTGGGCAACAACACTGCCGCAGCCGCCACGCCAGTAGCGGCCCGCGCGGATATCGACGAACCGGTGGCGATTGTCGGGATCGGGTGTCGATACCCGGGTGGGGTGGATGACCCGGACGGGTTCTGGCAGTTGCTGGTCGAGGGCGTCGACGCGGTGGGTGGCTTCCCCATCGATCGGGGTTGGGATGCGGGGTATGACCCGGATCCGGCTCGGTCGGGAACCAGTTACGTCCGGGAGGGCGGGTTCCTGGCTGGTGCGGCGTTGTTCGACGCGGGGTTCTTCGGGATCAGTCCGCGGGAGGCTGTGGCGATGGATCCGCAGCAGCGGCTGTTGTTGGAGGTTTCCTGGGAGGCGTTGGAGCGGGCCGGGATCGACCCGTCCGGGCTACGCGGCTCGGACACCGGCGTGTATGTGGGCACGAACGGTCAGGACTACGTCTCGATGATTGGTGACGCGCAGACCGGCAGTGAGGGGCATCTCCTGACCGGTAACGCGGCGAGTGTCATGTCGGGGCGGGTGGCGTACACCTTGGGCTTGGAGGGCCCGGCGGTGTCGGTGGATACGGCGTGTTCGTCGTCCCTGGTGGCGGTGCATTTGGCGGCGCAGGCGTTGCGCTCGGGTGAGTGTTCGATGGCCCTGGCCGGCGGTGTGACGGTGATGGCCACGCCGGGGGCGTTTGTGGAGTTTTCCCGGCAGGGTGGGTTGGCTGCCGACGGGCGGTGCAAACCGTTCGCGGACGCCGCCGACGGCACAGGTTGGGGTGAGGGTGTCGGAATTCTGGTGTTGGAGCGGTTGTCGGATGCTCGTCGGCGGGGGCATCGGGTGTTGGCGGTGGTGCGGGGCAGCGCGGTCAATCAGGATGGCGCGTCGAATGGGTTGAGTGCGCCGAATGGTCCGTCGCAGCAGCGGGTGATCCGTCAGGCGTTGGCGAATGCGCGGTTGTCGCCGGGCGAGGTGGATGTGGTGGAGGCGCACGGCACAGGCACCACGCTGGGTGATCCGATCGAGGCGCAGGCGCTGATCGCCGCGTACGGCCAGGACCGGCCGGCGGGGCAGCCGCTGCGGCTGGGGTCGGTGAAGTCGAACATCGGCCACACCCAGGCAGCCGCAGGTGCCGCTGGGATCATCAAGATGGTCCTCGCGATGCGGCACGGCTTGATGCCCAGGACGCTGCACGTGGACGCCCCGTCGACACATGTGGACTGGTCGGCTGGCTCGGTGCAGCTGCTGACCGAGGCCACGCCGTGGCCGGTCAACGGGCGGCCACGACGGGCTGGGGTGTCGTCGTTCGGTATCAGCGGCACCAACGCCCACCTCATCCTCGAAGAACCCGAACCGCTCGAGATCCCGGAAGACGCCGAACCGTTCGAACCGCCGCAGGACACACCGGCCGAACTGGGCCAACAGTCGCCGGCGGTCCCGCTGTCGGGTGGGGTGGTGCCGTGGTTGTTGTCGGCTAAGTCTGAGGTGGCGTTGCGGGCGCAGGCGCAGCGGTTGGCGGGGTTCGTGGCCGACCGGTCCGAGGTCGGGTCGATTGCGGTGGGGCGGGCGTTGGTGGACAGCCGGGCGACCGGGTTCCCCTACCGGGGTGTGGTGCTCGGCCAGCACCGGTCGGCGTTCATGGACGGGCTACAGGCGCTGGCCTCCGGTGTCGAGGCGCCGGGGGTGGTTGCCGGGATCGCTGGGGCCGGTCGGTTGGCGGTGGTGTTTTCCGGGCAGGGTAGCCAGCGCCTCGGGATGGGTCTGGGCTTGTATGAGGCGTATCCGGTGTTCGCTGAGGTGTTCGATGAGGTCTGCGCATACTTCGACCAGCATCTTGAGCGGTCGTTGCGGGAGGTTGTTGCGGGCGAGGCGCGGTTGTTGGATCAGACGGTGTATGCGCAGGCGGGGTTGTTCGCGGTGCAGGTGGCGTTGTTCCGGTTGGTCGGTTCGTGGGGGGTGGTTCCGCAGTGTGTGGCGGGGCATTCGATTGGTGAGTTGAGTGCGGCTCATGTGGCGGGGGTGTGGGATTTGGCTGATGCGGTGGCGGTGGTGGCCGCGCGGGGTCGTCTGATGCAGGCGCTTCCTGCTGGTGGGGCCATGGTGGCGTTGACCGCCAGCGACGCCGAAGCCCACGACCTGATCGCGGGGCACACCGATCTGGTGGGGGTGGCGGCGGTCAACGGCCCCCGCTCGACGGTGATCTCCGGTGACCGGGATGTGGTGTTGGATTTGGCGCAGCGGTGGCGAGACGCCGGTGGTAAGGCGCGGCGGTTGCGGGTCAGTCACGCGTTTCATTCGCCGTTGATGGAGCCGATGTTGGCCGAGTTCGCCGACGTGTTGGGCGGGGTGGTGTGGCGAGAGCCGACCATCCCGGTGGTCTCGGGCACCCCGGGTGCGGACGTGACCGAACCCGGATACTGGCTGACGCATGTCCGCCAGACGGTGCGCTACGACGACGCGGTGAACGCGCTGCGTGAGCAGGGCGTGGGTGTCTTCCTCGAGCTGGGACCGGACGGCACGCTGACCTCGATGGCCGACCCCGACACGGACGTGTGGCTGCCAGCGCTGCGCGCCGAGCGCGACGAGCCGGAGACACTACTGACCGCGGTCGCCGGTGTCCACGTACACGGCGGGACCGTGAACTGGCCGGCACTGCTCGGCACGACCGCCGGTCGGCGGGCTGTGGAACTGCCGACCTATCCGTTCCAGCATCAGCGGTTCTGGCCACAGTCGGCGGTGGCCGGTGTGGGGGACGCTCGGGTCTTGGGGCAGGGTTCGGCTGATCATCCGTTGTTGCGTGCGGCGGTGTCGTTGGCTGATGGGGATGGGGTGGTGTTGACCGGCCGGTTGTCGCTGTCGGCGCAGCCGTGGTTGGCCGATCATGCGGTGTTGGGTTCGGTGTTGTTGGCGGGCACGGCGTATGTGGAGTTGGTGATGTACGCCGGGGACCAGGTGGGTTGTGCCTCCGTGGAGGAGTTGACGCTGCAGACCCCGTTGCTGTTGCCGGAGCAGGGTGGGGTGCAGGTGCAGGTGTGGGTCGGTGATCCCGGCCAGGATGGTCGACGGCCGGTCAACGTGTACTCCCGGACAGAAGGCGCGGAGGGTTCGTGGACTCGGCATGCCACGGGTGTGTTGAGCCCGCAGGCCGGCCGGGTGCCGTCCGGGTTGGGGCAGTGGCCGCCGGCCGGTGCGCGGCCGGTGGCGGTGGACGGCGTGTACGAGCGGTTGGCTGACGGCGGGTACGTGTACGGGCCGGTGTTTCAGGGTTTGCGGGCGGTGTGGCGTTCCGAGCGGGATGTGTATGCCGAGGTGACACTGCCTGAGCAGGACGCAGCGGACGGGTTCGGGTTGCATCCGGCGGTGTTGGATGCGGCGTTGCATCCGATCGGGTTGACCGGGCTGCTCGGTGGCGATGATGGCGGGGCGGTGTTGCCGTTCGCGTGGAGTGGGGTGCGGCTGCACGCGACTGGAGCTACCACGCTACGAGTCCGGCTCACACCCACCGACGACGGCGGTATCGCGGTGGCGGTGTTCGACACCACCGGCCAGCCGGTGCTGACCGCGGACTCGCTGGTGTTGCGACCAGTGACCACCGATCAACTCGCCGTCGGGATGCCGGATGCGGCGCAGTCGCTGTTCGCGGTGGAGTGGGTGCCGCTGCCGGACGCGGAGCTCGACACCACGCCGGCGGCTACCGAACCGGTCTGGGGATGGCATGGGCAGGTTGCTGGTGAGCTGCCCCCGGTGGTGGTGGCCGAGCTACCGGCTGCGGGCGATGCGGTGGGTGTTGTCGAGGCTACGCACGCGGCGAGCGTGTTGGTGTTGGGTTGGGTTCAGGAGTGGCTGGCCGATGCGGCCACGGAGGGTTCCCGGTTGGTGGTGCTCACTCGTGGCGCCACTGATGGTAGTGACTTGGCTGCGGCTGCGGTGTGGGGTTTGGTCCGTTCCGCGCAGTCCGAGCATCCCAATCGGTTCGTCCTGCTGGACCTCGACGATCACACCGACCCCGGCAGCGGACTAGGCAGACTCCTGTCGGCGGTGCTCGACAGTGACGAGCCGGAGATCGCGGTACGCGCCGGTGACCTGTACACCCGGCGGTTGACCCGAGCCGGTGGTACTGGCCGGCTATCCCTGCCTGGTCCTGAGCGGTTGTCGTGGCGTCTTGATGTGTCGGAGCCGGGCAGTTTGGACAACCTGGCGGTGCTGGATTGTCCGGAGGCGGTGGCGCCGTTGGCGGCTGGGCAGGTGCGGGTTGCGGTCCGGGCGGCGGGGTTGAACTTC
>NZ_JBEZCX010000043.1:0-5127 GCF_040647835.1 Micromonospora sp. NPDC049240
TCGGTGGGGATGTCGTCGGCGGGTATCGCGGTGAGGTTGAGGGTGGTGGCCAGTTGGGTGGTGGTGTGGTCGGTGACGGCGATGTGGACGTCGGCTTGGGTGGTCATGGTGTGCAGGCGTGGGGTGGGCAGTGTGGGGTCCATGGGTGTGAACACGCCGCCGGTTTGGGACACGGCGAGTGCGGCGGTGACGAGGTCGATGCCGCGTGGGAGGAGGAGTCCGACCACTGTTTCGGGGCGGACGCCGGCGGTGGTGAGTCGGGTGGCCAGGGCGCCGGCGCGTTGCCACAGTTGGTGGTAGGTCAGGGTCTGGTCGCCGGTGGTGACGGCGGGGGCGTCCGGTTGGGCGGTGACCTGTTGCGCGACCATTTGGGCCAGGGACAGCGCGGGTTGGCTGTCGCCGCCGTCGCCCCAGCGCAGCAGGTCGGCACGCTCCGCTGCGGACACGACATCCCACTGGGACAGGCGGGTGTCGGCACTGCCGGTGGCCATGTCGGTGAGGATCCGTAGCCACCGGTCGATCAGATCGGTGACCACCGCCTGGTCGAACAGATCCAACGAGAACTCCACCACACCATCCATCCCGGAGGGTGTGGCACCGTCGTGACGTTCCCACAGGCTCAGGGCCAGGTCGAAGCGGGAGGTCCCGGTGCTCACGGGTTGCACCTGCAGATCGAGGCCGGGCAGCGCGAAGTGCGGGTCGGGCGTGTTCTGCAGCGCGAGCATGATCTGGAACAGCGGATGGTGGGCCAGCGTGCGCGTCGGGTTCAGTTCCTCGACCAGGTGCTCGAAGGGAACGTCCTGGTGGGCGTAGGCCGTCAGCGCCGTACCGCGTACCCGGTGCAGCAGCTCGGCGAACGTCGGGTCGCCCGAGGCGTCCACCCGCATCACCAGCGTGTTGACGAAGAAACCGACCAGATCGTCCAGCCGTTCGTCCAACCGACCCGCCACCGGAGAACCGATCGGAATGTCCACCCCCGCACCCAGCCGGCTCAACAACCCACCCAGACCAGCCAGCAACACCATGTACACCGTCGTACCGGTCTCCCGGGCCAGCCGGACGATGCCCGCGTGCACGTCGGCCGGGATGCGCAGCTTCAGGAGGTCGCCACGGTAGGAGGCGGCGGCCGGGCGGGTGCGTACGGCCGGGATGTTGATCTGGTCGGGCAGCCCGGTGAGCGCGGTCAGCCAGTATGCCGTCTGGCTGCCGAACAGGCTGTGCGGGTCGTCCTTGGCGCCGAGTAGTTCCTCCTGCCAGAGCGTGTAGTCGGCGTACTGCACCGGCAGGGGAGTCCAGTGCGGTGGCCGGCCGTCATGACGGGCGGCGTAGGCCGTGACGATGTCGCGCGACAGGGGCGCCATCGACCAGCCGTCGCCCGCGACGTGGTGCAGCACGAGCAGCAGCACGTGCTCGTCGGGGCCGAGCCGGAGCAGGCTGGCCCGCAGGGGCAGGTCGGTGGCGAGGTCGAAGGCGAACCGGGCGGCCGCCGCGAGTAGTTCCTGCATCTGCTCCGGCGTCACGTCGGCCTCGTCGAACTCGACCCGGGCCTGCTCGGTCGGCACGATGCGTTGCCACGGCTGGCCGTCGACCTCGGGGTACACGGTGCGCAGCGCTTCGTGGCGGGCGACCACGTCGTGCAGGGCCTGGCGGAGTGCCGCGGTGTCGAGGGCGCCGGTGAGGCGGAACGAGATGAGCATGTTGTAGGTCGGGCTGGGGCCCTCCAGCCGGTGCAGGAACCACAGCCGGCGCTGGGCGGAGCTGAGCGGTAGCAGCTCCGGCCGGCTCGTCGCCGGGCGTACCGGTGGCCGGAGTGCTCTGCCCGGGTCGAGACGGGCGGCCAGACCGGCCACGGTGGGCGTCTCGAACAGTGCGCGGATCGGCACGTCCGCGCTCATCGTGGTGCGGATGCGGCTGATCAGCCGGGTCGCGAGCAGCGAATGGCCGCCGAGGTCGAAGAAGTTGTCGTCGACGCCGACCGCGTCGACGCCCAGCGCCTCGGCGAACAGGTCGGCGATCATCTGCTCGCGCGGGTTGCGGGCGGCGCGCCCGGGTGTGTGCACGGGAGCGGGCAGGGCGGCGCGATCGAGCTTGCCGTTCGGTGTGACGGGCAACGCGTCCAGCAGCACGACCGTGGTGGGCACCAGGTAGTCGGGCAGCCGGTCACGCAGCCAGTCGACCAGTTCGCCGGGCGTACCGGTCCAACCCGGAGCGGGTACGGCGTAGCCGACGAGGCGTACCACCGCGGGCTGGTCCGTGCGGGCGATCACGGTCGCGCGAACCAGGCCGGGGTGGCGGGCCAGCACGGCGGCGGCTTCACCGGGCTCGACCCGGAACCCGCGGATCTTCACCTGGTCGTCGGTGCGGCCCAGGAACTCGAGCTGACCGTCCGGGCGCCAGCGGGCACGGTCACCGCTGCGGTAGAGCCGGGAGCCGTTCGGGCCCGCGACGAACCTCTCCGCGGTCAGGTCCGGCCGGCCCAGGTACCCGCGGGCGAGTCCGGGACCGCCGATGTAAAGGTCACCGGCGACGCCCACCGGTACGGGGTTGAGCCAGGAGTCGAGCACCAGCAGCCGGGCACCGGCTACGGGCTGGCCGATCGGCGCGCGCACCGGCCAGCCGCCGGCCGGGCCGGTCAGCGGCGTGCCGGTGACGACGTGGGTCTCGGCCGGGCCGTAGTGGTTGTGCAGCCCGATGTGTGGGCGGGTGGCGAAGAAGCGGCGCAGTTGCTCCCCGACCACAAGTGCCTCACCGGCCTGTGCGATCACGTGCAGGTCCAGCAGTCGGCGGTCGCCCTCGGCGGCGGCCTCCGCGATCTCGGCCAGCACCGGCTGCGGCGCGAACAGCTCGGTGGCCGCGCTGTCCTGGAGCCAGCCGGCCAGCAACTCGCCGCTGCGGCGGGTGTCGTCATCCGGGACGAGCAACGTCCGACCGGTGGTGAGGGCGCCGAAGATCTCCTGGGCGGCGACGTCGAAACCGACCGAGGTGAACTGCACGGTGCGGGTACCCGGCCCGCCCGGCAGCTCCTCCCGTTGCCACGCCAGCAGGTTGGCCAGCGCGCCGGACGGCATGACCACCGCCTTCGGGGCGCCGGTCGAGCCGGACGTGTAGACGACGTACGCCGGATTGTCGGGCCGGACCACGGGCCTGGCGAGAGTGTGGCCGGACGACCACGACTCCGGACCGAGGACCGGTGTGCCGTGTCGGGCGAGCTCGGTGTCGGTGGTGAGCAGCAGCGCAGGGTGGGTGTCGGCGAGCATGAACCCGATCCGCTCCGCCGGGTGGCCGAGGTCGATCGGCAGGTAGGCGGCGCCGGCGCGGAGCACGGCGACGAGGGCCACGTAGAGGTCGAGGCAGCGGGGCAGCGCGACGGCGACGATCGACTCCGCGGCGACCCCGTGGTGGGCCAGGGTGGCGGCGAGGTCGTCGGCGCGGCGGAGCAGTTCGGCGTAGGTCAGGCTGCCGTCGGGCGCTTCGACGGCGACGTTCTCCGGGGTCGCGGCGGCCTGCGCGGCGATCTGGTCGGCGATCGGCGTGGCGGTTGCGGAGGACGCCGCGTCGGTGCCCCAGCGGTCCAGCTCTCCGCGTTCGTCGGCGGTCAGCACGTCGATGTCGTTCAGCCGGCGGCCGGGGTCGGCGACGACCTGGGCGAGCAGCCGCCGCCACCGGTCGACCAGAGCCTCGACGGTCGCCGCGTCGAACCGGTCGGTGGCGTATTCGACGATGCCGCGCAGACCGTCGGCCCGACCGGCGTCGTAGCGCTCCAGCAGGCTGAAGAACAGGTCGAACCGGGCCGTGCCGGTGGTGACGGGCCGCAGTTCCACGTGGAGATCGGCGAGGTCGAAGGCGGCGTCCGGCGTGTTCTGCAACGCCAGCATGACCTGGAACAGGGGATGGTGGGCCAGGGACCGGGCCGGGTTGAGCACCTCGACGAGATGCTCGAACGGGACGTCGTCGTGGGCGTAGGCGTCGAGCGCGACGTCGCGGACCCGGGTGACGAGGTCGGCGAAGGTCGGATTCCCGGTCAGGTCGACGCGCATCACCAGCGTGTTGACGAAGAAGCCGACCAGGTCGTCGAGCTTCTCGTCGGTGCGCCCGGCGACCGGCGTGCCGATCGGGACGTCCGTGCCGGTGCCGAGCCGGGCCAGGGTGGCCGCGAGCCCGGCGAGCAGCACCATGAAGACGGTGGCCCCTCCGGCGCGGGCGGTCGCGAGGATGCCGGCGTGCAGGTCGGCGTCCAGCACCAGGTCGAGCATCGCGCCCCGGTGGGTGGCGGTCGCCGGGTCCGACCGGTCGGCCGGCAGCGCGATCCGCTCCGGCAGGCCGGCCAGCGTGTCCTGCCAGAAGCGGGTCTGAGCGGTGAGCCGCGCCGCCGGGTCGCCGACGCCGCCGAGCAGTTCGCGCTGCCAGCCGACGTAGTCGGCGTACCGCACGGGCAGCGGCTCCCACCGCGGCGCCTCGCCGGTGCGGCGGGCGGCGTACGCGGTGACGAGGTCGCGTGACAGGGGGGCCAGGGACCAGCCGTCGGCCGCGATGTGGTGCATCAGCAGCAGCAGGACGTGTTCGCTCGGGCCGAGGCGGAACAGGACGGCGCGCAGCGGCAGGTCGGTCGCCAGGTCGAACGGCACGCGGGCGGCCTCGAGCAGCGCCGTCGGCAGATCGGCCACGTCGACCGTGATGACGGACAGGTCGACCGGCGTGTCGGCGGGCAGCAGGCGCTGCGCCGGCTGGCCGTCCCGGTCCGGATAGACCGTGCGCAGTGGTTCGTGGCGGCCGACGACGTCACCGAGGGCGGCGGCCAGCGCCGGCACGTCGAGGTCGCCGTCGAAGGTCAGGCGCAAACCGATGGTGTACGTCGGGCTGGGACCGTCGATGCGGTCGAGCAGCAGAAGACGTTGTTGCCCGGCGGACAGGGCGGCCGGGTCGTCGTCCGGCCGGTGGCGCAACCGTGGCCGCTCGGCCGGCGTGGCGGCGAGCCGGGTGGCGAGTGCGGCGGGCGTCGGGGACTCGAACAGCGTGCGGATCGGCACGTCGCCGCCGAGTGTGCTGCGGATGCGGCTGATGAGGCGGGTGGCGAGGAGGGAGTGTCCGCCGTGGTCGAAGAAGTTGTCGGTGGGGGTGAGGGTGGGT
>NZ_JBEZCX010000044.1:0-5022 GCF_040647835.1 Micromonospora sp. NPDC049240
TACGACAACGACACCCCACCCACCACCACCGCCACCGCATCCGGCGACCGCCGCACCCGCTCCTCGAACAACTCGTGCAGGCAGCGGTCGACGGGAGCCGCCGACTGGGGTTCACCGATCACCACAGCTCGTTCCGCGGCGTCGAGCAGTTCCAGGCTCGCCAGCGGCGCGTCCACGTCGGCCACCGCGGCGGCGAGCAGGTTGCGCAGGTGGGTGGCCATGCGCTCGACGGTGGACTCGTCGAACAGGGCGGTCGCGTAGACGAGATGGCCGCCGAGACGGCCGTCGCCGGCGTCGCCGACCTGCAACTCCAGGTCGCACTTGGCGATGCCGCCGGTGAGCGGGTACGGCCACATCCGCGCACCCGGCAGCGTCACGGCGTCGCGGCGCGGCTCGTGCATGGTGAGGGCGACCTGGTAGAGGGGGCTGCGCGACATGTCCCGCTCCGGCTGCAGCTCGTCCACCAGCCGCGCGAACGACACGTTCTGGTGGTCGTAGGCGTCAGCCAGCACCTCGCGGGCCGCCGCGACGAGTTCGGCGAAGCTCTGCCGCTCGTGCCAACGGGTACGCATCACCAGGTTGTTGATGCCGTACCCGATCAGTCCCTGCAGCTCCGGCCGGCTGCGCCCGGACACGACGGTGCCGACAGGCACGTCGTTCAGGCCGGTGTACCGGGAGACCAGCAACTGGAACGCGGCGAGGAAGACCACGAACGGAGTGGTGCCGAGCCGCTCGGCCAGCTGCCGCACCTGGCCGGCGAGCGCGGCGGGGAGCGCGAACTCGACCGCGGCGCCGTCATGCTCGCGCACGGCTGGACGCTGCCGGTCCGCGGGCAGGTCGATCGTCGGCAGCTCGGCGAGCTGCTCACGCCAGTAGTCCAGGTGCCGGGCGGTCTCCCGCTCGGCGGCGGCGGCGTGCTGGGCGGCGGCGAAGTCGGCGTACTGCACGGGCAGGTCGGGCAGGTCGGGGACGGCGTTCTCGACGAACGCGCGGTAGAGCTGGGCGAACTCACGCACGAAGACCTGCGCCGACCAGGCGTCGAACGCCACGTGGTGGAAGATCACCGCGAGGACGTGGTCGTCGGGTTCGAGGGCCACCAGCCGGGCCCGGATCGGCCAGTCCCGCTCCAGGTCGAACGGCCGGGCCGCCTCGTGGGCGAGCACCTGGGCGCAGCGCGCCGCCCGCTCGTCGGTTGACCCGGTGAGCACGTCGGTCGCCACGTGGATCGGGGCCGGCGCGTCGATCACCTGCTCCGGCTCGTCGCCGGTGAGCACGTAGCGGGTACGCAGGATCTCGTGCCGGGCGATCAACGCGGACAGCGCCCGCTCGATCGCGTCCCGATCGGCCACGCCGCGGATCCGGAACGCGAGCGGGACCAGGAACTCGCGGCTGTCCGGGTCGAGCCGGTTGAGGAACCACATCTGCTGCTGACCCGACGACAGGCGCAGCGGCCGGTCCCGGTCGGCGCGCGGCAGCCCGGATCGTCTGCCCGTCCGGCCTCCGCCCAGCCGGCGCAGGAGCAGCTCGCTGCGCAGGTCGGACACGGACGGGACCTGATCGATATTTTCGGTGGTCATCCGAGACCGCTCCCTTGCTCGCGACGGTTCCGCTCGTGGCGCGGACGTAGTGGTGGTGCGGGACAGCACGGCACCAGGGCAGCCTCTCGGCGGGCGCGATAGTTCATCTATACGGCGACTATCCGCGCATCCGCGCAGCTCACGGGCGGGTGGCCGCCGGCGGTGCCGCGGCCGGCTCGTCGTACGCGCGCAGCCGCATCTCCTCGTCCGCGGTGATCTGCAGCCGGGACATGCCGAACCGCAGCAGTGGCGGACTCATCAGCGAGGTCACGATCGCGATGAGGACGATCGTGGTGTACATCGTGGTCGTCAGGACGCCCAGCTGCACACCGACCATGGCGATGACCACCTCCATCACGCCGCGTGCGTTCATGCCCGCGCCGAGAGCGACCGCCTCCCAGCGGTTGAGGCCACTGAGCCAGGCGCCGAGGAACGCGCCGCTGAACTTGCCCACGATGGCGATCACCAGCAGCAGCGTCGCGATGCCGAGCACGAGCGGCTTGGCCAGCAACGTGAGATCCATGCGCAGCCCGGCGGTGGCGAAGAACAGCGGCGCCAGCACCGCGGTCACCAGCAGGCGCAGCGGGGCGAGGCGCCGCACCACCTCCGGACCGGCGCTGCCGATCAACATGCCCCCGATCAACGCGCCGAAGATGGCCTCCAGATGCAGCGCCTGAGTGGCGGTCGCGCACAGCACGATCAGGATGGTCGCGCTGACCAGGACGGGGCCCTGGCCCTCCGACCGACTCGCGACCCGCATCACGCGGCCGACCAGCGGACGCCCGACGAACACGGCGACCAGTACCACGGCGGCCAGGTACGCGATCGGCAGCACCAGGTCGCCGGCGCGCAGTCCCGTTGTCGCGACGGCCGTCACCACGGACAGGCCGAGCCACCCCAGCAGGTCGTCGACCGTGCCTGCCATCAGGATGAGCTGCCCGACGTTGCGGTGGATCATCCGCAGGTCCATCAGGGTCTTCGCGATCACCGGAATGGCGCTGACCGCCATGGCGATTCCCAGGAACAGCGCGAACGCCGGCCGTTGACCGTGCTCCGACAGCAGCGACCGCGGAAGCAGCACCCCCACCGTGACGCCGAGGGCCAGCGGGATCAGCAGCCCCGGCAGACTCACCCGCAGCGCGGTCTGATGGCGCCGGCGGATCATCCGCAGATCCAGGCTCGCGCCGGTGAACGCCACCAGCAGCACCAACCCGACCTGCCCGACGGCGTCGAGCAGGTGAAACTGTTCGGCGGTGGGCGGAAACAGCCATCGGAACGCCGCCGGTGCGACGCCCCCCAGCAACGACGGTCCAAGCAGGACGCCGGCCAACAACTCGCCGACAATGGCGGGGAAGGAGAGCCGCGCGGCCAGCTTGCCGAGCAGAGCCGCGGCCAGCAGCAGCACGCCGATCTGCAGGAGCAGGAAGAGCAGTGGGGTGCCACCGAGCGGGCTGATTGGGTCTGCGACGTACATGGGATCCCCTGCCTGAAGGCGACCGAGAGGGCTCGTTCACCATGAGCAGGATCCCTATACTCCGTCAGTATCCCCAGCTTGGCGCCGCGCACCGATCATCGGTGGCAAGCTCGCCCGGCCGGCGCCGGGGGCTGCGCGGGATCTCGACGCGGCCTGTCGAGGACGACATGCGGCGGCTGCCCGGGAGCGGGCAGGCGCGATCCCCTCGGTCCGGGCGAGGATCACCCCGTCGTCGGGCGGCGCCGGCAATGGCCGATCCGGTATGGTATTTCCCTCAGTGGCCGGGCGAAGTGTGGAGGGTTTCCTGTGGACGTCGGGGTTTCCTGTGGACGTCCGGGCCGGCCGACCGGCAGAGGATGAGGACGTGACCCAGCCAGCGTCCACGTCCACAAGTGGCCCGCGCCGGCCCGACAGGCGGCCCGGCGCCCGGTCCGATCCGCCGCGGACCCGGATCGGTCGCCTCTGGGCGCGTCACCTGGTCCGGGACGAGGGCGGCGCGGACCGGTTCACGCTGTTTCTCGTCGCCGCGGTGGTCACGATCCTGGTGACCAGGGCGTTCCTGGGCATGACCGGCTACCCCCAGGTGGGCAGCGGCGGGCTGCACGTGGCGCACGTGCTGTGGGGCGGCCTCGCAATGCTCGCCGCCCAGCTGATGACCACGCTGTTCCTCGGCAGCGCGGTGAAGAACGCCGCCGCCCTCGTGGCCGGTGTCGGGTTCGGGTTGTTCATCGACGAGGTCGGCAAGTTCCTCACCGCCGACAACAACTACTTCTACGAGCCCGTCGCCGCCATCATCTACGCCGTCTTCGTCGCGACGTACGTCGCGGTGCGACTCGCCGTCAACCGGCGGCCCCTGAGCGAGCGGGAACGGCTGGTCAACGCGGCGCAGCGGACGGCCGACGGCTACGCCGGCTCGGCGACGGGCGGTGAGTGGCTGACCCGGGTCCGCGAGCGGTGGCGGGCGGCGCTGGCCGGCTTCTGCCGCCGCCCGTTCGTCCGCCGCTGGACCGCCCCGGCGATCGCGCTGATCACCCTCTTCTCGCTGGGTCGCCCACTCGTGCTGCTGTCTCGGCAGCCCAACCTGCCCAACGCCATCTACGCGGCGTTCGCCTCCACCGCGTTCGTGCTCGGGATCCTCGGGTTGTGGCGCTCGACCCGTGGCCGGCCGGCGGCCGGGCTGTTCGAGGTGGCCCTGATGGTGGAGCTGCTCGTGGTGCAGGTCTTCTGGCTCCTGGACAACGAGTTCGCCGGCATCCTGCCGGTCGCCTGCACCGTGGCGCTGCTCGTCGTGAACCGGCAACACGCCGCCGACGCTCGTCCGTCGTCCGGCCGTCACCCCTTGCCGTAGTACGCGGCCGGCATGAGCGCCTGCATGTCGTCGAGCATCGGCATCCGCGGGTTGGCCGGGGCGCACTGGTCCTCGTAGGCGTTGAGCGCCTGCTGGGGCAGCGCCGCCAGGAAGGCGTCCTCGTCGACGCCGACGGCCTGGAAGGACGGTTCGATGCCGACGGCGTCGCGCAGCCGCTCCACCGCGGTGGCGTACGACTCGACCGCCTCGGCCGGGGTGGCCGCCGGCAGGCCCAGCATCCGGGCGACGTCCTGGAACCGCTCCGGCGCCCGGAAGTGCTCGTACTTGGGCCATCCGGCCAGCTTGGTCGGCGTCGTGCCGCTGTACCGGATGACGTGCGGCATCAGGATCGCGTTGGTCCGCCCGTGCGCCACGTGGAAGGTCGCGCCCAGCGTGTGCGACATGGCGTACACGATGCCGAGGAAGGCGCTGCCCAACGCCATGCCGGCGATGGTGCCCGCGTTGTGCATCTCCCGACCGGCGCCGCCGGTCGGGGGGCCGGGGCGCGCCCCCCCGGGGGGGGCCGGGGGGGGGGGGCCGCCCCCGCGGGGGGGGGGGGGGGGGGCCGCGGGCCCCCCCCCGCACCCAACCCGAGCGGGGGCCCCCCCGACCCCCGCGCCGGG
>NZ_JBEZCX010000045.1:1780-2981 GCF_040647835.1 Micromonospora sp. NPDC049240
CCAGTGGTTAGTCGAACAGTCTGGAATGGCTGACCGTAGACGGTGATAGTCCGGTAGGTGAAAGCTGCTGGTCTTCTGTGGGTGTTCCCGAGTAGCGGCGGACTCCTGAAATCTGCCGTGAATCTGCCAGGACCACCTGGTAAGCCTAAATACTTCCTGGTGACCGATAGCGGACAAGTACCGTGAGGGAATGGTGAAAAGTACCCCGGGAGGGGAGTGAAATAGTACCTGAAACCGTTCGCCTACAATCCGTCGGAGCCTTACGGGGTGACGGCGTGCCTTTTGAAGAATGAGCCTGCGAGTTAGTGGCATGTGGCGAGGTTAACCCGTGTGGGGGAGCCGTAGCGAAAGCGAGTCTGAATAGGGCGTTTTTAGTCGCATGCTCTAGACCCGAAGCGGAGTGATCTAGCCATGGGCAGGCTGAAGCGCGGGTAAGACCGCGTGGAGGGCCGAACCCACCAACGTTGAAAAGTTGGGGGATGACCTGTGGTTAGGGGTGAAAGGCCAATCAAACTCCGTGATAGCTGGTTCTCCCCGAAATGCATTTAGGTGCAGCGTCGCGTGTTTCTTGCCGGAGGTAGAGCACTGGATGGTCTAGGGGGCCCACAAGCTTACCGAAATCAGCCAAACTCCGAATGCCGGTAAGTGAGAGCGCGGCAGTGAGACTGCGGGGGATAAGCTTCGTAGTCGAGAGGGAAACAGCCCAGATCACCAGCTAAGGCCCCTAAGCGTGTGCTAAGTGGAAAAGGATGTGGGGTCGCATAGACAACCAGGAGGTTGGCTTAGAAGCAGCCACCCTTTAAAGAGTGCGTAATAGCTCACTGGTCAAGTGGTTCCGCGCCGACAATGTAGCGGGGCTCAAGCACACCGCCGAAGCTGTGGCATTCACATTTCAACTTCGCGGCGCCTTGATGTGTCGTGCAGGTGTGTGGATGGGTAGGGGAGCGTCGTGCCGGGGGTGAAGCGACGGGGTGACCCAGTCGTGGACGCGGCACGAGTGAGAATGCAGGCATGAGTAGCGAAAGAAGGGTGAGAAACCCTTCCGCCGGATGACCAAGGGTTCCAGGGCCAGGCTAATCCGCCCTGGGTGAGTCGGGACCTAAGGCGAGGCCGAGAGGCGTAGTCGATGGACAACGGGTTGATATTCCCGTACCCGCGAAAGAGCGTCCCTGATGAACCTCGTTGTGCTAACCACCCGAGC
>NZ_JBEZCX010000045.1:3077-4805 GCF_040647835.1 Micromonospora sp. NPDC049240
GGGGGGAGCGTGGGAACCTGGCGGGTAGTAGTCAAGCGATGGGGTGACGCAGGAAGGTAGCTGATCCCGGCCGGTGGTTGTGCCGGGGTAAGCGTGTAGGCCGTGCCATAGGCAAATCCGTGGCGCATGTAGGCTGAGACGTGATGCCGAGCCGATTCAGGTGAAGTCAGTGATCCTATGCTGCCGAGAAAAGCCTCTAGCGAGTTCTTAGCGGCCCGTACCCCAAACCGACACAGGTGGTCAGGTAGAGAATACCGAGGCGATCGGGCGAACTGTGGTTAAGGAACTCGGCAAATTGCCCCCGTAACTTAGGGAGAAGGGGGGCCGGAGACGTGAAGCCCCGCGCGGGTGGAGCGTTGTATGGCCGCAGAGAGCAGGGGGAAGCGACTGTTTACTAAAAACACAGGTCCATGCGAAGAAGTAATTCGATGTATATGGACTGACGCCTGCCCGGTGCTGGAACGTTAAGGGGACCTGTTAGCTCTTCGGGGCGAAGCGGAGAACTTAAGCGCCAGTAAACGGCGGTGGTAACTATAACCATCCTAAGGTAGCGAAATTCCTTGTCGGGTAAGTTCCGACCTGCACGAATGGCGTAACGACTTCCCCACTGTCTCAACCACAGGCCCGGCGAAATTGCATTACGAGTAAAGATGCTCGTTACGCGCGGCAGGACGGAAAGACCCCGGGACCTTTACTATAGCTTGACATTGGTATCTGAATTAGCTTGTGTAGGATAGGTGGGAGCCGGTGAAGTCCATACGCCAGTATGGGTGGAGGCAATCTTGAAATACCACTCTGGTTGATTTGGGTATCTAACTTCGGACCGTTATCCGGTTCAGGGACAGTGTCTGGTGGGTAGTTTAACTGGGGCGGTTGCCTCCTAAAGGGTAACGGAGGCGCCCAAAGGTTCCCTCAGCCTGGTTGGCAATCAGGTGTTGAGTGCAAGTGCACAAGGGAGCTTGACTGTGAGACTGACAGGTCGAGCAGGGACGAAAGTCGGGACTAGTGATCCGGCACTGGCATGTGGAAGCGGTGTCGCTCAACGGATAAAAGGTACCCCGGGGATAACAGGCTGATCTTCCCCAAGAGTCCATATCGACGGGATGGTTTGGCACCTCGATGTCGGCTCGTCGCATCCTGGGGCTGTAGCAGGTCCCAAGGGTTGGGCTGTTCGCCCATTAAAGCGGTACGCGAGCTGGGTTTAGAACGTCGTGAGACAGTTCGGTCCCTATCCGCCGTGCGCGTAGGATACTTGAGAAGGGCTGTCCCTAGTACGAGAGGACCGGGACGGACGAACCTCTGGTGTGCCAGTTGTCCCGCCAGGGGCACGGCTGGTTAGCTACGTTCGGAAGGGATAACCGCTGAAAGCATCTAAGCGGGAAGCTCGCTTCAAGATGAGGTATCCCACCCACTTTGTGGGGTAAGGCCCCCAGCTAGACGACTGGGTTGATAGGCCGGAAATGTAAGCCCGGTAACGGGTTCAGTTGACCGGTACTAATAGGCCGAGGACTTGACTACTAAGCTGCTACGCGTCCACTGTGCAACTCTGAACAAACACCGAACCCCTTGTGTGGGTTGTTGGTTGATATGTTCATAGAGTTACGGCGGTCATGGCGGAGGGGAAACGCCCGGTTACATTCCGAACCCGGAAGCTAAGCCCTCCAGCGCCGATGGTACTGCACTCGGGAGGGTGTGGGAGAGTAGGACACCGCCGGACAATCTTCCAGT
>NZ_JBEZCX010000046.1:0-4526 GCF_040647835.1 Micromonospora sp. NPDC049240
GTGTCGCGGAGGTAGAAGGTGGAGTTGCTGGGTCGGTAGACGCCGACGGTGTCGATGCCGTCGCCGTTCCAGTCACCCGAGATCGGCACGTCCTCCGGGGAGACGTCCTCAAGGATGTTGTCGTAGCGGACCGGGGTGTAGAGCCCGGCGTAGCTGGACGACCAGGTCCGCTCGATCGTGTCCGAGCTGCCCGTCTGCTCGATCACCACCGGAGCGGTGTGCGCGGAGTCGCTCCACTTCACGAACAGCGCGACGTGGTTCTCGCTGGGATCCCCGGTGTGCCGCAGCAGCGCGTCGCCCGGGGCGAGGTCACCACGCGCGATCGTGTGTGACCTGCTGTCCAGGTTTCCGGTCCAGAACGCGCTTCCCGAGCCGCCGAGACCCCACGCCATCGCCACGAACCCCGAGCAGTCGGTGCGGTAGTCGCCGTACTGGTTCTCGTAGCAGCGGTTCTGGCTGTAGGGGACCCCACCCACGCTGAGCCAGCTGCGTGCCCGCTTGACCGCGTCCGATCGCTGCATGTCCTTGTCGGAACCGTTGTCGCCGCAGGGCGTCGGCGTGGTGCCCACCGCGGCGGCCGCTCCCACCCGCGGCGTCAGGCCCGGGTAGTCGGGCAGGGCCGGATCACCCGGGACCGCGGTGACCGCCAGCCCGGCCGGGTCCAGCGCGGAGGCGTCCGGCGTCGCGGACGCCACAGTCGGCATCGCGGCCAGGGCCACGGCCAGCACCGCCACCGGCACCATTGACCGGCGGGCCCACCAGCCACCTCGTCGAGCGTATGAGTGCAAGATGTTCTCCTCGTCTGTTCCGGCGTGCTTGCCGCCTCGCCTCGCCCCAGAGTGTGCGGAGCGCTCCTGACGCCTGACTGGAGGGACAGATCCTGTAGTGAAACTCGTACTACGATCTGTCCGGACAGAGGTAGGAGTCGGATCGTCACACCGCCGGCGGCATCGGTCGCCGGCTACCCGTCGATGAGCCAGCCGCCGGGGGCGCCGCGGGGCGGCCCTACGGGTTGACGATCATGCGTACGGGGGAGTCGACGATGGACGACGGGGGGAACGGCGGCCTCAGCGAGCTTCTCCGACGCGCCCGGGTCGGCCGCGGCCTGACCCAGGCCGATCTCGCGGATCGGGCCGGGGTCAGCGTCGGTGTGGTTCGTGACCTCGAACAGGGGCGTAGCGGGAGGCCGCGAGGACGTTCTCTGCAGGCGCTCGCGGACGCTCTGGGCCTTCACCACGAGGACCGCGTGCGGATGACCCAGCTCGCCCGGCCGCCGCAGCGGGAGCGACCGGAGGCGACCGGTCCGGCCCGGATCTCTGTGCTGGGGCCGCTGCTGGTCACCCGGAACGGTCAGCCCACCGACCTCCGGACCGGACGGCACCGTGTCGTGTTGGCCCGCCTCGCGCTGACCCCTGGCCGCCCTGTGAGCCGCGCGGAGCTCATCCATCTCCTGTGGGGGGACACGCCGCCGGCGTCGGCGGCCAACGTGGTGCAGACCCACGTCAGTCGCATCCGTCGCCTGCTGGAGCCGACACCGCACCCGGACCAGCCACCGTCGGTGATCCTGGGATCGGGCGGGTACCAACTGCGGGCCGATGCCGAGCGACTCGACCTGGTGGCCTATCGGTCCCGTCTTCTCGACGCGGGCGCGCCGGCCCTGCCCGCCGGGCGCGCCTTCGAGCTGCTCCTCGACGCGTTGGACATGTGGCGCGGCGACGACGCCGCCCAGGACGTGCCGGAACTCGCCGGTGATCCGTTGATCACTGCGCTGGCCGAGGAGCGCGTGGAGGCGGCCGTGCGCCTGGCGGCTCTCGGGGAGGTGGTGCACCGGCAGCGGCAGGTCCTCCCGCTTCTGCGCCGGCTGGCGGGGCGGTTCCCGTGGCACGAGTCGTTGCACGCGCGGCTGGTCGTCGCGCTCGCCGCCTCGGGTCAGCAGGCCGCCGCGATCGAAGCCTTCGAGAGTGTCCGCCAGCGGCTCGCCGAGGAACTGGGCGTCGACCCCGGCCGCGAGTTGATCGAGGCGCGGCAGGCCGTGATCGGCGGGCCGGGGGATCGGAGCGCGGGTACGCCGGTGGACATCCGTGGTGCCGTCACGCCGCAGCAGGTGCCGGCGCCACCGGTGGACTTCTGCGGACGCGCTCAGGAGCTGCGCGACATCGAACGCGCGTTCCGCTATCCGGAGCACGGCTCACCTGTCGTCCGCGTCATCTCCGGCATGGCCGGCGTCGGCAAGACCAGCCTCGCCCTGAAGGCGGCCTGGGGACTCCGGCGGGACTTCCCGGACGGGCAGCTCTACCTCGACCTCCGCGGTGGCGACGACCGGCCGGTCGCGGTCGCGTACGGGCTCGCCCGACTGCTGAAGGCACTCGGGGTCGAGGCGCGTGCCATCCCCGGTGACGAGGACGAGGCCGCCGCGCTCTACCGCAGCGTGCTCGCCGACCGACGGGTGCTGATCGTGCTCGACAACGCGCACAACGCCGCCCAGATCCGCCTGCTGCTGCCGGGTCCGGGCGGAAGCGCGGTCCTGGTCACCAGCCGTAACCAGTGTGCGGAGTTGGACGGCGCCGCCACGACGCTCCTGCCGGTGTTCACGTCGGACGAGGCGCTGGACCTGCTGCGGATCAAGCTCGGTGCGGCCCGGGTCCACACCGAACGCGGGGACGCCGAGGCCCTGGTCGACGCGTGCGGCCGACTGCCGATCGCGGTGCGGCTGATGGCGGGCCGGTTGGCGGGCCGACCGGGGACCACGGTCGCCGAGGTCCTCCAGGGCCTGACCGACGAGCGGCTGCGGCTCGCCCGACTCAGCCTCGGCGACCGTACCGTGACGAGCAGCTTCGCCATCAGCTGCCGCGCCCTGCCGGCGGCGGCGGCCGAGGTCTTCCACGCCGCCGCGCTGATCCCCGGTGAGGACTTCTCGGCCGCCGCGGTCGCCGCGCTGCTCGGCACGGAGCAGCGCGGCGTCCGGGCGACGCTGGAGCACCTTGTCGCGGAGAACCTGCTCCAGCCCGGCGGGGCGGGCCGCTACCGGTACCACGACCTGCTGCGCCTCTACGCGCTGCGAGCCGGCGAGACCCGCGAGACGCCCGTCGACCGCGCCGCGGCCCTGGGCCGGCTCTACACCTGGTACCTGGCGCGAACCGCATCGGCGATGGACCTGGTCTATGCCGACATGGTGCGGCTGCCGATCGATGTCGACCCGACCGGGAACCCCTTTCCCGACCTCGACGCCGCGACGGGATGGCTCAGCCGGGAGGCGACGAACCTCTTCGCCGCCGTCGAGGTCGCCGCGGCTGACGGACACGGCGCACGGTCCTGGCAACTGGCCGACCAGCTCCGCGGCTACTTCTTCGTCTCGGGAGACGTGCTCGCCTGGCTCGCGACCGGGTCGGCCGGGCTCGCCGCCGCGGAGGCCGCGGGCAACGTGCTGGCTCAGGCCGCCATGCACCAGACCATCGGGCAGGCACACTGGGCGGCGGGAAAGCACCACCTGGCCGCCGACGCCTACCGCCGGGGTATCGAGGCCGCCCGGGGCAGCGGCTGGCTCGTCGGCGAGGCGTACCTGTCGCACAACCTCGGGCTCGTGCAGGCCGAGTTGGGCCATCCGGACGAGGCACAGGAGCTCTACCAGCGGGCACTGACCCTGGGGGACGGCCCCGAGTTCCACCACGTTCGGGCGGTGACCCTGAACGACCTGGGCACCCTGTGCCACGAACGGGGGCAGCTCGCCGAGGCGGCCGGTTACCTGACGGCGGCTCAGCAGTTGAACGAGAGGTCCGCGCGCCATCCGTCGGCGATGGCCAACCGGCACAACCTGGCGATGGTCCTGCGACAGATGGAAGACTTCGAGCCCGCACGCGCCCACTTCGAGACCGCACTCGACCACTACCGTCGCACCGGGTCGACACTGCGTGAACTGTCGGTGCTCGACGAGCTGAGCCAGCTCGACCGACAGTTGCACGAGTGGGTGTCGGCCGTGCACAACGCCGCCGAGGCGTTGCGGCTGGCCCGGAAACTGCGCAACCTGCGGGCCGAGGCGGCCACCCTCAACACGCTGGGCTTCGCGCTGTTGGGAAGCCGGGCTGTCGATGACGCCCGTGCCCGGTTCACCGAGAGCCTGTCGATCAGCCGGAACCGGGGCTTCCAGTACTTCGAGTGCCAGGCGGCCATCGGCCTCGCTGAGGCCGCCCTGCTCGAGGGCGCCGCCGAGGAGGCCGGCCGGACCGCGGAGGACGCCGTCCTCATCGCCTCCCGCAACGCCTACCGGGCACTGCACAGCGATGCCCTCATCGTGCGGGCGAAGGTGGCGATCCGCCAGGGTGAGCCGGAGACCGCCCGGCAGCACTGCGCGGCTGTCCGGGACCTGCTCGGGACGACGTTCCTTCCCGACCGGGAGCGCGAGTGCGGCGCGATCGAGGCACGGTTGACCCCACTGCCGCCACGGCGGGATCCGGTGGTGTCCGGGTCCCGCCGTGGTGGGTGTGGTGGTCAGATGCCGTAGATGAATTGGGTGTCGACGGGGCCGCCGC
>NZ_JBEZCX010000047.1:0-3819 GCF_040647835.1 Micromonospora sp. NPDC049240
GCGGTCGTTGCGGGACGTGGTTGCGGGCGAGGCGCGGTTGTTGGATCAGACGGTGTATGCGCAGGCGGGGTTGTTCGCGGTGCAGGTGGCGTTGTTCCGGCTGGTTGGTTCGTGGGGGGTGGTTCCGCAGTGTGTGGCGGGGCATTCGATTGGTGAGTTGAGTGCGGCGTATGTGGCGGGGGTGTGGGGTCTGGCTGATGCGGTGGCGGTGGTGGCTGCGCGGGGTCGTCTGATGCAGGCGCTTCCTGCTGGTGGAGCCATGGTGGCGTTGACCGCCAGCGACGCCGAAGCCCACGACCTGATCGCCGGGCACACCGACCTGGTAGGGGTCGCGGCGGTCAACGGCCCCCGCTCGACGGTGATTTCCGGTGACCGGGATGTGGTGTTGGATTTGGCGCAGCGGTGGCGAGACGCCGGTGGTAAGGCGCGGCGGTTGCGGGTCAGTCACGCGTTTCATTCGCCGTTGATGGAGCCGATGTTGGCCGAGTTCGCCGACGTGTTGGGCGGGGTGGTGTGGCGGGAGCCGACCATCCCGGTGGTGTCGGGCACCCCGGGTGCGGACGTGACCGAGCCGGGATATTGGCTGGCGCATGTCCGCCAGACGGTGCGCTACGACGACGCGGTGAACGCGCTGCGTGAGCAGGGCGTGGGTGTCTTCCTCGAGCTGGGACCGGACGGCACGCTGACCTCGATGGCCGACCCCGACACCCCTGATGCAGGTGTGTGGCTGCCCGCGCTGCGCGCTGAGCGGGACGAGCCGGAGACACTACTGACCGCGGTCGCCGGTGTCCACGTACACGGCGGGACCGTGAACTGGCCGACACTACTCGGCACGAGCGCCGGTCCGGCAGAGGTCATGGGTGTGGGCAGGGCGATGGGCGGGACCATCCCGCTGCGAGCTGAGTTGCCTACCTACCCGTTCCAGCATCAGCGGTACTGGCCGCAGACTGTGGTCGCCGGTGTGGGCGATGCTCGGGTGTTGGGGCAGGGTTCGGTTGGTCATCCGTTGTTGCGTGCGGCGGTGTCGTTGGCTGATGGGGATGGGGTGGTGTTGACCGGCCGGTTGTCGTTGTCGGCGCAGCCGTGGTTGGCCGATTACGTGGTGTTGGGTTCGGTGTTGTTGGCGGGCACGGCGTATGTGGAGTTGGTGATGTACGCCGGCGACCAGGTGGGTTGTGCCTCCGTGGAGGAGTTGACGCTGCAGACCCCGCTGCTGCTGCCGGAGCAGGGTGGGGTGCAGGTGCAGGTGTGGGTCGGCGACCCTGACCAGGGCGGTCGACGGCCGGTCAACGTGTACTCCCGACCAGAAGGCGCGGAAGGTTCGTGGACTCGGCATGCCACGGGTGTGCTGAGCCCGCAAGCTGGCCGGGTGCCGTCCGGGTTGGGGCAGTGGCCGCCGGCCGACGCGCGGCCGGTGGCTGTTGACGGCGTGTACGAGCGATTGGCCGACGGCGGGTACGTGTACGGGCCGGTGTTTCAGGGTTTGCGGGCGGTGTGGCGTTCCGAGCGGGATGTGTATGCCGAGGTGACACTGCCCGAGCAGGACGCAGCGGACGGGTTCGGGTTGCATCCGGCGGTGTTGGACGCGGCATTGCATCCGATCGGGTTGACCGGGCTGCTCGGCGGCGACGATGGCGGGGCGGTGTTGCCGTTCTCGTGGAGTGGGGTGCGGTTGCACGCGACCGGGGCGACCACGCTACGAGTCCGGCTGACACCCGCCGACGACGGGGCTGTCGCGGTGGCGGTGTTCGACACCACCGGCCAGCCGGTGTTGACCGCGACCTCGCTGGCGCTGCGACCAGTGACCACCGACCAGTTGGGCGCCGGCGTACCGGATGCGGCGCAGTCACTGTTCGCGGTGGAGTGGGTACCGCTACCGGACGCGGAGCTCGACACCGCGCCGGCGGCTACCGAACCGGTCTGGGCATGGCATGGGCAGGTTGATGGTGAGCTGCCCCCCGTCGTGGTGGCCGAGCTACCGGCTGCGGGCGATGCGGTGGGTGTTGTCGAGGCTACGCATGCGGCGAGTGTGTTGGTGTTGGGTTGGGTCCAGGAGTGGCTGGCTGATCCGGGCATGGAGGGTTCCCGGTTGGTGGTGGTCACTCGTGGCGCCACTGATGGCAGTGACCTTGCTGCGGCTGCGGTGTGGGGTCTGGTCCGCTCCGCGCAGTCTGAACATCCCAATCGGTTCGTCCTGCTGGACCTCGACGATGACACCGACCCCGGCAGCGACTTGGGCAGGCTCCTGACGGCGGTGCTCGACAGCGGCGAGCCGGAGATCGCGGTACGCGCTGGTGGGTTGTATGTGCGGCGGTTGGTCCGGGCCGGTACTGGTCGTCTGTCGCTGTCCGGCTCTGACGGGTTGGCGGGGTTGGATGCGGGTGGCACGGTGGTGGTCACTGGTGGGACCGGTGTGTTGGGTGGATTGGTGGCCCGGCATCTGGTCACCGCGCACGGAGTCAGGCACCTGTTGTTGCTGTCCCGGCGTGGCCCGGCCGCGGCCGGGGCGGCGGAGTTGGTCGGTGAGCTGACCGGGTTGGGTGCGCGGGTGCGGGTGGTGGCGTGTGATGTCGCTGACCGGGATGCGCTGGCTGAGGTGTTGGCGGGGGTGCCGGTCGAGCATCCGGTGGTGGGGGTGGTGCACACCGCGGGTGTGCTTGATGACGGGGTGGTTGAGGCGTTGACGCCGCGGCGGCTGGAGACGGTGTTGCGGGCGAAGGCGGATGCGGCGTGGTGGTTGCATGAGTTGACCCGGGATGCGGATCTGGGTTTGTTCGTGGTGTATTCGTCGGCGGCGGCCACGCTCGGGTCACCGGGGCAGGGAAACTATGCCGCGGCGAACGCCGTCTTGGACGCCTTGGCGCTGCGGCGGCAGGCCGCAGGTCTGGTCGGGCAGTCGTTGGCGTGGGGACTGTGGGCCCAGCAGTCAGCCATGACCGGACGTCTCGACGATGTGAACCTGGACCGAATGCGACGCGCCGGCATCCTTCCCATCTCCTCCGAAGAAGGCCTGGCGTTGTTCGACGCGGCAGTGCGCACCCACCAGCCGCAACTGGTGCCGATCCGGGTGGACCTTGCCGCGCTGCGTCGAGCCGCCGCCGGTGGCTTGCCACCGTTGTGGCGGACGTTGGCCGGCGGTTCCGCCCGCAGGGCCGCCTCCACCGCTGACGCGCCGGTGGACCTGGCCGCCAGGTTGGCGGCTATGGGGGTTGAGGGGCGCCAGCGGGCGGTTCTGGAGTTGGTGCGGGCACAGGCCGCGGTTGTGCTCGGCCATGCCGACCCCGCGGCGGTTGATCCGGGCAGCGCGTTCCGTGAGCTCGGTTTCGACTCGTTGACTGCAGTGGAGTTGCGTAACCGGTTGGCTGCCGCGACTGGGTTGTCGTTGCCGGCCACGCTGGTCTTCGACTATCCGACACCGGTGGTGTTGGCCGGGTTCGTGTTGACGGAACTGCTCGGTGAGCAGACCGATGTCCTTACGCCGGTGGCGGTCGGTGCGGGTGTCGACGAGCCGGTGGCGATTGTGGGGATGGGGTGTCGGTATCCGGGTGGGGTGGGTGACCCGGACGGGTTTTGGCGGTTGCTGGTCGAGGGTGTTGACGCGGTGGATGGGTTCCCCGTGGATCGGGGTTGGGATCTGACGGCGCTGTACGACCCCGATCGGCAGCGGTCGGGGACCAGTTATGCCCGGGAGGGTGGGTTCCTGACTGACGTGGCGTTGTTCGATGCGGGGTTTTTCGGGATCAGTCCGCGGGAGGCTGTGGCGATGGATCCGCAGCAGCGGTTGTTGTTGGAGGTTTCCTGGGAGGCGTTGGAGCGGGC
>NZ_JBEZCX010000048.1:0-2502 GCF_040647835.1 Micromonospora sp. NPDC049240
CTGCTCCGGATGTGTCGGGGGTGGTGGTCGGTGACCGGGTGTTCGGCATGTTCAACGGGGCATTCGGGCCGGTGGCGGTCACCGATCATCGTCTCCTGGCCCGGGTCCCGCAGGGCTGGTCGTTCACCCGCGCGGCGTCGGTGCCGATCGTGTTCCTGACCGCGTTCTACGCGTTGCGGGATCTGGCCGAGGTGCGGGCGGGGCAGCGGATCCTGATTCATGCTGCGGCTGGTGGGGTGGGTATGGCCGCGGTGCAGCTGGCCCAGGCGTGGGGATTGCAGGTGTACGCCACCGCCAGCGCCGGCAAGTGGAACACCATACGCGGGATGGGTGTGGACGATACGCACCTGGCCTCCTCCCGGGATCTGGACTTCCGCCGCAGCTTCCTGACGGCGACCGGGGGAGAGGGGGTGGACGTGGTACTCAACGCCCTGACCGGGGAGTTCGTGGACGCGTCGCTGGACCTGCTGCCCCGCGGCGGCCGGTTCGTGGAGATGGGCAAAACCGATGTGCGGGACTCGGTGCGGATCGCCGCGGACCACCCCGGGGTGGTGTACCAGGCGTTCAACCTGCCCGACGTCGGTGCTGACCGGATCGGCCAGATGCTGGCCGAGATCCTGGACATGTTCGCCGCGGACATCCTCCAGACACTACCCGTGAGCGTATTCGAATCAGCCCAAGCACTGCAGGCCCTGCGCTACCTGCAGGCGGCCCGCCACGTGGGCAAGGTGGTGCTGCGGCTACCGGCCGGTCTGGACTCCCGTGGCACGGTGGTGGTCACTGGTGGGACCGGTGTGTTGGGTGGTTTGGTGGCCCGGCATCTGGTCACCACGCACGGAGTCAGGCACCTGTTGCTGTTGTCCCGGCGTGGCCCGGCTGCGGCCGGGGCGGCGGAGTTGGTCGGTGAGCTGACCGGGTTGGGTGCGCGGGTGCGGGTGGCGGCGTGTGATGTCGCTGACCGGAACGCTCTGGCTGAGGTGTTGGCGGCGGTGCCGGTCGAGCATCCGGTGGTCGGGGTGGTGCACACCGCCGCAGTCCTCGACGACGGGGTGATCGAGGCGTTGACGCCACAGCGGCTGGAGACCGTGCTGCGGGCCAAGGCTGATGCGGCATGGTGGCTGCACGAACTGACCCGGGACATGGATCTCGGGTTGTTCGTGGTGTATTCGTCGGCGGCGGCCACACTCGGGTCACCGGGACAAGGAAACTATGCCGCGGCCAACGCCGTCCTGGACGCCCTAGCACTACGGCGGCAGGCCGAGGGACTGGTCGGGCAATCACTGGCGTGGGGACTGTGGGCCCAGCAGTCAGCCATGACCGGGCATCTCGACGAGGCCGACCTGGACCGGATGCGACGCAGCGGCATCCTTTCCCTCTCCTCCGAGCAGGGCCTGGCACTGTTCGACACGGCAGTACGTACCCACCAGCCGCAGCTCGTGCCGATCCGGGTGGACCTGCCCGCGCTACGTCGTACCGGGGCCGGTGGTGTGCCGCCGTTGTGGCGGACATTGGCCGGCGGCCCGGCCCGCCGGACGGCGACCACAACCGACACCCGGATGGACCTGACCACCAGGCTGGCCGCTATGGGAGTCGAGGAACGCCAGCGAACAGTCCTGGAACTGGTACGAATACAAGCCGCCGTCGTACTCGGCCATCCCGACCCAACGACGATCAACCCGGACAGCGCATTCCGCGAACTCGGCTTCGACTCGCTGACCGCCGTGGAACTACGTAACCGACTGACCACGGCGACCGGCCTGTCGCTGCCGGCCACGCTGGTCTTCGACTACCCCACCCCCGCCGAACTCAGCCGCGAGCTGTGGACGCGAGTTGCGCCTGAGGAGAAGGCGCCCGCAAATACTCTGGAGTCCGACTTGGACCGGATCGAGCAGGCTATACGCACGTTGGCCCCGGGAGATGGCAGAGATCCGACGAAGCTGGCGGACCGCCTGCGTGAGCTGGTGCGCAGGCTCGAGGCCCAGACGGGCGGCCACGGGGCAACCCCGGTGATCGACACCTATGCAGCCTCAGATGACGAGCTGTTCGACGTTCTCGACAAGATCGCAAGCTCCGAGGGAGGGCGAACGGCGTGAGCAACGATGAGAAGCTGCGGACATATCTGCGACAGGCCACGGACAACCTGCTGGAGACCCGGAGACGCCTGCAGGAGATTCAGGATCGGGGGACTGAGCCCATCGCGGTGGTCTCAATGGCCTGCCGGTTCTCGGCCGGCATAGATACCCCGGAACAGCTCTGGGATCTTATTGCCACGGGCGGCGACGCCATCGGGCCATGGCCGATGGATCGGGGTTGGGATGTCGGGTCGTTGTATGACCCGGATCCGGCGGGGTCGGGGACCAGTTATGCCCGGGAGGGTGGGTTCCTGACTGGTGTGGCGTTGTTTGACGCGGGGTTTTTCGGGATCAGTCCGCGGGAGGCTGTGGCGATGGATCCGCAGCAGCGGTTGTTGTTGGAGGTTTCCTGGGAGGCGTTGGAGCGGGC
>NZ_JBEZCX010000049.1:0-2383 GCF_040647835.1 Micromonospora sp. NPDC049240
GCCCCGGAAACACAAACACCGCACCCGACCCACCCACACCCGCCGCCACACCACGCACCACCGCAGACGAAACATCCACATCCCGCAACCCAGCCAGGAACCCATCGGCATCCCCCGCCACCACCACCGCCCGATACGCAAACACCGACCGGCCCGCCAACGCCCGCCCCACCACCACCGGATCCACCCCAGGCCGGTCGACCACAAACCCCGCCAACCGCTGCGCCTGCGCCCGCAACGCCACCTCAGACTTAGCCGACAACAACCACGGCACCACCCCGCCGCCCGGTAGCGGGGCCGGCTCATGACCCAACGCCGGGTCCGGTACGGGATCGGCCTCCTCCAGGATGAGGTGGGCGTTGGTGCCGCTGATCCCGAACGACGACACCCCAGCCCGCCGCGGCCGGCCACCGTCCGGCCATGGCGTGGCCTCGGTCAGCAGACGCACCGAGCCGGTCGACCAGTCCACATGCGACGACGGCTCGTCCACGTGCAGCGTCTTGGGCATCAACCCGTGCCGCATCGCGAGGACCATCTTGATGATCCCGGCGACACCTGCGGCTGCCTGGGTGTGGCCGATGTTCGACTTCACCGACCCCAGGCGAAGCGGCTGCTCCGCCGGCCGGCCCTGGCCGTACGCGGCGATGAGCGCCTGCGCCTCGATCGGGTCACCCAGGGTGGTGCCCGTGCCGTGCGCCTCCACCACGTCGACGTCGCCCGGCGACAACCGCGCGTTCGCCAGAGCCTGACGGATCACCCGCTGCTGCGACGGCCCGTTCGGCGCACTCAACCCATTCGACGCGCCATCCTGATTGACCGCGCTGCCCCGCACCACCGCCAACACCTGATGCCCCCGCCGACGAGCATCCGACAACCGCTCCAACACCAGAATGCCGATGCCCTCACCCCAACCCGTGCCGTCGGCGGCGTCCGCGAACGGTTTGCACCGCCCGTCGGCAGCCAACCCGCCCTGCCGGGAAAACTCCACGAACGCTCCCGGCGTGGCCATCACCGTGACACCGCCGGCCAGGGCCATCGAACACTCACCCGAGCGCAACGCCTGCGCCGCGAGATGCACCGCGACCGCTGATGACGAACACGCCGTGTCCACCGACACCGCCGGGCCCTCCAGACCCAGGGTGTACGCCACCCGCCCCGACATGACACTGGCCGCGTTACCGGTCAGGAGGTGTCCCTCGCTGCCGGTCTGCACGTCGCCGATCATGGAGATGTAGTCTTGGCCGCTGGTGCCGACGTACACGCCGGTGTCCGAGCCGCGTAGCCCGGACGGGTCGATCCCGGCCCGCTCCAACGCCTCCCAGGAAACCTCCAACAACAGCCGCTGCTGCGGATCCATCGCCACGGCCTCCCGCGGACTGATCCCGAAGAACCCCGCGTCGAACATCGCGGCCTCGGGAAGGAATGTTCCGTACCGGGTCTCCGACCGCTGCCGGCCGGAGTCGTGCAGCGCTGTCAGGTCCCATCCCCGGTCCGCGGGGAATCCCTTCACCGCGTCGATGCCCTCGACCAGCAGCTGCCAGAACCCGTCCGGGTCGTCCACTCCGCCCGGATACCGACACCCCATCCCCACGATCGCCACCGGCTCGTCGACACCCGCACCGACCGCCACCGGCGTAAGGACATCGGTCTGCTCACCAAGCAGTTCCGTCAACACGAACCCGGTCAACACCACCGGTGTCGGATAGTCGAAGACCAGCGTGGCCGGCAACGACAACCCGGTCGCGGCAGCCAACCGGTTACGCAACTCCACCGCGGTCAACGAATCGAGCCCGAGTTCACGGAACGCGCTGTCCGGATCAATCGCCGCGGGGTCGGCATGGCCGAGCACGACCGCGGCTTGTGCCCGCACCAGTTCCAGGACTGTCTGCTGGCGTTCCTCGCCCCCCATAGCGGCCAACCTGGCGGCCAGATCCACCCGCACATCGGCGGTGGTCGCCGCCCGGCGGGCCGGGCCGCCGGCCAACGTCCGCCACAACGGTGGCACGCCACCGGCCCCGGTACGACGCAGCGCAGGCAGGTCCACCCGCATCGGCACGAGCTGCGGCTGGTCAGTACGTACTGCCGTGTCGAACAGCGCCAAGCCCTGCTCGGAGGACAGGGGAAGGATGCCGGCGCGTCGCATCCGGTCCAGGTCCAGCTCGTCGAGATGCCCGGTCATCGCCGACTGCTGGGCCCACAGCCCCCACGCCAACGACTGCCCGACCAGACCTGCGGCCTGCCGCCGCAGCGCCAAGGCGTCCAGAACGGCGTTGGCCGCGGCGTAGTTACCCTGCCCCGGTGACCCGAGCGTGGCCGCCGCCGACGAATACACCACGAACAAACCCAGATCCGCATCCCGGGTCAGCGCATGCAACCACCACGC
>NZ_JBEZCX010000050.1:0-2089 GCF_040647835.1 Micromonospora sp. NPDC049240
TACGTCTCGGTGATTGGTGACGCGCAGACCGGTAGTGAGGGGCATCTGCTGACGGGTAACGCGGCGAGTGTCATGTCGGGGCGGGTGGCGTACACGCTGGGCTTGGAGGGCCCGGCGGTGTCGGTGGACACGGCGTGTTCGTCGTCCCTGGTGGCGGTGCATTTGGCGGCGCAGGCGTTGCGGTCGGGTGAGTGTTCGATGGCCCTGGCCGGCGGCGTGACGGTGATGGCCACTCCGGGCGCGTTTGTGGAGTTTTCCCGGCAGGGTGGGTTGGCTGCTGATGGGCGGTGCAAACCGTTCGCGGACGCGGCTGACGGCACGGGTTGGGGTGAGGGTGTCGGAATCCTGGTGCTGGAACGACTGTCGGATGCCCGCCGGCGGGGGCATCAGGTGTTGGCGGTGGTGCGGGGCAGCGCGGTCAACCAGGACGGGGCTTCCAACGGGTTGAGCGCCCCGAATGGGCCGTCGCAGCAGCGGGTGATCCGTCAGGCTTTGGCGAATGCGCGGTTGTCGCCGGGCGAGGTGGATGTGGTGGAGGCGCACGGCACAGGCACCACGCTGGGTGATCCGATCGAGGCGCAGGCGCTGATCGCCGCGTACGGCCAGGACCGACCGCCGGGACAACCGCTGCGGTTGGGGTCGGTGAAGTCGAACATCGGCCACACCATGGCAGCCGCCGGCGTCGCCGGGATCATCAAGATGGTCCTGGCGATGCGGCACGGGTTGATGCCCGAGACGCTGCATGTGGACGCCCCGTCGTCGCATGTGGATTGGTCGGCTGGCTCGGTGCGTCTGCTGACCGAGGCCACGCCGTGGCCGGTCAACGGGCGGCCCCGGCGGGCTGGGGTGTCGTCGTTCGGGATCAGCGGCACCAACGCCCACCTCATCCTGGAGGAGGCTGAACCGGCACCGGACACGGCGTTGGGTCATGAGCCGGCCCCGCTACCGGGCGGCGGGGTGGTGCCGTGGTTGTTGTCGGCCAAGTCTGAGGTGGCGCTGCGGGCGCAGGCGCAGCGGTTGGCGGGGTTTGTGGTCGACCGGCCTGAGGTGGATCCGGTGGTGGTGGGGCGGGCGTTGGTGGACGGCCGGGCGACCGGGTTCGCGCATCGGGGTGTGGTGCTCGGCCAGCACCGGTCGGCGTTCATGGACGGGTTGCAGGCGCTGGCCGGGGGTGGTCAGGCGTCGGGGGTGGTGAGCGGGATCGCTGGGTCTGGTCGGTTGGCGGTGGTGTTTTCGGGGCAGGGTAGCCAGCGGGTTGGGATGGGTCTGGGTCTGTATGAGGCGTATCCGGTGTTCGCTGAGGCGTTCGATGAGGTCTGCGCATACTTCGACCAGCATTTGGAGCGGTCGTTGCGGGACGTGGTTGCGGGCGAGGCGCGGTTGTTGGATCAGACGGTGTATGCGCAGGCGGGGTTGTTCGCGGTGCAGGTGGCGTTGTACCGGTTGGTCGGTTCGTGGGGGGTGGTTCCGCAGTGTGTGGCGGGGCATTCGATTGGTGAGTTGAGTGCGGCTCATGTGGCGGGGGTGTGGGGTCTGGCTGATGCGGTGGCGGTGGTGGCTGCGCGGGGTCGTCTGATGCAGGCGCTTCCTGCTGGTGGGGCCATGGTGGCGCTGACCGCCAGCGACGCCGAAGCCCACGATCTGATCGCGGGGCACACCGATCTGGTGGGGGTGGCGGCGGTCAACGGCCCCCGCTCGACGGTGATCTCCGGTGACCGGGACGTGGTGTTGGACTTGGCGCAGCGGTGGCGAGACGCCGGTGGTAAGGCGCGGCGGTTGCGGGTCAGTCACGCGTTCCATTCGCCGTTGATGGAGCCGATGTTGGCCGACTTCGCCGACGTGTTGGGCGGGGTGGTGTGGCGGGAGCCGACCATCCCGGTGGTCTCGGGCACCCCCGGCGCGGACGTGACCGAACCCGGATACTGGCTGACGCACGCCCGCCAGACGGTGCGCTACCACGACGCGGTGAACGCGCTGCGCGAGCGAGACGTGGATGTCTTCCTCGAGCTGGGACCGGACGGCACGCTGACCTCGATGGCCGACACCCCCGATGCAGGCGTGTGGCTGCCCGCGCTGCGAGCTGAGCGGG
>NZ_JBEZCX010000051.1:0-2083 GCF_040647835.1 Micromonospora sp. NPDC049240
TGCGCTACGACGACGCGGTGAACGCGCTGCGTGAGCAGGGCGTGGGTGTCTTCCTCGAGCTGGGACCGGACGGCACGCTGACCTCGATGGCCGACACCCCCGATGCAGGCGTGTGGCTGCCCGCGCTGCGAGCTGAGCGGGACGAGCCGGAGACACTACTGACCGCGGTCGCCGGTGTCCACGTACACGGCGGGACCGTGAACTGGCCGACACTACTCGACACGACCGCCGGTCGGCGGGCTGTGGAACTGCCGACCTACCCGTTCCAGCATCAGCGGTTCTGGCCACAGTCGGCGGTGGCCGGTGTGGGGGACGCTCGGGTCTTGGGGCAGGGTTCGGCTGGTCATCCGTTGTTGCGTGCGGCGGTGTCGTTGGCTGATGGGGATGGGGTGGTGTTGACCGGACGGTTGTCGTTGTCGGTGCAGCCGTGGTTGGCCGATCATGTGGTGTTGGGTTCGGTGTTGTTGGCGGGCACGGCGTATGTGGAGTTGGTGATGTACGCCGGGGACCAGGTGGGTTGTGCCCTGGTGCAGGAGTTGACGCTGCAGACCCCGCTGCTGCTGCCGGAGCAGGGTGGGGTGCAGGTGCAGGTGTGGGTCGGTGATCCCGGCCAGGATGGTCGACGGCCGGTCAACGTGTACTCCCGACCAGAAGGCGCGGAAGGTTCGTGGACTCGGCATGCCACGGGTGTGTTGAGCCCGCAAGCTGGCCGGGTGCCGTCCGGGTTGGGGCAGTGGCCGCCGGCCGACGCGCGGCCGGTGGCTGTTGACGGCGTGTACGAGCGGTTGGCCGACGGCGGGTACGTGTACGGGCCGGTGTTCCAGGGTCTGCGGGCGGTGTGGCGTCACGACCGGGATGTGTATGCCGAGGTGACCCTGCCCGAGCACGTCGAGACCGGCGGGTTCGGGTTGCATCCGGCGGTGTTGGACGCGGCGTTGCACCCGATCGGGTTGACCGGACTGCTCGGCGGCGACGATGGCGGGGCGGTGTTGCCGTTCGCGTGGAGCGGGGTCCGGCTGCACGCGACCGGAGCGACCACGCTGCGGGTCCGGCTGACACCGGCCGACGATGGGGCTGTTGCGGTGGCGGTGTTCGACACCACCGGCCAGCCGGTGCTGACCGCGACCTCGCTGGCGCTGCGACCAGTGACCACCGACCAACTCGGCGCCGGTGTACCGGACGCGGCGCAGTCACTGTTCACGGTGGAATGGGTACCGCTACCGGACGCAGAACCCGACACCGCGTCGGTGATTGGCGAACTGGTCTGGGCATGGCACGGGCAGCACCCGCAACCTCTGCTGGTGCCCCACTCGCCAGGCGGGCTTGATGGCGAGCTGCCCCCGGTCGTGGTGGCCGAGCTACCAACTCCAGACGATGCGGTGGGTGTTGTCGAGGCTACGCATGCGGCGAGCGCGTTGGTGTTGGGTTGGGTCCAGGACTGGTTGGCTGATCCGGGCATGGAGGGTTCCCGGTTGGTGGTGGTCACTCGTGGCGCCACTGATGGCAGTGACCTTGCTGCGGCTGCGGTGTGGGGCCTGGTCCGCTCCGCGCAGTCCGAGCACCCCAATCGGTTCGTCCTGCTGGACCTCGACGATGACACCGACCCCGGCAGCGACTTGGGCAGGCTCCTGACGGCGGTGCTCGACAGCGGCGAGCCGGAGATCGCGGTACGCGCTGGTGGGTTGTATGTGCGGCGGTTGGTCCGGGCCGGTACTGGTCGTTTGTCGCTGTCCGGCTCTGACGGGTTGGCGGGGTTGGATGCGGGTGGCACGGTGGTGGTCACTGGTGGGACCGGTGTGTTGGGTGGATTGGTGGCCCGGCATCTGGTCACCGCGCACGGAGTCAGGCACCTGTTGTTGCTGTCCCGGCGCGGCCTGGCCGCGGCCGGGGCGGCGGAGTTGGTCGGTGAGCTGACCGAGTTGGGCGCGCGGGTGCGGGTGGTGGCGTGTGATGTCGCTGACCGGGATGCGCTGGCTGAGGTGTTGGCGGGGGTGCCGGTCGAGCATCCGGTGGTCGGGGTGGTGCACACCGCCGGAGTCCTCGACGACGGGGTGGTCGAGGCGTTGACGCCGCAGCGGCTGGA
>NZ_JBEZCX010000052.1:0-2004 GCF_040647835.1 Micromonospora sp. NPDC049240
GCCACGACAGCGCCCAGGCGATCCCACCCGACCGGGCATTCCGCGAACTCGGTTTCGACTCCCTGACCGCGGTAGAACTACGCAACCGACTGGCCGCCGCCACCGGACTGCCGCTACCAGCCACGCTGGTCTTCGACCACCCGACACCGACCGCTCTGGCCGACCATCTCCGGGTCCAGCTGTGGCCGGACGAGCAGGCCGAGGCGCCGGTCGTCGCCGAGCTCGATCGGTTGGAGCGCGCGCTCGCCGGACCGGCCGTGGACGCGGATACGCGCGCCCAGCTCGCCCGGCGCCTCCAGGCGTTGGTCGTCCGGCTCACCACGCCGCTGCCCGCAGAGTCGGCCGCTGGGCCCGACACCGACCTGGACGAGGTCACCGACGACGAGCTGTTCGAACTTGTCGACAACGAGCTCGGCTCGGCCTGAATGCCCGTACCCGCTCCGGAGGGACACCCGTGACCAACGACGACAAGCTGCGCGAGTACCTCAAGCGGACCGTAGCCGAGCTGCGCCAGGCCAACCGCCGGGTACAGGCTCTGGAGGCCGCCAGCGTCGAGCCGGTGGCGATCGTGGGGATGGGGTGTCGGTATCCGGGTGGGGTGGGTGACCCGGAGGAGTTCTGGCAGCTGCTGGTCGATGGCGTTGACGCGGTGGGTGGGTTCCCCACGGATCGGGGTTGGGATGTCGGGTCGTCAGATGACCCGGATCCGGCGGGGTCGGGGACCAGTTATGCCCGGGAGGGTGGCTTCCTGGCTGGTGCGGCGTTGTTCGACGCGGGGTTCTTCGGGATCAGTCCGCGGGAGGCTGTGGCGATGGATCCGCAGCAGCGGTTGTTGTTGGAGGTTTCCTGGGAGGCGTTGGAGCGGGCCGGGATCGACCCGTCGGGGCTACGCGGCTCGGACACCGGTGTGTACATCGGTGCCGCCGGGCAGGACTACATCTCGGTGATCGGTGACGCGCAGACCGGTAGCGAGGGGCATCTCCTGACTGGCAACGTGGCGAGTGTCATGTCGGGGCGGGTGGCGTACACGCTGGGCTTGGAGGGCCCGGCGGTGTCGGTGGATACGGCGTGTTCGTCGTCGTTGGTGGCGGTGCATTTGGCGGCGCAGGCGTTGCGGTCGGGTGAGTGTTCGATGGCCCTGGCCGGCGGCGTAGCGGTGATGGCCAAGCCGGGGGCGTTTGTGGAGTTTTCCCGGCAGGGTGGGTTGGCCGCTGATGGGCGGTGCAAACCGTTCGCGGACGCGGCCGACGGCACGGGTTGGGGTGAGGGCGTCGGAATTGTGGTGTTGGAGCGGTTGTCGGATGCTCGTCGGCGGGGGCATCAGGTGTTGGCGGTGGTGCGGGGCAGCGCGGTCAACCAGGACGGCGCGTCGAATGGGTTGAGTGCGCCGAATGGTCCGTCGCAGCAGAGGGTGATCCGTCAGGCTTTGGCGAACGCGCGGTTGTCGCCGGGCGAGGTGGATGTGGTGGAGGCGCACGGCACAGGCACCACCCTGGGTGACCCGATCGAGGCTCAAGCGCTGATCGCCGCGTACGGCCAGGACCGGCCCGCGGGGCAGCCGTTGCGGTTGGGGTCGGTGAAGTCGAACATCGGCCACACCCAGGCGGCCGCGGGTGTCGCCGGGATCATCAAGATGGTCCTCGCGATGCGACACGGGTTGATGCCCAGGACGCTGCACGTGGACGAGCCGTCCACACATGTGGACTGGTCGACCGGATCGGTGCGACTGCTGACCGAGGCCACGCCATGGCCCGTCAACGGCCGGCCACGACGCGCTGGGGTGTCCTCGTTCGGACTCAGCGGCACCAACGCCCACCTCATCCTGGAAGAAGCCGAATCGAGCGAGTCGCTGCAGGTCGCACCGGCTGACCCGGCGGCCTCGGGCGAGGAGTCGCCGGCGCTGCCGGGCGGGGTGGTGCCGTGGTTGTTGTCGGCTAAGTCTGAGGTGGCGTTGCGGGTGCAGGCGCAGCGGTTGGCGGGGTTTGTGGTCGACCGGCCTGAGGT
>NZ_JBEZCX010000053.1:0-1768 GCF_040647835.1 Micromonospora sp. NPDC049240
GGTGGTGCAGCGGGGTGATGTGGGGGCTTTGGCTGCTGCTTGGGGGGTGGATGAGCAGGGTGTGGCTATGGTTTTGCCGGGGTTGGTGGCGTGGCAGCGGGCTCGTGAGGATCGGCGGTTGGTTGACGCGTGGCGGTATCGGGTTGTGTGGGAGCCGTTGACCGGTGGTCCTGAAGCGGCGCTGAACGGTAACTGGCTTGTGGTGTATGGCGCGGATCTGGTGGCTGATGATGATGGTGGGTTGGGGTGGGTCGGGCTGGTTGAGCAGGTCCTGGTCGGGCATGGCGCGCGGGTGGTGCGGGTAGCTGTTGACGGCACCCGGGTGGGGGTGGCTGCGGCGTTGCGGGCGGTGGTGGCCGGGCTGGACGGGGCGGGGTGGGGTGGGGTGGTGTTCCTGCCGGGTGGGGCGCCGGTGCAGGGGTTGTTGGCGTTGCTGCAGGGTCTGCACGACATCGACACGGGTAGCGACGCGGGGCGGGTGTGGGTGCTCACTCGTGGCGCGGTGGGTACTGGTCGGTTCGATGTTCCTGCTGATCCGGTGCAGGCTTTGGCGTGGGGTTTGGGTGTGGTCGCGGCGTTGGAGTATCCGCGTCTGTGGGGTGGTCTGGTGGATCTGCCCCTGTCGTGGCCTGAGGCGTCGCGGGACGCGGCTGCGGTGGCGCGTCGTTGTGCCGGCGTGTTGGCCGGGTGGGATGGGCAGGATCAGGTCGCGGTGCGCGTCAGTGGTGTGTATGGGCGCAGGTTGGTGCGTGCCCGGGTGGAGGAGTCGCCGCGGGTGTGGCAGCCGCGGGGCACGGTGTTGATCACTGGTGGCACTGGTGGTTTGGGTGCGCATGTGGCCCGTTGGGTGGCCGGGCGTGGTGCGGAACATGTGGTGTTGGTGTCTCGTCGGGGCGTGGACGGGGCGGGTGTGGCCGAGTTGGTCGGTGAGCTGAGCGCTGATGGCCGGGTCCGGGTGAGTGTGCGGGGTTGTGATGTGGCAGATCGTGATGGGTTGGCCGCGGTCCTGTCCGAGGTAGGGCCGGTTGATGCGGTGGTGCATGCGGCGGGGGTGGGTCAGCTCGCGCCCATTGACGACACCGACCCGGGGGTGGCGGAGCAGATCTTGGCGGCGAAGGTCGCGGGTACTCGTAACCTGCATGAGTTGTTGGTCGAGGGGTCTGAGCACCGGTTGGACGCGATGGTGTTGTTCTCCTCGAACGCCGGTGTGTGGGGTGGTGGTGGGCAGGGGGTGTACGCGGCTGCGAACGCGTTCCTGGACGCGTACGCCGTTCAGCAGCGTGCCGCGGGGCGGTCGGTGACCAGTGTGGCGTGGGGTTTGTGGGCCGGCGAGGGAATGGCCGGGCAGGCCGACACCGGGCAGTTGCAGCGGCGTGGGGTGCGGGCCATGGATCCGCAGCGGGCGGTGCAGGCCCTGGCCGAGGCGGTCGGTCAGGGTGAAGGCTTCCTCGCCGTCGCTGACGTGGACTGGGCCCAGTTCACCCGAGCGTTCACCTCCGCACGCCCGAGTGCGCTACTAGCCAGACTGCCCGAGGCGCAACCCGCCGTCGCCGACGCCGAACCCGGGCCACTCGACGATTCGACACTGGCCGCCGAGCTACGCGCGTTGACCGGCCCGCAACGCCAGCAGAAGATCCTCGAACTGGTACGCGCCCACGCCGCCACCGCCCTCGGCCACGACAGCGCCCAGGCGATCCCACCCGACCGGGCATTCCGCGAACTCGGTTTCGACTCCCTGACCGCGGTAGAACTACGCAACCGACTGGCC
>NZ_JBEZCX010000054.1:0-1748 GCF_040647835.1 Micromonospora sp. NPDC049240
TCGTTGTCGGCGCAGCCGTGGTTGGCCGATCATGTGGTGTTGGGTTCGGTGTTGTTGGCGGGCACGGCGTATGTGGAGTTGGTGATGTACGCCGGCGACCAGGTGGGCTGTGCCCTGGTGCAGGAGTTGACGCTGCAGACCCCGTTGCTGCTGCCGGAGCAGGGCGCAGTGCAGGTGCAGGTGTGGGTCGGTGATCCCGACCAGGATGGTCGACGGCCGGTCAACGTGTACTCCCGACCAGAAGGCGCGGAGGGTTCGTGGACTCGGCATGCCACGGGTGTGTTGAGCCCGCAGGCCGGTCGGGTTCCGGCGGGGTTGGGGCAGTGGCCGCCGGCCGGTGCGCGGCCGGTGGCTGTTGACGGCGTGTACGAGCGGTTGGCCGACGGCGGGTACGTGTACGGGCCGGTGTTTCAGGGTTTGCGGGCGGTGTGGCGTTCCGACCGGGATGTGTATGCCGAGGTGACCCTGCCCGAGCAGGACGCAGCGGATGGGTTCGGGTTGCATCCGGCGGTGTTGGACGCGGCGTTGCACCCGATCGGGTTGACCGGACTTCTCGGTGATGAGGCGGTGTTGCCGTTCGCGTGGAGCGGGGTGCGGCTGCACGCGACCGGGGCGACCACGCTACGGGTTCGGCTGGCACCGGCCGACGATGGGGCTATTGCGGTGGCGGTGTTCGACACCGCCGACCAGCCGGTGCTGACCGCGGACTCGCTGGTGTTGCGGCCGGTGACCGCCGACCAGTTGGGCGCCGGGGTACCGGATGTGGCGCAGTCGCTGTTCGCGGTGGAGTGGGTGCCGCTGCCGGACGCGGAATCTGGCACCACGGCGGCGGCTACCGAACTGGTCTGGGGATGGCATGGGCAGGTTGCTGGTGAGCTGCCCCCGGTGGTGGTCGCCGAGCTACCAACTCCAGACGATGCGGTGGGTGTTGTCGAGGCTACGCACGCGGCGAGCACGTTGGTGTTGGGTTGGGTCCAGGAGTGGCTGGCGGATGCGGCCACGGAGGGTTCCCGGTTGGTGGTGGTCACCCGCGGCGCCACTGATGGTAGTGACTTGGCCGCGGCTGCGGTGTGGGGTCTGGTCCGTTCCGCGCAGTCCGAGCACCCCAATCGGTTCATCCTGCTGGACCTCGACGATCACACCGACCCCGGCAGCGAGCTGGGCAGGATCCTGACGGCGGTGCTCGACAGTGACGAGCCGGAGATCGCGGTACGCGCTGGTGGGCTGTACACCCGGCGGTTGACCCGAGCCGGTGGTACTGGCCGGCTATCCCTGCCTGGTCCTGAGCGGTTGTCGTGGCGTCTTGATGTGTTGGAGCCGGGCAGTTTGGACAACCTGGCGGTGGTGGATTGTCCGGGGGTGGTGGCGCCGTTGGGGGTTGGGCAGGTGCGGGTTGGGGTGCGGGCGGCGGGGTTGAATTTCCGGGATGTGTTGGTCGGGTTGGGGATGTATCCGGATTCGGCTGCGGTGATGGGTAGTGAGGCGGCCGGGGTGGTGCTTGAGGTCGGCGCGGGTGTGTCGGGGGTGGTGGTTGGGGATCGGGTGTTCGGGATGTTCAACGGTGCGTTGGGGCCGGTGGCGGTCACCGATCATCGTCTCTTGGCGCGGGTTCCGCGGGGCTGGTCGTTTACTCGGGCGGCGTCGGTGCCGATTGTGTTTCTGACCGCGTTCTATGCGTTGCGGGATCTGGCCGAGGTGCGGGCGGGGCAGCGGATCCTGATTCATGCTGCGGCTGGTGGGGTGGGTAT
>NZ_JBEZCX010000055.1:0-1717 GCF_040647835.1 Micromonospora sp. NPDC049240
TCCGTCGCAGCTTCCTGGCCGTGACCGGTGGGGAGGGGGTGGATGTGGTGCTCAACGCCTTGGCCGGGGAGTTCGTGGACGCGTCGCTGGACCTGTTGCCTCGTGGTGGCCGGTTCGTGGAGATGGGTAAGACCGATGTGCGGGACCCGGCCCGGGTCGTCGCGGATCACACCGGGGTGGTGTATCAGGCGTTTGACCTGTCCGAGGCCGGCGCTGACCGGATCGGCCAGATGCTGGCCGAGATCCTGGACATGTTCGCTGCGGAGGTCCTGCAGCCGCTGCCGGTGAACGTGTTCGCGGCGACTCACGCGGTGCAGGCCTTGCGTTATCTGCAGGCGGCCCGTCATGTGGGCAAGGTGGTGCTGCGGCTACCGGCCGGTCTGGACGCGGGTGGCACGGTGGTGATCACTGGTGGGACCGGGGTGTTGGGTGGGTTGGTGGCCCGGCATCTGGTCACCACGCACGGAGTCAGGCACCTGTTGCTGTTGTCCCGGCGCGGCCCGGCTGCGGCCGGGGCGGCGGAGTTGGTCGGTGAGCTGACCGGGTTGGGCGCACGGGTGCGGGTGGCGGCGTGTGATGTCGCTGACCGGAACGCTCTGGCTGAGGTGTTGGCGGGGGTGCCGGTCGAGCATCCGGTGGTCGGGGTGGTGCACACCGCCGCAGTCCTCGACGACGGGGTGATTGAGGCGTTGACGCCGCAGCGGCTGGAGACCGTGCTGCGGGCCAAGGCGGATGCGGCATGGTGGTTGCATGAGCTGACCCGGGATGCGGATCTCGGGTTGTTCGTGGTGTATTCGTCGGCGGCGGCCACGCTCGGGTCACCGGGGCAGGGTAACTATGCCGCGGCGAACGCGGTCCTGGATGCCTTGGCGCTGCGGCGGCAGGCCGCGGGTCTGGTCGGGCAGTCGTTGGCGTGGGGGCTGTGGGCCCAGCAGTCAGCGATGACCGGGCATCTCGACGAGGTCGACCTGGACCGGATGCGACGCGCCGGCATCCTTCCCCTCTCCTCCGAGCAGGGCTTGGCGCTGTTCGACACGGCAGTACGTACTGACCAGCCGCAGCTGGTGCCGATGCGGGTGGACCTGCCTGCGCTGCGTCGTACCGGGGCCGGTGGCGTGCCACCGTTGTGGCGGACATTGGCCGGCGGCTCCGCTCGCAGGGCCGCGTCCACCGCTGACGCGCCGGTGGATCTGGCCACCAGGCTGGCCACTATGGGGGTCGAGGAACGCCAGCGGGCGGTTCTGGAGTTGGTGCGGGCACAGGCCGCGGTTGTGCTCGGCCATGCCGGCCCCGCGGCGGTTGATCCGGGCAGCGCGTTCCGTGAGCTCGGTTTCGACTCGTTGACTGCAGTGGAACTGCGTAACCGGTTGGCTGCCGCGACTGGGTTGTCGCTGCCGGCCACGCTGGTCTTCGACTATCCGACACCGGTGGTGTTGGCCGGGTTCGTGTTGACGGAACTGCTTGGTGAGCAGTCCGATGTTCTTACGCCGGTGGTGGTCGGTGCGGGTGTTGATGAGCCGGTGGCGATTGTGGGGATGGGGTGTCGGTATCCGGGTGGGGTGGGTGACCCGGACGGGTTCTGGCGGTTGCTGGTCGAGGGTGTTGACGCGGTGGGTGGGTTTCCCGTGGATCGGGGTTGGGATGTGGGGTCGTCAGATGACCCGGATCCGGCGGGGTCGGGGACCAGTTATGTCCGGGAGGGTGGGTTCCTGACTGA
>NZ_JBEZCX010000056.1:0-1478 GCF_040647835.1 Micromonospora sp. NPDC049240
TACGTGTACGGGCCGGTGTTTCAGGGTTTGCGGGCGGTGTGGCGTTCCGAGCGGGATGTGTATGCCGAGGTGACCCTGCCCGAGCAGGCCGCAGCCGATGGGTTCGGGTTGCATCCGGCGGTGTTGGACGCGGCGTTGCACCCGATCGGGTTGACCGGGCTGCTCGGCGGCGACGATGGCGGGGCGGTGTTGCCGTTCGCGTGGAGCGGGGTGCGGCTGCACGCGACTGGGGCGACCACGCTACGAGTCCGGCTGACACCCACCGACGACGGCGGTATCGCGGTGGCGGTGTTCGACACCGCCGGCCAGCCGGTGCTGACCGCGGACTCGCTGGTGTTGCGGCCGGTGACCACCGACCAGTTGGGCGCCGGGGTACCGGATGTGGCGCAGTCGCTGTTCGCGGTGGAGTGGGTGCCGCTGCCGGACGCGGAATCTGGCACCACGGCGGCGGCTGCCGAACTGGTCTGGGGATGGCATGGGCAGGTTGCTGGTGAGCTGCCCGCGGTGGTGGTGGCCGAGCTACCAACTCCAGACGATGCGGTGGGTGTTGTCGAGGCCACGCACGCGGCGAGCGTGTTGGTGTTGGGTTGGGTCCAGGAGTGGCTGGCCGATGCGGCCACGGAGGGTTCCCGGTTGGTGGTGGTCACCCGCGGCGCCACTGATGGTAGTGACTTGGCTGCGGCTGCGGTGTGGGGTTTGGTCCGTTCCGCGCAGTCCGAACATCCTCACCGGTTCGTCCTGCTGGACCTCGACGATGACACCCACTACGACAGCGACCAGGGTAGCGAGCTGGGCAGGATCCTGTCGGCGGTGCTCGACAGCGGTGAGTCGGAGATCGCGGTACGCGCTGGTGGGTTGTATGTGCGGCGGTTGGTCCGGGCCGGTACTGGTCGTTTGTCGCTGTCCGGTTCTGACGGGTTGTCGGCGGGGTTGGATGCGGGTGGCACGGTGGTGGTCACTGGTGGGACGGGGGTGTTGGGTGGTTTGGTGGCCCGGCATCTGGTCACCGCGCATGGGGTTGGGCATCTGTTGTTGTTGTCGCGGCAGGGCCTGGCCGCGGCGGGGGCGGCGGAGTTGGTCGGTGAGCTGACCGGGTTGGGTGCGCGGGTGCGGGTGGTGGCGTGTGATGTCGCTGACCGGGATGCTTTGGCTGAGGTGTTGGCGGGGGTGCCGGCTGAGCATCCGGTGGTGGGGGTGGTGCACACCGCGGGTGTGCTTGATGACGGGGTGGTTGAGGCGTTGACGCCGCGGCGGTTGGAGACGGTGTTGCGGGCGAAGGCGGATGCGGCGTGGTGGTTGCATGAGCTGACCCGGGATGCGGATCTGGGTTTGTTCGTGGTGTATTCGTCGGCGGCGGCCACGCTCGGGTCACCGGGGCAGGGAAACTATGCCGCGGCGAACGCGGTCCTGGATGCCTTGGCGCTGCGGCGGCAGGCCGCGGGTCTGGTCGGGCAGTCGTTGGCGTGGGGGCTGTGGGC
>NZ_JBEZCX010000057.1:0-1465 GCF_040647835.1 Micromonospora sp. NPDC049240
GGGGGGTGTCCCTATGGGTTTCGTCAAGCGGCGATCGGCGTGGCTGGGCGGGGCTGGTAGGGAATCTTGTCGCGGAGCATGGCGAACAGGACGTCGCAGCGGCGTCGGGCGAGGCAGATGAGGGCGGCGTTGTGGCGTTTGCCCTCGGCTCTCTTTCGGTCGTAGTAGGCGCGGCTCACGGGGTCAGCGAGGGCAGCGAACGCGGCGAGGAAGAACGCCCGTTTGAGGTTCTTGTTGCCGCCTCGGGGTGGGTGTTCGCCGCGGATGCTGCTGCCGGATCGTCGGGTGACCGGGGCGAGGCCGGCGTAGGCGGCAAGGTGCCCGGGAGTCGGGAAGGCGGTGCCGTCGCCGACTTCGAGCAGGATCCGGGCGGCGGTCCTGACGCCGATGCCGGGCATCGAGGTCAGGACCGGGGCAAGAGGGTGTGCATCGAGGATCCTTTCGACCTCGCCGGCGGCCTGGTCGCGTTGCCGCAAGGTGTCGCGGAGGGTGTCGGCGAGGCGGGGCAGGATCGTCTCGGCTGCTTGGGTGCCGGGGACGGTGACGGTCTGCTCGGCGAGTGCGGTCATGATCTGCTCGACCAGGCGTTCGCCCATGCGGGGTGCGTGGACGGCGGTGATCGCCATCAGCTTGCGGCGGCCTGCCTTGCGCAGCCCGACCGGGCCGCCGCAGCGTGACAGCAGCTCTAGCACGGCCTTGTGGTGAACCTTCGGGCCGAGGACCCGTTCCAGGGCGGGATGGATCTGCGTGAGCAGTCCCCGGATCCGGTTGGACACGCGGGTGGCTTCGCCGGCGAGGTCGTCGTCGAAGCCGACCAGTACCTCCAGCTCCGCGAGGGCTTCGTCGCCGACGTCGACCCGCCGCAGCGTGTGCGGCAGGGTGCGGGCAGCATCGGCGATGACGTAGGCGTCCCGGGCGTCGGTCTTCGCCGAGCCGGGATGCAGGTCAGCGATGCGCCGCATCGCCAGGCCAGGCAGGTAGGCCACGTGATGACCACATGATCGAGCCACCGCGACCGGCAAGGCGCCGATCGAGGCCGGCTGGTCGACCACCACCAGAACCCGGCCGTGACGGGCGAGCTTGTCGAACAACTGCCGCAGCCTGGCCTCAGTGTTCGGCAACGCCGCATCGTGCAGCCGCTTGCCGTCCGGCGCCAACCCGACCGCGTGGTGACCCTCTTTGCCGACGTCCAAGCCGAGGTAGACGCCGTATCCACCGTGCACCACACCCGCCTCCACGCATCGCTCCGTGGCCTCGGCCGCTGGTCTGAGCGTCGGACTGCCGGCAGCCACGTTACGAAGAGACCTACCCCGAACACGGGTGGCCGTGTCCCTATCAGCGGTCCACCGACGCCACCCGACCCGGCGACAACACCCCCCGGATCATCCGAACGACAGGGGCAGGAAGTCATACCGGGCCGGGCGACCGAGGGTCCCCGGCTGGGGACGATCAAAAAGGTAACGGG
>NZ_JBEZCX010000058.1:0-1239 GCF_040647835.1 Micromonospora sp. NPDC049240
GGGATTCGTCGACTTGCCCGGGTGACCCGTTCCTGCACTCACCTGCTGGGCGTTCGTGACCTGATAGGAGCCTGTGCAAGAGGTCCCGTCACTGTCCTGTCCGCCCGTCCCGGCGGTGCGTGCCGACCCTGTTCGGTGCAAGCGAGAGGGACGACGGTTCCAGCATGGCAGCCAAGAAGCGTCAGGTCACAGGTGGTGTCGACACCCACGGTAAGACTCATCACGCCGCCGTCATCGACGGTGCTGGCCGGGTACTGGGTGACCAGGAGTTTCCCGCGTCGGCGGCGGGTTACCGGCAACTACTGGCCTGGCTACGCCGATTCGGGCAGGTGATCAAGGTTGGGGTGGAGGGCACCGGCACCTACGGTGCGGGACTGGCTCGCCACCTCACCGCTGAGGGCGTCGCTGTGGTCGAGGTCGACCGTCCGGACCGGCGAGCCCGCCGGGCCAAGGGCAAGTCCGACCCTCTCGACGCGCTTGCCGCAGCCCGGGCGGCCCTGTCCGGACAGGCCAGCGGCACGCCGAAGACCCGCACCGGCCCGGTCGAGGCCATCCGCGCCCTGCGGGTGGCCCGCCGCGGCGCGGTGAAGGCCCGCACCGCCGCGCTCAACCAGCTCCACGGCCTGGTCGCCTCTGCTCCGGAGTCCCTGCGCCACGACCTCAGCCAGCCGGGACCACCGCTGGTCGACCGGTGCGCCGCGCTACCCGTCGACCAGACCCGACTCACTGATCCCGTCGAGGCCACCAAAGCCGCCCTGGCCGCCATCGCCGCCCGGATCCAGGCCCTGACCGCCGAGATCACCCAAGCCGACCGGCGGCTACGACCCGCCGTTGCCCGCACCGCCCCACACCTGCACGCCGTCTACGGCATCGGCACCGACGTCGCCGGACAACTACTCACCACCGCCGGCGACAACCCCGACCGACTCCGCTCCGAAGCCGCCCTGGCCCACCTCTGCGGCGCCGCGCCTATCCCCGCCAGCTCAGGACGCACCGATCGCCACCGCCTCAACCGAGGCGGCGACAGAGCCGCCAACTCAGCCCTGCACACCATCGCCCTGGTCCGCATGCGCCACGACCCCCGCACCCGCGCCTACGTCGACAAACGCACCAAACAAGGCCTCAACAAGAAAGAAATCATGCGCTGCCTCAAGCGCTACATCGTCCGCGAGGTCCACACCGCCCTCCTCGCTGACTTCACCACCCTCAACACCCCTTGACTTCCATAGGAGCATCCCC
>NZ_JBEZCX010000059.1:0-1064 GCF_040647835.1 Micromonospora sp. NPDC049240
GGGTAGGCGGGGGGGGGGCCCCCCCCGCCCGGGCCGCCGCGGGGCGCGGCGGGGGCCGCGCCGCGCGGCGCGACGGTGGCCGCGCCGCGCGGCGCGACGGTGGCCGCGCCGCGCAGCGAGACGGTGACGCTCGACCAGGTCGGCGGCCTGGTCGACGTGGTCGCCCGGTTCCGCGAGGTGGCGGTGTCGTTCCGGCACCCGGCCGCGATGGCCCGCTGGGGCGCGCGCCGGCCGCAGGGCATCCTGATGTACGGCCCGCCGGGCACCGGCAAGACCATGCTGGCCCGGGCGCTCGCCAACGAGGTCGGCGCGGACTTCGTGGAGATCCGCACGCCGGAGATCCTGGACAAGTACCTCGGCGGCTCCGAGCGCAACATCAAGCGCATCTTCCGCGACGCCCGCCGCTACCGCCGGCCCACCGTGATGCTCTTCGACGAGTTCGACTCGATCATCAGCTACGCGGGTGCCGGCGGCGACGCGGCCAGCCAGGCGGTCAACGCCGTCGCCGGCATCTTCAAGCAGGAGATGAACACGCTGTTCGAGGAGAACCCGGACGTCATCGTGGTGGCCACCACCAACTTTCCGCAGCGCGTCGACGCCTCGCTGATCCGCTCCGGCCGCTTCGACCTGAAGATAGCCATTCCGGCGCCGGACGACACCGGCCGCGCGGAGATCCTCACCAAGATGATCCGCGAGCTGATCGACCGGCACGAGCGGCCCGGTTTCCGGATGTTCGCCGACGACCTCGACCCGGCCGCGCTGGCCGCCGACACGGCCGGGCTCACCGGCGCGGACCTGCGTGAGGTGCTGCGCCGGGTGCAACTCGCCAAGGCGCTGCGGGAGGCCGCGGAGGGCGCGTCGCCGGCCCCGATCGGCCAGGACGACCTGCGGGAGGCCGTCGCCGGGCTGCGCCGCGGCTGAGGCCGGCCCTCCGCTTCCCGGCCGGCCGCCACGACTCCGACCGGGCGCGCCGCCACGGCGGGATCCGGTGGTGTCCGGGTCCCGCCGTGGTGGGTGTGGTGGTCAGATGCCGTAGATGAATTGGGTGTCGACGGGGCCGCCGC